>NZ_JBFAWL010000001.1:627100-654126 GCF_040680275.1 Streptomyces sp. NPDC052079
AACGCCCCCCCCCGCACACCTTTTGGGGCGCCGCCCCCCCCCCCCCCCCCCCCCCCCACCACCAGTTCCGCATACCTTCGTCCCGCTGCGAGCCGCCGGGCCAACGGCGGCTCCCCATACGGGAGATCGGGGGTGCACACGTGCGCATCGGACTGCTTACGGAGGGTGGTTATCCGTATCTGGGCGGTGAGGGCGGGCTCTGGTGCGACCGCCTGGTGCGCGGACTCGACGGAGACGAGTTCGACGTCTACGCGTTCAGCAGCGACGAAGCCCAGGAGGACGCGGGCTGGGTGCCGCTGCCGCCGCAGGTCGCCAGGGTGCGGACCGCGCCGCTGTGGACGGCCGAGGACGACGGGGTGGTGCACGGCCGTCGCGCCCGCCGGCTCTTCTCGGAGCACTACGGGGAACTGGCCGCCGCCCTCTGCGCCCCTCCGGACGCCTCCACCACCGAGGCGGACCGTTTCGCCACCGCGCTGCTCGGCCTCGCCGGACTCGCCCGCGACCAGGGGGGCCTGGTGGCCGCACTCCGCTCCGAGACGGCCGTACGCGCCCTGGAGCGCGCCTGCCGTGCGCCCGGCGCCCGGCGCACCGCGCGCGAGGCGCGCGTCCCCGATCTGCTGGCCGTCGCCGCCCACGTGGAACGCGCCCTGCGCCCCCTCTCGCTCGACTGGTACGAGAAGGACGGGCTGGGCGCGGTGGACCTGTGCCACGCCACCGCGGGCGGAGTGACGGCCCTGCCGGGCCTGCTCGCCCACCACTTCTTCGGTGTCCCGCTTCTCGTCACCGAGTACGGCGTACGCCTGCGGACGCACTACCTGACCCGCCCGGACTCCTCGCCCGCGGTCCGCTCCCTGCTCGCCGCCTTCCACCGCAGGCTCGCCGCCGAGACCTACCGCCGTGCCGCGTTCATCACACCGGGCAACACCCACGCCCGCCGCTGGCAGGAACGCTGCGGCGCCGACCGGGCGAAGCTGCGCACCGTGTACCCGGGCATGGACGCCACGCCCTTCGCCGAGGTGGGGGAGTCCCCGCAGAGCGCCGACCCGCACACCCTCGTCTGGGCCGGCCGAGTGGAGCCTGCCAAGGACCTGGTCTCGCTGCTGCACGCCTTCGCGGAGATCCGCACGAAAGAGCCGAAGATCCGCCTGCGGATCATCGGCGGCCCGGCGGGCCCTGAGGGTGCCGCCTACCTCGGCCACTGCAAGGCGCTCGCCGCCCACCTCTTCCCGGACGAGGCCGACGGCCCGCACGCCGTCGGCGACAACCCGGTGTCCTTCGAGGAACTCGGCGGCCCCGGCCTGCGGACCTCCGCCGACGCCTACGCCGGCGCGGCCGTGACGGTGATGTCCAGCGTCGTCGAGGGGTTCCCCGTGGGGCTGATCGAGGCGATGTTCTGCGGGCGCGCGACCGTCTCCACGGATGTCGGCGCCGTCGTGGAGGCCATCGGCGGCACCGGTCTCGTCGTACCACCGCGCAATCCGCGGGCGCTCGCCGAGGCGTGCGTCTCCCTGTTGCGCGACCCCGAGCGCCGCACCCGCCTCGGAGCCGCCGCACGCGCCCGCGCGCTCGAGCTGTTCACCGTCGACCAGAACATCTCGGCGTTCCACGGCCTCTACCTGGAGGCCGTCGCGCGCACCCCGGTCCGCCGCCCGCTCCTCGACGACACCGGCGCACCCCTGCCCTTCGCCGCCCCCGCCGAGGCACACCTCCCCGGCCACTGGACCGAGCGCCGCGCCGTTCCCACGTGGGCCATGGACACCCCGGTAGCAACGGAGACGACCCGATGACCGACCTGGACGAACGGAACCGCACGGGCGCGGCCGACCCCGTCAAGGCACTCCTGCACCGCCACAACGACCTGTGTGTCCGGGCGGTGGACCCCTTGGAGATCGCGGCGGGCCTGGAAGCCCACGGCATCACCGACCGGACGGCCGCGCGCTTCCGCCACCGCGACGTCTTCAGCCTCGCCGAAGAGCTCTATGCCCGGGTCCCCCGCGACGACGACCCCCCACCCCCCACCCCACCCCGCACGGAGAACGGGCGCATCAGCACCCCCACGCTCCTCCTCCCCCTTCTCCCGGGCGTCCTGTGCGCGGCAGCGGTGCTCGCGCTGCACCGGACCCACGGCGAGAACCGCCTCTTCGCGGCGGCCGTCGGCATCCTCGCCGTCACCCTCGCCCTCCGGGCGGCACTACGCCGAGGCCCGCTGAGCACGCCCCGCCACCGGCACCGCCCGGCCACGGCGACCTGGACCTGCTGGCTGATCGGCTACGCCCTCCTGGGCGACGGCCTGCTGCACGCGGCGATCACCGGTGGCCCCGACGGGCTGCCCGACGGCACGGACCACGGACACTGGCCCCTCGCCGCCGCCCCGGCCCTGGCCCTGGCCCTGGCCTACGCACCCGCGGCCTGGGCAGCCGGCCTCTTCACCGCCCACGCCCGCCGCAGGCTGGCATCCAGCCGGGGCCTGGAGGACTTCTCCGCGTCGGCACGGCCCGCGCTCCTTGGCGCGTTCGCCCTGTTCCTGGGTGCGCTGGCGGCCCTGCTCGGCATGGTGTCCACGGTCCTCGACGAGCCCCTCGCGCTCCCCGGGGCGCTCGCGCTGGGCGCCCTGTTGTTCCTGGCCCGCCTCCTCATGGTGCACGGCTTCACCCATGCGCCGAGGGTGGTGCTCTCGGTCACGGCGATTGCCCAGGCGACGGCTCTGGCGACGGTTTTCGCGGCCCGCCTGCCGGGTCTTGGGGGGCTGTCGACACCGGTGGACACGCTGACCATGGCGTGGGGCCCTGCGGCCGTCCCCACCCTCACCTGCGGTGCGGCGGCGCTTGTCCTCCTGATCCACGCCTGCCGCACACTCACCCGTGCCTCGGCGCACCGCCCTGCGGAGCAACCGCGGTGAGGGGGCAACGCGCTGCACCCCGGAAGGCGCCCGGCGTTGGTGTGGGCCGGGGGGTGTCTGCGCAGCCCGGCGCCGACGGGGTGCCGTCGCGCCCACCCTCCCCCACTCTCGACTTCGCTCGAGCGGGGGGACCCCCATCGCCCTGGGGGCACCTCCCAGGCCCTTAAGGCACTGGGGGAGGCACGACTGCCCGCGGATCGCGGCAGCAGGATGCCGCCTGCGGCGGGGAGGGGGTGGGGTGGGGGTGTTCGCCCGCAGTGGCTGGCGCGTCCGCGACCCGTACCCCCACCAACAAGCCCCATCGCGCCAGTCCGAGGACGGACACCCCCGCCCCGCCCCCGCACCACCCACCCCCCGTAGGCGCTACGCGCACCCCACCCCACGGACGCTGCGCAGCAGGCATACGACCACCACCCGCACGAAGGAGAACCTCACATGACCCAAGGAGCCGACCGATGAGAGTCCTGCTGATCGGAGCCAACGGCTACATCGGCCGCTTCGTGGCCGACCGCCTCCTCGCCGACCCCGCCGTCCAGCTCACCGCCCTCGGCCGCGGCGACGACGCCGACGTCCGCTTCGACCTCGCCACCGGCAGCCCCGGCGCCCTCACCCGCTTCCTCGACGCCGTCCACCCCGGCGTGATCGTCAACTGCGCCGGCGCCACCAGAGGCGGCGCGCGCGAACTGACCCGCCACAACACCGTCGCCGTGGCCACCGTCTGCGAGGCCCTCCGCCGCAGCGGCTGCGGCGCAAGGCTCGTACAGATCGGCTGCGGCTCGGAGTACGGCCCCAGCCAGCCCGGCTCCTCCACGGCGGAGGACGCCGTCCCCCGCCCCGGCGGCCCGTACGGCGTCAGCAAGCTCGCCGCCACCGAACTGGTCCTCGGCTCCGGACTGGACGCCGTGGTCCTCCGGGTCTTCTCACCCGTGGGCCCCGGCACCCCCGCCGGCTCCCCCCTCGGCCGCCTCGCCGAGGCCATGCGCCGCGCCATGCAGTCCGGCGACGGCGAGCTGAAGCTCGGCGGCCTCGGCGCACAGCGGGACTTCGTCGACGTTCGCGACGTCGCCCGCGCCGTCCACGCCGCCTCGCTCTCCGCCGCCCAGGGCGTCATCAACATCGGCTCGGGCCGCGCCGTCCGCCTCCGCGACGCCGCCGGAATCCTCGCCCGGGTGGCCGGCTACGGCGGCGCGCTGAACGAACTCGACACGCTCCCCGGCATGCACCACCCCCCCACCCACCTGACCCATGCCACCCACACCCCCCACCTGAGGCCCTCCATCGGCCACCCCCGCCCGGACTCCGACCACCACCACACCGCCGCGACCACCGCAGCCGCCACGGCAGGCACCGGCCCGGCCGCCTTCCCGTACCCCGACGGCTGCGGCACCTGGCAACAGGCAGACGTACGCACCGCCCGCGACCGCCTCGGCTGGCGCCCCCGCATCAACCTCGAGGAGTCCCTGGCCGACATCTGGATGGAGGCGGCATGCCGTATCTGACCAGCACAAAGCCAGGCACCGCGAGCACGGATGTCCGCACCGGCTTCGGTATCCCCGGCTTCGCGCACCCCCTCCTCGCCCCCACCGAGTGGAGCAGACTCGCCTGCCCGGGCACCCCCCTTCACTGGGTGGTGCTCAACGTGGCCGACGGCCCCGGTGTGCAACCCGACCCGCACTGCCTGGAAGCGGCCGGCCGCCTGCGCAACGCCGGTGTCCGCGTGCTCGGCCACCTCGACACCGCCCACGGCCTCCGTACCTTCGGCGAGCTGATCTCGGACGCACACCGCTTCCTCGACTGGTACAAGGTCGACGGCTTCCTCCTGGACCGCTGCCCCGGAGACCGCGCCGCGCTCCCCGAGGTGCGGCGCACCGTGGCCACGCTCCGGGTGATCCATGACAACGCGCACATCGTCCTCGGCCACGGCACCCACCCGTACCCCGGCTACGCCGAGCACGGCGACCAACTGGTCACCTTCTCCGGTGCGTGGAGCGACTACCGCTGGTCGCAGGTGGCCGAGTGGACCGCCGACCACCCGCCCGAACGCTTCTGCCACTTCGTGTACGGAGTACCGCGGCCGCATCTCGACGAGGCGTTACGCATCGCCCGCTGGCAGGGAGCGGCAACGATCTACTTCACAGATGCCCACCCCACCAACCCCTGGGAGTCGATGCCCGGCTACTGGGACGACATCGTCTCGCGCATCGGGACGGGTGTCTCGGAATGAAAAAGGCCATGGCAGTGTTAAGCGAAGAACAACTGTAGTGATTGACCGACCAACGGAGTCCCCGTGTCGCTGCCACCCCTGGTCGAGCCGGCCCCCGAGCTCACCGTAGACGAGGTCCGCAGGTACTCCCGCCACCTGATCATCCCCGATGTGGGGATGGACGGGCAGAAGCGGCTGAAGAACAGCAAGGTGCTCTTCGTGGGCGCCGGCGGACTGGGTTCGCCGGGGCTGATGTACATGGCCGCCGCGGGCGTGGGCACGCTCGGCATCGTGGAGTTCGACGAGGTCGACGAGTCGAACCTGCAGCGCCAGATCATCCACAGCCAGTCCGACATCGGCCGTCCCAAGGCCGAGTCCGCGCGGGACACGATCAAGGGCATCAACCCGTACGTGAACGTGATCCTTCACGAGGAGCGGCTCGAAGCCGACAACGTGATGGACCTCTTCAGCCAGTACGACCTGATCGTCGACGGCACGGACAACTTCGCGACCCGCTACCTGGTCAACGACGCCTGCGTGCTGCTGAACAAGCCGTACGTGTGGGGCTCGATCTACCGTTTCGACGGCCAGGCCTCCGTCTTCTGGTCCGAGCACGGCCCCTGCTACCGCTGCCTCTACCCGGAGCCCCCGCCCCCGGGCATGGTTCCGTCCTGCGCCGAGGGCGGCGTCCTCGGCGTGCTGTGCGCGTCCATCGGCTCCATCCAGGCCAACGAGGCCATCAAGCTGCTCGCCGGCATCGGTGAGCCCCTCGTCGGCCGTCTGATGATCTACGACGCCCTGGAGATGCAGTACCGCCAGGTCAAGGTCCGCAAGGACCCCGACTGCGCGATCTGCGGCGAGAACCCGACCGTCACGGAGCTCATCGACTACGAGGCCTTCTGTGGCGTCGTGTCCGAGGAGGCCCAGGCGGCGGCGGCCGACTCCACGATCACTCCGAAGCAGCTCAAGGAGTGGATCGACGACGGCGAGAGCATCGAGCTCATCGACGTCCGCGAGCCGAACGAGTTCGAGATCGTCTCCATCCCGGGCGCCCGCCTGATCCCCAAGAACGAGTTCCTCATGGGCAACGCCCTGGAGAGCCTGCCGCAGGACAAGAAGATCGTCTTGAACTGCAAGACGGGTGTCCGCAGCGCGGAAGTCCTCGCGGTCCTGAAGTCCGCAGGCTTCGCCGACGCCGTCCACCTGGGCGGCGGCGTCATCGGCTGGGTCAACCAGATCGAGCCGGACAAGCCGGTCTACTGACCGGCCGCGCCACAGCGCCGAACCGAGCCGGGGGCTCCGGGCACCATGAGTGCGCGGAGCCCCCGCCGTCGTCATGAGCAGACTTTGCCGTCCTTCGGCACCGTGCCGTCCAGCAGATACGCGTTCACCGTGGAGTCGACGCACTCGCTGCCGCTGCCGTACGCACCATGGCCCTCGCCCTTCCAGGTGAGCACCACTCCGACGTCCTCGCCCAGCTCGTCCGCCATCTTCCGGGCGCCCTCGTACGGTGTGGCCGGGTCGCCGGTGTTGCCCACGACCAGGACCGGTGCCGCGCCGGGCGCGCTCACCTCCGGGGTGTCGAACTGGCCGGGAACGGGCCAGTCGTGGCACCAGCCGGCGGTGTCCCAGCCGAGGAAGGCGCCGAACACCGGCGAGATCCCCTCGAACTCGGGCAGCAGCTTTTTCGTCTCCTCGACCGTCGGCCGCTGCTTGTCGTCCAGGCACGATATGACCCGCTGTGAGTGGGTCGTGGTGCCGTAGCGTCCCGAGGCGTCACGTTCGTTGTATCCGTCGGCCAGGGCCAGCAGCTCCGAGCCGTCCCCTTCTTCCGCTGCATCCAGCGCGCTGGTCAGCACCGGCCAGCTGGTCTTGCTGTACAGCGGCAGGACGATGCCGGTCAGCGCCAGCGACTGCGTCAGCTCACGCCCGGAGGACGACGTCGGCAGCGGCTCGGAGTCGATCCGCTCCAGCAGTTCCGCGATCTCCCGTGATCCCTGCTCGGGGTCACCGCCGGCGGACTTCAGATAGTTGCTGAGGGCCGTCTGGAAGCCTCGCGCCTGGTTCTTCGCGTGCCCCACGGTGTCGGCGGTGGGATCGACCACCGCGTCGAGCGTCATCCGGCCCACCTTCTTGGGGAACAGGTGGGCGTAGACACCGCCGAGTTCGGTGCCGTAGGAGATGCCGAAGTAGTTCAGCCGGTCGTCGCCGAGGGCCTGCCGGATGCGGTCCATGTCACGAGCGGTGTCGGTGGTCGAGACATGGGCCATCAGCTCCCCCGCGCTCTTCCGGCAGCCCTTGCCGAAGTCGGCCGCGTCGCGCAGGAACGCCTGCTCCTCGGCCGGAGTGTCCGGGGTGCCGTCCACCGACGACTCGGCGGTCTGGATGCTCTTGTCGTCGCGGCAGCGGACGCCCTCGCTGGCGGCCACCCCGCGCGGATCCCAGCTGACCAGGTCATACCGCTCGCGGAGCTTGGCGGTCGTGGAGGCGTAGGACGGCATCATTTCGACGCCCGAGCCGCCGGGCCCGCCGAAGTTGAACAGCAGGGAGCCGATGCGGTCGTCCCCTGTGGCCTTGGCCCGGATGAGGGCCAGCCCGATTGTCGAACCCTCCGGCTTCGACCAGTCCAGCGGCACCTGGAGTGTGGCGCACTGCCAGTCGTCGCCCGGTGCGGGGGCGTCGCCGGAGGCCTTGCATTCCCCCCAGTCGAGCGCGGTCGCGCCGCCCTTGCCGTCGTCGCCGTTCCTGCCCTTGTCCCCGGAGTCGTCGTCCGACGAGCCGGAGCCGCTGCAGCCCGCCGTCAGGAGCGCGGCGGCGACCGCCAGGGCCGTCCACCGTGTGAAACGGGTCATGTACCAATTCCCCCCTCGCTGGCCGTCCGCGCTGTGCCACGGATGGCGGTCAGGCCATGGTAGGCAGTTTCGCCGTCCGCCGGGGCGGCCTGTGGATAACGCTCTGACCTGCGAACACCACGGAACCCATGCCGTATCCACCGTGTCCCGGGACTCGAACAACCCGGGACTCCGCTCAGGAACAGACGGTCCCGGCCGCCGGCACCGTGCCGTCCAGCAGATAGCCGTGCACCGCCCCCCGCACGCACCGGTTCCCGCTGGTGTAGGCACCGTGCCCCTGCCCCCGGTACGTCAGCTCCACCCCGACTCCCTCACCGAGGGCCTCCGCCATCCTGCGCGCCCCCTCGTACGGAGTGGCCGGGTCGCCGGTGTTGCCGATCACCAGGATCGGGGCCGCCCCGGGAGCGCTCACCTGGGGATGGTCTGCGGCACCCGGCACCGCCCAGTCGGTGCAGTCGGTCATCCCCCATGCCAGATAGTCGCCGAAGAGCCCGGACGCGGACCGGAAGGCGGGCAGTTCGCGTTCCACGTCCTCGGGGCCGTAGCGCGGTTTGTCGTCGGCGCAGTTGATGGCGACATTGGCCTCGACCAGGTTGCTGTACTCGCCGTTCTCGCTGCGCCCGTTCATCGAGTCGGACAGCAGCATCAGAATCGTTCCGTCACCGTCGTAGGCCTGCTCGAGACCATCGGTGAGGAACCCCCAGAATTCCTGCGAGTACAGGGCCTGGAGGATCCCGCCGGTCGCCGCGGTCTGGGTCAGCTCCCGCGGGAAGATCCCGGGAATCGGCCTGCTGTCGAGATCCTTCAGCAGCTTGGCGATGCGGTCCTTCACGTCCTGTGCGCTGTCGCCGACGGGGCACTCCTCGGTCCGGGAGACGCAGTCCTCGGCATAGTTGTCGAGTGCGAGCTGGAATCCGCGGGCCTGTCCGAGCGAGCCCTCTTCCGGGGTCTGTGTGGGGTCGACGACCGCGTCGAACACGGCGCGTCCCACCTTCTCGGGGAACAGGTGGGCGTAGACGCCGCCGAGTTCGGTGCCGTAGGAGATGCCGAAGTAGTGCAGCCTGTCGTCGCCGAGGACCTCACGCATCAGGTTCAGGTCCCGGGCGGCGTCCGTGGTCCGCACATGCGGCAGGATCCGTTCGGAGTTCTCCTCGCAGTCCGCGTTGAACTCCTTGGTGCTGTTCAGGAGTTCCGCGCGCTCGGCCTTGTCGTCGGGGGTGGCGTCCTGCTGCTGGAGGTACGCGTCGAGCTGCCGGTCGTCCAGACACCTCACGGGTGCGCTGCGGCCGACTCCGCGGGGATCGAAGCTGACCAGGTCGTAGCGGGTGCGCAGGGTCGCGTATTCCTCGCCGAAGGCGGGCAGCGTGGTGACGCCGGAGCCGCCGGGACCGCCGAAGTTGAAGATCAGGGAGCCGATGCGTTCGCTCGACGGGCCGCTCGACCTGGCCCGGATCAGTGCGAGGCCGATGGTGTCGCCCTCGGGGTCGTCCCAGTCCAGCGGCGCCTTCAGGGTGGCGCAGCTCCACTCGCCCCTGGGCCCCGGCAGAGGGGACGGGGGGGCCGAGCCTCCGCCCTGGTCCTCGGACGGGGCCGGGCAGTCCTTCCAGTCGAGCTCCTGCCGCGTGAGGTCCCGGCCCCGGTCCCGATCCTGGTCCTTGTCCTCGACGCAGCCCGCCAGCAGCGCGGGCAGCAGGACGGCGCAGGCGGTCAGGGCAGCGGCACGCAGGCGGAGGCCGAAGGGTCGGGACACGCTTCCATCCTGCGGTGGCCCGGGGCCCGACGCGCGGGACGCGGTCCGTACGAGGTACGGCGCAGGGGTGCCGCGCCCGGCTGCCCGCCTACAGAGCCCCCTTGCGGGTGAGGTGGTTGAAGGCGATCCACCCCGGCAGCACCGGCAGCCACAGCGTCAGCAGCCGGAAGAGCAGCACTGCCGGAGCGGCGACCTCCTTGGGGAGACCGACGGCGATGAGACCGACCGTCAGGGTCGCCTCGACCGCGCCCACGCCGCCCGGCGTCGGCGCCGCGGACCCCAGCGCGTTGCCGGCGAGGAAGACGACGGCGACACTGGCGATGCTGACCGAGGTCGTGTCGTCGCCGAAGGCCCGGATCGAGGCGTCCAGGCACATCACGAAGCAGGCCGTCAGCAGCAGCATGCCGCCGATGCCGGTGATCAGCTTCTGCGGGCGCTGCAGCACGTCGAGCATGCGCGGTACGACGCCCGCGAAGAGCGACCGCACGCGGGTGACGACGAACTTCCTCAGGAACGGCACCGAGGTCACCACGAGCACCAGTACCGCCACCGTCAGCAGGCCCCCGATGACCGTGCGGGACGGCGACAGGGAGGGCGTCTTCTCGGTACCGGTCAGATAGCCGAACGCCAGCAGCATGATGATGTGGCAGCCGAGCCCGAAGAGCTGGGACGCGCCGACGCTCGCCACCGCGAGCCCCGGCCGCACTCCCGCGCGCTGGAGGAACCGCGTGTTCAGGGCGACACCGCCCACTGCCGCCGGGGCGACGATCTTCACGAACGACCCGGCGACCTGTGCCGCCACGGTCCGCGCGAACGGCACCCGCTCCGGCACGAACCCGAGCAGGGCCATGGCCGCCGCGAAGTAGCTGCCGGCCGAGAACAGCACGGCGGCGGCCACCCAGCCCCATTCCGCGTTGGAGATCAGCGGGCCGAACTCGATGTGGGTGAGCTGTGTGAGCAGGAAGTACGCGCCGATCGCCCCGGCGATGAAACTGATCAGCGTGCGCGGCCGCACCCGTTCCAGCCGGGCCGGCTCGACCGGGGCCTGCGGCCTGATGCGCAGCACCTCGTGCCGGATCTGGGCGAGCAGATCCTCCTCGCGCGCCTCGTCCAGCGCTTCGTCGATGGCCCGCTTCTCGGCCCGCTGCTCCGCGCGCACGGCCTTCTTGTCGGCCTTGTCGAGCACCACGCGGTGCGTGTCGTCGGCGTCGTCCTCCGCGCGGGGCCTCGATTGCCGGGAGGCCTCCAGGACCGCCTCGCGCTCGCGTTCCGCCCGTTCACGGGCCAGCCTCCGCAGCGTGCCGCGCGTGGAGCGGCTGAGCGCGATGGGCTGGAGCATCGGCAGACAGCCCGCCACGGTGTCGGGCCCGAGGACGCTCAGCGCGGAGGCCACCGCGCGTTCGGCGCCGACCCTGAGCCCCAGCGTCACCAGCAGCTGCGAGATGTCCATCCGCAGCAGCAGATCGCCGGCCGCGATCTCCCCGCCGCGCAGATCGGTGAGGATCACGGTGCCGGAACGATCCACCAGGATGGCGTCGCCGACGAGTCTGCGGTGGGCGATCCGGCGGGACTGCAGGGCCCGTACCTGGTGCCATGTGTCCCGCAGGAGTTCGTCGGTGATCTCCTCGTCCGGCAGCGAGTCGAGGGTGCGCCCGCCGGTGTGCTCGTAGACGAGCATCACCGCGTCGGGACCGAGTTCGGAGGTCGCGATCAGCTTCGGCGCGTTGGCGCCGGCCGCGATGGCCGCGTAGGCCAGCAGCGCCTCCTGTTCCAGCGCCTGGCGCAGTGACTGCAGACTGCTGCGGGTGGCGAAGCCGCGCAGGGCCAGATTGCGCCACGCGCGGTAGAAGAACCCCTGTGCCTGCTGCTCGCGGTCGACCACCGTGACGTCCAGCGGCGGGCCGTCCTCCAGGGTGACGAAGTACCGCCGCCCCCGGTCGCCGGTCTCGGCGGCCTCCGGGGCCTCCTCGCGGGAGGCCGTCACGGGGCGGAAGCCGACGGTGCGCAGGCCCGCCATCAGGGTGCGCCCGGTGGGACGCACATTGGGCGAACCCACCGCGTAGAGGGTGCCGTAGGCGACGGTCCAGCCGATCAGCACCGTGAGGATGATCGAGAACGGTGTCGTGTACCCGGTGACGAGCATCGAGAAGGCGTCGAGCAGCAGCACGATCCACAGCACCGCGCGCCACCGTGGCCGGCGGGACATGCCGACGGCCGTCATGTAGGCGATGACCGGCGCCAGATAGCCGTGCACCGGGTCGGTCAGCGCGTGGATGTCACCCGGGGAGGGCTGGGTGAGCGCCTCCTGGATGGAGTCCGGAGCGGCACGCGCCACCCAGAGGTCGGTGGCGAGCGTCACACCGTGCGCCAGGACGGCGGCGAGCACACCGTCGGCGATCCGCAGTCCGTCCCTCTTGATCAGCCGCTCGATGGCGAAGGCCACCGGCACCAGGAGGATCGCGATGCTGGAGGCCAGACCCGCGATCTCGATGAGCAGATCGGGCGCCTGTCCGGTGCCCTTGGTGATGTCCTGTTCCAGCCCCGAGGTGGTGCCATGGGCGAACGCGGCGATCGCCAGCAGCAGCACGATGGCCAGTACGCCGCCCAGCAGCCGCATGAGATCGGACGGGCGGTGCACCCGCGCGGGGAGCAGGGGCTCGTCGCCCTCCACCTCGTCGATATGCGCGTTGTCGGGATCCGTGGGCCTGCGGTCCGCGGTGTCCGGGCGCGACGAGGCGTCAGGGTTGCCCTCCGTGTCCTCGGGGTGCGCACCCTGCTGCTTCATCATCTCTTCTCGATCTCGTATCACCGGTCACCGCCCGCACGATGGTGGCATGCCGTTCCGGCACAAGGGGGCATCAGGTCGAAATGCGGGGCGGCACAGTCTGCCCGAACGGCCTCCCCGGGGCGAGTCGTGCGCACACGCGCGCACGCGTCGCGTTGTCGGTGGGGTGGGGCAGGATGGGCCGGATGAGCCAGGAGAGCCTTCCGTCCGACGGTCCCCCGGACCATCCGGACGCGCTGCCCGAGTACGCCGAGAAGGTCCTCGAGGTGGCCGAGCTGATTCCGCCGGGGCGGGTCATGACGTACGGGGACGTGGCCGAGTGGCTGGGGGAGGGCGGTCCCCGGCAGGTCGGGCGCGTGATGGCCCTGTACGGGGGCGCGGTCCCGTGGTGGCGCGTCGTCCGCGCGGACGGTGTGCTGCTGCCGGGCCACGAGCTGAGAGCCCTCGGTCACTACCGCGCGGAGGGCACGCCCCTGCGGGAGGCGGGCCGGGCCACGGAGGGCCATGTGCCGCGCCTCGACATGAGACGCGCGCGGTGGGACGGCGGTGGGCACACCGAGGGTCACACCTGACAGCTTCCGCCATCGTGCCCGTCGGCGTGTGACCTGTGATGCCTCACGGGGAGTACGGGCACGGGCGTGGCATGACGTACGTTCGTGACGCGAGGGACATGTGCGCCGCAAGCGCCCGGAGGGAAGAAGCGGAAAGCCTGCTTCCGCCCTTTTCCCCGGCGTAGCGTCGGCTGCGCGTGCCTCCTTCACCCCCTGCCCACCGCCCCGCACGCGCGGCGAACGGCCCCACAGCACAACCACCAGGACCGGCGAACCACGTGAGCTCCTCTTCCTCCACCAGCGGCCTGTCGCACCCTGCGGTGCGGCGGGGGAACCGTGGCGCTTATCGACTGGTGCGTACCCCGCCGGCTCGCGTGAATCCCCCTGATCTGGACGCCGCACAGCGCTCCGTGGTTGAGCACACCACCGGCCCGCTGCTCGTTCTCGCAGGTCCGGGCACCGGCAAGACCACCACCCTCGTCGAGTCCGTGGCCGCGCGGATCGCCCGTGGCGAGGACCCCGAGCGCATCCTCGTGCTGACGTTCAGCCGCAAGGCGGCCGTCGAACTGCGTGACCGCATGGCGCTGCGCATCGGGACCGCACACGCCCCGCAGGCCACCACCTTCCACTCGTTCTGCTACGCCCTGATCCGCGCCCACCAGGACAGCGGCCTCTTCGTGGAACCCCTGCGACTGCTGTCCGGCCCCGAGCAGGACGTCACCGTCCGTGAGCTGCTCGCCGGCCAGGCGGACCTCGAGCGGCTCGGACTCGCCCATGTGCGCTGGCCGGACGAACTGCGTGCCTGCCTGACCACGCGCGGCTTCGCCGACGAGGTCCGCGCGGTGCTCGCCCGCAGCCGGGAACTGGGCCTCGGCCCTGCTGCCCTGGACGCCTTCGCCCGCCGCATCGGGCGCCCCGACTGGCGCGCCGCCTCCGCCTTCCTCGCCGAGTACCTCGACGTCCTCGACCTGCAGGGCGTGCTCGACTACGCGGAACTGGTCCACCGCGCGGTGCTCCTCGCCCGCCGCCCCGAGATCGCCGGGCAGCTCGCCGCGCGGTACGACGCCGTCTACGTCGACGAGTACCAGGACACCGACCCCGCCCAGGTGCGGCTGCTGCGTGCCCTTGCGGGCGGACGCACCCTCGTCGCCTTCGGCGACCCCGACCAGTCGATCTACGCCTTCCGGGGCGCGGACGTGGGCGGCATCCTGGAGTTCCCTCACGCCTTCCCCCGCGCGGACGGCCGTCCCGCCCCGGTCGAGGTGCTGCGCACCTCCCGGCGCTCCGGCGCCGCCCTGCTGGAGGCCACCCGGCGGGTCACCAGGCGCATGCCGCTGCCCCGGCTCCCGGCCGAGAAGGTCCGCGCCCACCGGGAGCTCAGGCCGGCGCGACACGGCGGCCGGGTCGAGGTGTACACCTACCCGACGGCCGGCACGGAGTTGGACAACGTCGCCGACATCCTGCGCAGGGCGCACCTGGAGGACGGCGTCCCCTGGAGCGAGATGGCCGTCCTGGTGCGCGCCGGCTCCCGCACCCTCCCCACCCTCCGCCGCGCGCTCACCTCAGCGGGCGTCCCCGTGGACGTCGACGGCGACGACCTCCCCCTGCGCCACGAGCCCGCGGTGGCCCCCTTGCTGACGGCCCTGCGCGCGGTGGCCACGGCGGAGGCGCGGGAGCGGGAAGGCACCGGCACGGAAACCGCGCCCGACGCGGCCACCGAGGCGTGCTGGCTCGACACCGAGACGGCCCTGACCCTGCTCACCTCCCCCCTCGCCGGCATGGACGCCGCCGACCTGCGGCGCCTCGGCCGGGCCCTGCGCGAGGAGGAGCGGGCCGCGGGGAACGCGCTGCCACCTCCCTCCGACGAGTTGCTCGCGCGTGCGCTCGCCGAACCGGAGCGGCTCGCCGCGCACGACCGCGTCTACGCACGGGGCGCCCAGAGGCTCGGCTCCCTGCTGCGCCGGGCCCGCGCACGCCTGGCGGACGGCGGTACGGCCGAAGAGGCCCTGTGGGACCTGTGGGACGGCACGCCGTGGCCCCAGCGCCTGGAGCGGTCTGCCCGGCGCGGCGGCGCGGCCGGCCGCAATGCCGACCGGGACCTCGACGCCGTGTGCGCGCTGTTCGCCACTGCCGCCCGCGCGGAGGAGCGCACCGGCGGCCGGGGCGCGCTGAACTTCCTCGAGCAGATCGACGCCGAGGACATCGCCGCCGACACCCTCACGCGGCGCACCGACGCCCGCCCCGGCGCCGTACGCCTGATGACCGCGCACCGCTCCAAGGGCCTGGAGTGGCGCCTGGTCGTCGTGGCCGGAGTCCAGGAGGGACTCTGGCCGGATCTGCGCCGCCGCGGCTCCCTGCTGGAGGCCGACCGCATCGGCCGCGACGGACTCGCCGAGCCCCTCACTCCCGGAGCACTGCTCGCCGAGGAACGCCGCCTGTTCTACGTCGCCGCCACGCGCGCCCGGGAACGCCTCGTCGTGACCGCGGTGAAGGCACCCGCCGACGACGGCGACCAGCCCTCCCGCTTCCTGACCGAACTCGGCGTCGAGCCGAAGGACGTCACCGGCCGCCCCCGCCGCCCCCTGTCCGTCGCCGCGCTCGTCGCCGAACTGCGTGCCACGACGGTCGACCCCCGGGTCTCGGACACCCTGCGGGGGGCCGCCGCCCGGCGGCTGGCCCGGCTCGCCGCGCTCGCCGACGAGGACGGCCGCCCGCTGGTCCCGTCCGCGCACCCCTACCGCTGGTGGGGCATGTTCGAACCGACCGAGAGCAAGGTGCCGCTGCGCAGCCGCGACCAGCCCGTCGTGCTCTCAGGCAGCGCCCTCGACCAGCTCGCCAACACCTGCGCCCTGCAGTGGTTCCTCGGCCGCGAGGTGAAGGCCGACGCGCCCGCGACCGCCGCCCAGGGCTTCGGCAACGTGGTGCACGTCCTGGCCGACGAGGTGGCCTCCGGGCACACACCGGCCGATCTCGCCGTCCTCATGGAGCGCCTCGACTCGGTGTGGAACGCGCTCGCCTTCGACGCGCCGTGGAAGTCGGCGCAGGAGAAGGAGAACGCCCGCGTGGCGCTCGAACGCTTCCTCGAGTGGCACGTCATGGACCGCACGGGACGCACCCCGGTGGCCAGCGAGCACGACTTCGACGTCACCCTCGGGGCGGGCGACTACGAGGTGCGCATCCGCGGCCAGATGGACCGCATCGAAGCCGACGGCGAGGGACGCGCGTACGTCGTCGACTTCAAGACCGGCAAACAGGCGCCCAGCGCCAAGGAGGTGGAGCGCCACCCCCAGCTCGCCGTCTACCAGCTCGCCGTCCGCGAGGGCGCCGTCGACGGGGTCTTCGACGGAGTGCGCCCCGGACCGGGCGGTGCCGAGCTCGTCCAGCTGCGCCAGGGGGCCGCCCAACGGGACGGCGGGGAGACCCTGCCCAAGGTGCAGGCGCAGGAGCCGCTGGAGGGGGAGTGGATCGGTGACCTGCTGGCCACGGCCGCCGGCAAGGTCCTCGACGAACGGTTCACCCCCACGGCGGGCCAGCACTGCACCCACTGCGCTTTCCGCTCCTCGTGCAGTGCCCGGCCCGAAGGCGGGCACGTCGTCGAGTGACCGGCGTGACGCATCGCACCACCCACTTCGGCCTGCGGTTCGTCCCCTTCCGTCACGGTTCGGCGCACATCGCTGTCAGTGCCCGCCGCTAGATTCTGCGTGTGCCCGCCCGTATCACCGATCCCGATCAGCTCAAGGAGCTCCTCGGCATCCCGTTCACCCCGGAGCAGACGGCCTGCATCACCGCGCCGCCCGCCCCGCAGGTGATCGTGGCCGGAGCCGGATCGGGCAAGACCACGGTGATGGCGGCCCGCGTGGTGTGGCTGGTCGGCACCGGACAGGTCGCCCCCGAACAGGTCCTCGGCCTCACCTTCACCAACAAGGCCGCCGGCGAGCTCGCCGAACGCGTACGCAAGGCGCTGATCAAGGCGGGCGTCACCGACCCCGACGTCATCGACCCGGACAACCCGCCGGGCGAGCCCGTGATCTCCACGTACCACGCCTTCGCGGGCCGTCTGCTGACCGACCACGGACTGCGCATCGGGCTGGAACCGGCCTCCCGCCTGCTCGCCGACGCCACCCGCTACCAGCTCGCCGCACGCGTCCTGCGTGAGGCCCCCGGCCCCTACCCGGCACTCACCCGCTCCTTCCCCGACCTGGTCGGCGACCTGCTCACCCTCGACGCGGAGCTCTCCGAGCACCTCGTACGGCCCGAGGACCTGCGCGCCCACGACGCCCAACTGCTGCGCACCCTGGAGAACACCAAGCTCACCAACGCCGACCTGCGCAAGGTCCCCGAAGCGGCCGCCGCGCGGCGTGAACTCGCCGAACTGGTGCTGCGCTACCGAGCCGCCAAACGCGAGCGCGACCTGCTCGACTTCGGCGACCAGATCGCCCTGTCCGCCCGGCTCGCCGCCCTCCCCGAGGTGGGTCGCGCCCTGCGCGACGAGTTCCGCGTGGTCCTCCTCGACGAGTACCAGGACACCTCCGTCGCCCAGCGGGTCATGCTCGCCGGACTGTTCGGCGGCGGCACCGGCCACCCGGTCACCGCCGTCGGCGACCCCTGCCAGGCGATCTACGGCTGGCGCGGCGCCTCCGTCGCCAACCTCGACGACTTCCCCGACCACTTCGACCACGCCGACCGCCGCCCCGCCACCCGCCAGTCGCTGAGCGAGAACCGCCGCAGCGGCGGCCGCCTGCTGGACCTCGCCAACGGCCTCGCCGAACCCCTGCGCGCCATGCATGCGGGCGTCGAGGCCCTCCGTCCGGCCCCGGGCGCCGAACGCGACGGCACCGTCCGCTGCGCCCTGCTGCCCACCCACGCGGAGGAGATCGACTGGATCGCCGACTCCGTCGCACACCTGGTCCGCACCGGCAAGGCGCCCGGCGAGATCGCCGTACTGTGCCGCACGGCCGGCGACTTCGCCGGGATCCAGGCCGCCCTGGTGGCACGGGACGTCCCCGTCGAGGTCGTCGGCCTGTCCGGACTGCTGCACCTCCCCGAGGTCGCCGACCTCGTCGCCGTCTGCGAAGTCCTCCAGGACCCGGGAGCCAACGCCTCCCTCGTCCGCCTGCTCACCGGCCCGCGCTGGCGCATCGGTCCCCGCGACCTCGCCCTGCTGGGCCGCCGCGCACGACGGCTCGTCTCCCACGCGCGTGTGGAGGGCGACGACGACCCCGACCGGCGGCTCGCCGAAGCCGTGGAGGGCGTCGACCCGGCCGAGGTGATCTCGCTCGCCGACGCCCTCGACACCTTCCTGGAGACACCGCTCGACGGCCGCGGCGACGACGACGGTCTGCCCATCTCACCCGAGGCGCGCGTGCGCTTCGCGCGCCTGGCCACCGAACTGCGCGACCTGCGCCGCTCCCTGGCCGACCCCCTCATGGACGTCCTGCACCGCGTCCTCGCCGTCACCGGCCTGGAGGTCGAACTGTCCGCCTCCCCGCACGCCCTGGCCGCCCGCCGGCGGGAGACCCTGTCCAACTTCCTCGACATCGCCGCCTCCTTCGCCGCCGGCGACAACGAGGCCACCCTGCTCGCCTTCCTCGGCTTCCTGCGCACCGCCGCCCAGTACGAGAAGGGCCTGGACAACGCCCTGCCCGGCGGCGAGAACACCGTCAAGGTGCTCACCGCGCACAAGTCCAAGGGACTCGAATGGGACGTCGTCGCCGTCCCCGGACTGGTCACCGGCACCTTCCCCAGCACCCAGGGCCGCGAGAAGTGGACCGCCCAGGGCAAGGTGCTGCCGCACGCGCTGCGCGGTGACGCCGACACCCTGCCCGACATCGTGTCCTGGGACGCCCGGGGCCTCAAGGCCTTCCACGAGGCCATGAAGGAACACCAGCACACCGAGGAGCTCCGCCTCGGCTACGTCACCTTCACCCGCCCCCGCTCCCTGCTGCTCGGTTCCGGACACTGGTGGGGACCCAGCCAGAAGCGGCCACGCGGTCCTTCCGCCTTCCTCCAGGCCCTCTACGAGCACTGCGCCGCCGGACACGGCGAGATCGAGGCGTGGGCGGACGAGCCCGCCGAGGACGAGGAGAACCCCGCGCTGCACGGGGCCACCGACGACCAGGTGTGGCCCCTGCCCCTGGACGACGCCGCCCTCGCCCGTCGCCGCGCGGCCGCCGAAACCGTCCTCGCCCACCTCAACGCCCTCGCCGCCCACCCGGACGGCCCGGCCACCGCCGTACACGACCCGGACACCTACGACGATCCGGACTGGCCGCCGCCCGACGACGAGGAGCTCCTTCCCGAGGACGACACCGAGGACGACCCCTTCGCCGGCGACGACCCGGGCGACTGGGAGTCCTGGACCGCCGACCGTCCCACCGTCCCACACCAGGCGACGGCCCCCGAGGCCGGCGAACGCCCCCGCGAGGCGGACCGCGCCCGCCCGCCGCGACAGCCCGGCGCCGTGCCCCGCCTCACCCCCGAGGAGGCCCGCACCGTCGCCTCCTGGGACCGCGACCTCGACGCCCTCGCCGGCGAGCTGCTGCGCACCCGCGCGAGCGTCACCGAGGTCCGGCTGCCCGCCTCGCTGACCGCCTCCGAGCTGCTCCGCCTCGCCGAGGACCCGGACGGCTTCGCCCAGGAGCTGGCCCGCCCCATGCCCCGCCCCCCGCAGCCCGCGGCACGCCGCGGCACCCGCTTCCACGCCTGGGTCGAGGCACGCTTCGAGGCCCTCACGCTGCCCATGCTCGACCCCGAGGAGCTGCCCGGCAGCGACGCCGAGATCGAGGACGAGCGTGACCTGCACGCCCTGAAGGAAGCCTTCGAACGCACCGAGTACGCCCGTCGGACGCCCCACCGCGTGGAGGCGCCCTTCCAGCTGACGATCGCCGGCCGTGTCGTCCGCGGCCGCATCGACGCCGTGTACCGAACCGACGACGACGCGGACGGGACGACGTACGAGATCGTCGACTGGAAGACCGGCCGCGGCCGCACCGCCGACCCGCTCCAGCTCGCCGTCTACCGGCTCGCCTGGGCCGAACAACAGGGTGTCCCCCTGGAATCCGTCAGGGCCGCGTTCCTGTACGTACGCACCGGAGAAGTGGTCCGCCCCGACGTCCTGCCCGGCCGCGCGGAGCTGGAGCGGCTGCTGCTAGGGGAGCCGTCCGGTGAGATACCGCACTCCGAGGACACCGGCGCGGACCGCTAGGCTCGACGGCATGAGCCAGCCCGTTGACAGTGCCGTCAGCGCCGTCCGCACGTACATCGCACAGCACCGCGTCGCCTTCCTCGACGATCTCACCGAGTGGCTGCGCATCCCGTCCGTCTCGGCCCAGCCCGACCACGCGCCCGATGTGCGCCACAGCGCCGACTGGCTCGCCGCGAAACTCAAGGAGACCGGCTTCCCGACCGCAGAGGTCTGGCACACCCCCGGCGCCCCGGCCGTCTACGCCGAGTGGCCCTCCGCCGACGCGGAGGCCCCCACCGTGCTGGTCTACGGCCACCACGACGTACAGCCCGCCGCCCACCAGGACGGCTGGGACAGCGAGCCCTTCGAACCCGTCGTCCGCGACAACCGCCTCTACGCGCGCGGTGCGGCCGACGACAAGGGCCAGGTCCTCTTCCACACCCTCGGCGTCCGCGCCCACCTCGCCGCCACCGGCCGCACCACCCCGGCCGTCCATCTGAAGCTGCTGATCGAGGGCGAGGAGGAGTCCGGCTCCCCGCACTTCCGGGCGCTCGTCGAACAGCACGCGGACCGGCTCGCCGCCGACGCCGTGATCGTGTCCGACACTGGCATGTGGTCCGAGGACACCCCCACCGTGTGCACCGGCATGCGCGGCCTCGCCGAGTGCGAGATCCGGCTGTACGGACCCGACCAGGACATCCACTCCGGTTCCTTCGGCGGCGCGGTGCCCAACCCGGCCACCGCCGCCGCCCGCCTGGTGGCCGCCCTGCACGACGACCACGCGCGCGTGGCGGTCCCGGGCTTCTACGACGGTGTCGTGGGCCTCACCGACCGGGAACGCGAACTCATCGCCGCGCTGCCCTTCGACGAGGAGCAGTGGTTGCGCACCGCCAAGTCGCACGGCACCTGGGGCGAGGCCGGATACAGCACCCTGGAGCGCGTCTGGGCGCGCCCGACGGCCGAGGTCAACGGCGTTGGCGGCGGCTACCAGGGTCCCGGCAGCAAGACGATCATCCCCTCCTCCGCCATGGTGAAGCTGTCCTTCCGGCTGGTCGCCGGCCAGGACCCGGAGCATGTGGCGCAGGCCGTCCGCGCCTGGGTGCCCGGACAGGTCCCCGACGGCATCCGCCACGAGATCACCTTCGGCTCCGCAACCCGCCCCTGCCTGACCCCGCTGGACCACCCCGCCCTGCAGTCCCTGGTCCGGGCGATGGGCCGCGCCTTCGACCGGCCCGTCCTGTTCACCCGCGAGGGAGGCTCCGGACCGGCCGCCGACCTCCAGGACGTCCTCGGCGCACCCGTCCTCTTCCTCGGCATCTCCGTCCCGTCCGACGGCTGGCACGCCCCCAACGAGAAGGTCGAGCTGGACCTGCTCCTCAAGGGCGTCGAGACCAGCGCGTACCTGTGGGGCGACCTCGCCGAGCACTGGCGGCACGCCCCCTGACCACCGCACTCCGTCCGGAACCGACGCCCGCGCGGGGCACACTGCGCGGGGCACACTGGAAGGGGCCTTCGCCTCGCCCCGCCGGATCCGGTCCCTCCCACCGCCGCATGTCCGCCGAACCGCCCGCCGACCCAATCCGTTCCACCGGGGGAGTTGGAAGCACCCGTGACCACCTGGACCGACCACACCGCCGACCGCCCCATCTCACTCACCGTGCCGAGCGGCATCGACCGCGCCGCCCACCACCGGCTCGACGAGGCATGGCTCGCGGCGGCATGGAGCCACCCCTCGACCCGCTGCTTCGTGGTCTCCGGCGGCCAGGTCCTCATCGACGAGACGGCGGACGGGCGTACCGAACTCGTCATGACGCCGACCTTCGAGGCCCCGCTCACCGAGGCACACCGCTACTTCCTGGGCATCGACGAGGACGGCGTCAGCTACTTCGCCCTCCAGAAGGACTCCCTGCCCGGCCGCATGGACGACTCCGCCCGCCCGGCGGGCCTGCGCGAGGCGGGGCTGCTTCTGTCGCCGCGCGAGGCGGGCCTGATGGTGCACGCAGTCGCCCTGGAGAACTGGCAGCGGCTGCACCGCTTCTGCTCCCGCTGCGGCGAGCGCACCGTCATCGCCGCCGCCGGCCACGTCCGGCGCTGCCCGGCCTGCGGTGCCGAGCACTACCCGCGCACCGACCCCGCGGTGATCATGGCCGTTGTGGACGAGGACGACCGCATCCTGCTCGGACGCCAGGTCCACTGGCCGGAGGGCCGCTTCTCGACGCTCGCCGGATTCGTCGAGCCGGGCGAGTCCATCGAGCAGTCGGTGCGCCGCGAGGTCCACGAGGAGGTCGGCATCGGCGTCGGCGAGGTCGAGTACGTCGCCAGCCAGCCCTGGCCCTTCCCCTCCAGCCTCATGCTGGGCTTCACCGCCCACGCCACCACGACCGAGATCAACGTCGACGGCGACGAGATCCACGAGGCCCGCTGGTTCTCCCGCGACGAACTCGCCGCCGCCTTCGAGTCCGGCGAGGTGCTCCCGCCGTACGGCATCTCGATCGCCGCCCGGCTGATCGAGCGCTGGTACGGCAAGGAACTCCCGACCCGCGGCGCCTTCTGACCCGGCGCCCGCCCGCATGACATGAAGAAGCGGGGTGGCCGTCCCGGTAAGGGACGGCCACCCCGCTTCTTCGGGGCCGGACCGCTCAGACGCCGACCTTCTGCTTGACCTGCGCGAGCGACGGGTTGGTGAGCGTGGAGCCGTCGGCGAAGAGCACGGTCGGCACCGTCTGGTTGCCGCCGTTCGCCTTCTCCACGAAGGCCGCGGACTCGGGGTCCTGCTCGATGTTGATCTCGGTGTACGCGATGCCCTCACGGTCCAGCTGGCTCTTCAGCCGGCGGCAATAGCCGCACCACGTGGTGCTGTACATCGTCACAGTGCCCTGCATGCCTCTCGCGCTCCTTCGGCGGCTCGGGGAAGTCCTCGTTGTCCTGGGAACGTACTTGAAAGCGCAGGCATTCCCGAGGGCCGGTGCGCCGCCGACGTCCGGGAGTGACGCCTGCCGCACGGACGGGAGTGACGCCTGCCGCATTCATATGACTGCGAGGTCCTCCCTGTGGACAACCGGCTCACCTGTCCCCGGGGACCTGGCAGCATGGCCATGTGACAGCAGCAACGCACTCCCCCCTCTTCCCGCAGGCACCGGACTCGGCCGACGCGGTGCTCGAAGGGCTCGACCCCGAGCAGCGGGCCGTGGCCACCGCCCTGCACGGACCGGTGTGCGTGCTGGCGGGCGCGGGCACCGGCAAGACCCGGGCGATCACCCACCGGATCGCCTACGGGGTGCGCGCCGGGATCCTCCAGCCCTCCAGTGTGCTCGCCGTCACCTTCACCAACCGCGCCGCCGGGGAGATGCGCGGCCGGCTCCGCCAGCTCGGCGCGGTCGGGGTCCAGGCACGCACGTTCCACTCCGCCGCGCTGCGCCAGCTCCAGTACTTCTGGCCGAAAGCGATCGGCGGTTCCCTGCCCCGGCTCGTCGACCGCAAGATCCAGCTGGTGGCCGACGCGGCCGCCGCCTGCCGCATCCGGCTCGACCGGGGCGAGCTACGGGACGTCACCGCCGAGATCGAATGGTCGAAGGTCACCCAGACCGTCCCGGGGGACTACGCGGCCGCCGCCGCCAAGGCAGGCCGGGAGACCCCCCGGGACCCCGCCGAGATCGCCCAGCTCTACTCCGCCTACGAGGACCTCAAGCGTGAGCGCACGGTCATCGACTTCGAGGACGTCCTGCTGCTGACGGTGGCCGTCCTGCAGGACCGGCAGGACATCGCGGAGCAGGTCCGCGCCCAGTACCAGCATTTCGTCGTCGACGAGTACCAGGACGTCAGCCCCCTCCAGCAGCGCCTGCTGGAACTGTGGCTCGGCGACCGGGAGAACCTGTGCGTGGTCGGCGACGCCAGCCAGACCATCTACTCCTTCACGGGAGCAACCCCCGATTATCTGCTCGACTTCCGCACCCGCCATCCCGGAGCCACCGTCGTCAAACTGGTCCGCGACTACCGCTCGACCCCCCAGGTCGTGCGTCTGGCCAACGGGCTGCTCGCCCAGGCCAGCGGCCGCGCCGCCGGCCACCGGCTCGAGCTCGTCTCGCAGCGAGCCGCGGGGACCGAGCCGGTCTTCACCGAGTACGCCGACGAGCCCGCCGAGGCCGAGGGTGCCGCCCGCCGCATCCGAGAGCTCGTCGACGCGGGCGTCCCGGCGAGCGAGATCGCCGTGCTGTTCCGTACGAACTCCCAGTCCGAGACCTATGAGCAGGCCCTCGCCGATGCCGGGGTGCCCTACCAGCTGCGGGGCGCCGAGCGGTTCTTCGACCGCCCCGAGGTGCGCAAGGCGATCGCCGCCCTGCGCGCCGGGGCCCGCTTCGGCGGCAACGACGCACTCCTCGACGACGCCCCCGACCTGCCCTCCCAGGTGCGTGCCGTGCTCTCCGGCGAAGGCTGGACGGCGCAGCCGCCAACCGGCTCGGGAGCGGTCCGGGAGCGCTGGGAGTCACTGGCCGCTCTCGTGCATCTGGCGCAGGACTTCGCCGGTGCCCGGCCCGGCGTCACGCTCGCCGACCTCGTGAGCGAACTCGACGAACGGGCCGGTGCCCAGCACGCCCCGACGGTGCAGGGGGTCACCCTCGCCTCCCTGCACTCGGCCAAGGGCCTGGAGTGGGACGTCGTCTTCCTGGTCGGCGTCGCCGAGGGGATGATGCCGATCACCTACGCAAAGACGGACGAGCAGATCGAGGAGGAGCGCCGCCTCCTCTACGTCGGGGTCACCCGCGCCCGCGAGCGCCTCCATCTCTCCTGGGCGCTCTCCCGCTCGCCCGGCGGCCGTCCGAACCGCCGCCCCAGCCCATTCCTCGCCGGGCTGCGCCCCGGGTCGGGCGCCGCGGGCCGCGGCGGTGCGGCCGGCACCGGAGGTGTGGAGCACGGTTCCTTCGGCGCCGCAACGGCCCCGGCCGCACCGAGCCCGAGACGGGGGAGGCGCAGCCCCGCCCGCTGCCGGGTCTGCGGTCGCACGCTGACCGACGGGGGCGAGATGAAGCTGATGCGTTGTGAGGACTGCCCCTCCGACATGGACGAGGGGGTCTACGAGCGGCTGCGGGACTGGCGCGCGGACCAGGCGCGTCGCAGCGGACAGCCGGCCTTCTGCGTCTTCACCGACAAGACGCTGATCGCCATCGCCGAGACGGTCCCCGACGACGAGCAGGGTCTCGCGCGCATCCCCGGGGTGGGGATGCGCAAGCTGGGCCGCTACGGGGCCGATGTTCTGGCCATCTGCGCAGGCCGTGACGTTGCCGAGGAGCAAGATCCGGACTGATGCGAACTCGTCGAGAAAATAGTTTGCGCATGCCCCGGGAATCCCCATAGGTTCTTAGGCACGGGGACAGCGGCCTTCTCCAAGGCCCTGGATCCGTGATGTACTTGCATATCCGCGGACTGGTTCACCCCAGTCCCCCGAGACGCCGAGAGGAGGCGAGTCCAGTGATCAGCATCAACACCAGCTCCATTGTCAAACTGACCGATCGCTCGGCCGTCTCCCTGTGCATTCCCGGCGCCTCGAACCAGGGCACCGGTCTGTCCGGCCTCCGTGCCGTGCGTCCGGCGTCCTCCGTCGCTCCCGCGGGCCTTGTCGTCCGTGAGCGCGATGAGCGACCGACCAAGGCACTGGAAGCAGCAGTAGTGGCACAGGCGCAGGCCTATGCCTTTGCGGCGGCTGGTGCCGGATTCCGGAAGCAGACGACGCAGCACCACCTGATGTGGGCCTTCCGTGGGCCAGAACCCTGGAGTGATCCAGCCTGATGTGATCAGGCCGGCGCCTTCAGGGCCGCGGAACCCCATCCGGGATCCGCGGCCCTTCTGTTTGTCCAGCAACGTGGACGACGAAGCGAAGGCGCCTCGGGACAAGAAAAGAACCCGGTACCAGCCGCCACCCGGTCAACCGACCGGAAACGACCAGACGAGGAAGACGAACCGTGCAACTCGAAGCGCACGCCCCGTCCGTACCGCCTTCCGACACGATCCCCAAGCCCGGCTCCACGGAGGACCCGACCTTGACTCCGCTCACCGCGCTCACCGCGCTCGACGACGCCATCGAGAACCTCGGCGTGCCCGTCCCCTGCCGCTCCTACGACCCGGAGGTCTTCTTCGCCGAGTCGCCCGCGGACGTCGAGTACGCCAAGTCCCTCTGCCGCACCTGCCCGCTGATCGAGGCCTGCCTCGCCGGCGCCAAGGAGCGGCGTGAGCCCTGGGGCGTCTGGGGTGGCGAGCTGTTCGTCCAGGGAGTTGTCGTCGCCCGGAAGCGGCCGCGTGGCCGCCCGCGCAAGAACCCGGTCACGGCATGAACACCCGAGGAACGATCGACCGCCCCCTGACGCACGACCCCCAGAAGCAGGCCCCGATGATGCCGTCCACTCACGAGCCCGCCGGCTCCGCGACCGAAGACTTCACCACCAGCGGCGCGAACGACTCGCGCCAGAACAGGACCCGAGAGATGCAACTCATCCCAGAAGCCCTGGCTCGCGCGCATATGCGCGACCGACTGCACGAGGCGCAACAGGAGCGCCAGGCCGCAGGCCTGGTGACCGCACGCCGGATGCAGCGCCGGGCCGAGCGCGCCTCCCTGCGCGCCCGCCGCGCGCTCGCCATGGCGGTCATGCAGTAACCGACCCGACCGAAGCGATGGCCTCACCCAGCCGGAGGCCCAGCTCACCCCCGCGGGGGGGGGGGGGGGGGGCCGGCGCCGCCCCCCCCCCGGGCTGGGGGGGGGGGGCGGGCGCCCCCGGGGGGGGGGGGCGCGGGCGGGGGGGGGGGGGGGGCAA
>NZ_JBFAWL010000001.1:654136-755153 GCF_040680275.1 Streptomyces sp. NPDC052079
GGGCCGGTCCGTGTGAACGGACCGGCCCCCGCAGTCCGTTGGGGCGGACGGCCCGTCCGCCGCGGCGTTGTCGTCCGGGTCAGGCCTGGGCGGCCGGTTCCTCCTCGGTGGGCTCCTCCGGGAGGAACGCCGGGAGCCACTCCTCCAGTTCCTCCCGCAGCCGCACCGTCGCCCCCAACTGGCAGAGCACACCGATGGTGCTCAGGGTCACCCGGTGGATCAGCAGATAGGCCGGGGGAAGGTTGAGCTGCTTGGCCAGTTGGGAGGCGGGGGAACGGGGATCGGCGATCCGGGCCGCCTGGCTCCGCATCCAGCCCCGGCTGAAGGTGAATTCGTCCGCCCGTGCCGGTTCGATGATCGGCATGAGGTACTCCAGGACGGCGTCGGGGTCCAGCTCTATGGACTCCTTGACGAAGCCCTCCGAGCAGAGCATCTCGTAGACGGCCTCGGCCTCGCCGTCCAGCGTCATGCGCAGGGCCTCGCCGATGGGCTCGGGCAGGCCGCCCGGGAGGCGGTCGACCGTGCCGAAGTCCAGTACGCCGAGGCGCCAGTCGTCCTCGCCCTCCGGACCGCCGGGCAGCAGACGGAAGTTGCCCGGATGCGGATCGGCGTGCAGCAGACCGGTGCGGGCGGGGCCGGAGAACAGGAAGCGCGCCAGGAGCTGGCCGGCCCGGTCGCGCTGTGCCTCGGTACCGTCCGAGATGATCTCCGACAGCGGGATGCCGTCCATCCACTCGGTGACCAGCACCTGCTCGCACTGATGGACCACGTCCGGTACGACGACATCGGGGTCCCCGCCGAACTCCTCGGCGTGGGCCCGCTGTGCCTGGGCCTCGAGCCCGTAGTCCAGCTCCTCCGAGACACGGTCCTTCAGCTCCGTGATCAGCGGCTTGACGTCCATGCCGGGGACGAGCGGGCCCAGCAGACGGGCGAAGCGGCTCAGCTGGTTCAGGTCGGACAGCAGGGCCTCTCCCGCGCCCGGGTACTGCACCTTGACCGCCACCTCGCGGCCGTCGTGCCAGACCGCCCGGTGCACCTGGCCGATGGAGGCCGCCGCGGAGGGCTTGTCCTCGAACTCCAGGAACAGCTTCTGCCAGCCTTCCCCCAGCCGCTCGGCGAGCACCGCGTGAACGGTTCGGGTGGGCATCGGAGGGGCCGCCTCCTGAAGCTTGGTCAGCGCCGCGCGATAGGGGCCTGCGACCTCCTCCGGCAGGGCCGACTCGAAGACCGACAGGGCCTGGCCGAACTTCATCGCCCCGCCCTTGAGCTCGCCGAGCACCTTGAAGAGCTGCTCGGCGGTGCGCTGCTGAAGCTCGCGGCCGACGAGTTCCGCGGACTCACCCACGATCCGCTTGCCGAGTCCCCACGTCGCGCGCCCGGCGAAGCCGAGCGGGAGCGCGGCCAGCTTGGCGGTTCGGGTGACCGCCTTCCGCGGAAGATCAGACATGCGCCCTCCAAATACCTGCCGGCCGCTCCGTGTCCGCCAGTCGGCGCACCGTCTCCGACGACCCGTGCACGGCCATTGTGTCGTGCGACCCCCCGCCTCCGGGGGTGTGTTCTCCCTTACCTTTCTCGCGGCTGCGTCCCTCGCCCTGCTCCGCGGCTCGTCCGGCGGCCCCGCATGGGCAGGCGGGATGCGGCCATACCGGCCGTGTACGCCAGTGCAGACCGGGAACGGACACCTCCCAGCGTGCACCGGCGCTGGACGGAACCGCGCCGTCCAGGAAGGCGAGCGCGTGTGCGGCCGCCAGTCCCGCCACCGTAGTGGCCAGTGCCAGATCGCAGGCTCCCACTCTGCGCTGCCGGCCGGAGCGCCACTGGGCGATCAGTCGGGGCCAGGTCGGGTCCCGGTCGGCGCGGTCCTGCTGGAGACAGCCGGCACAGCCCGTTTCGCCGGGCAGCACGAGCGGGCCGACCACACCGGTTCCCTCCACCACACCGACGTGAAGATGCGCAGTTCCCGAGGACACCAGACCTTCGGCGGCGGACGGATCTGGCGCGTACACGGCGACGTCGTCCCGCGGGGCGAGAACCACCAGGGAGAACCCCGGGTCGCTCCCGTCGAGGGGCGACCGGGCGCTCCGGCGCGGCGGCCGGCCGGGTGCGGCCCGGCGCACCGCGCCGCGGGCCGCCTCGTCCCTGAGGTCGCCGACGGCCTCGGCGGGCAGCCCGCCGGGCGCGACGTCCCACGGTTCGACCCGTCCGACGTCCCGCACCTCGACCCCGCCCACTCCCGCTCCCGACATCAGCGCCGCGAGCACCCCGCCCACCCGGCCCGCGCCTCGCACCTGCACGCGCATACTGCGACGCGCCGCCAGCCGGCGCAGCGGATCGCCCGGTTCGGAGGTGGTCAGGGCGAGGGAGGCAAGGTCGGGACGGAGCCGGTCGAGGATCTCGGGCTTCTCGCGCAGGGCGTCGGCGTCCGGCCCGCCGCCCTGGGAGTCGTCCAGGAGCCCGGCCCGCGACAGCCGCCGTACGAGCAGGTCGACATGACCGTCGGGCAGATGCATGCGCCGTCCCTCCTCGCGCAGGAGATCGAGGCCGCGGGTGCCGTCGAGCAGGTCGAGGAAGCTGCCCGTCGCCGTGTCCATCGGGCCCAGCGTCAGCGCGTGGGCCGGAGTCATCCCGAACTGCACGGTGTTGAGATCGCGCCAGCCGCGCCTGAGCGCGGGCTTGACCATCGGATGCATGACAGGCCCCCGTATCTGCTGGATCGTCCGGATCGTTCCCGTGGCCGGCCGGGCCCGGTCGCGCTTCGGCCGACACATGCCAGCATGCCGGGACCCGGCGAAAGCCGCCGAAAGTTGTCCACAGGCGCCCGGATTCGTCGTACAAATCCGGCGCACGGTGGGGGGATCGACAGGGAACCGTCCCGGAGCCAAGACTTCCCCGTGCACAGCGGGTACGGTCGGGGCGTGTCCGCCGACCCACTGCACCGCTCCGGAACGTCACAGCGCAGCACGAGCCAGCCGACGAACGGCTCACGGGCGAGCGCGATCGAGGTCCGCAGGAGCGCCCGTCGGCGCAGAACGGTTTCCGCGTACCGCGAGGGCGATCGCACCGTGGTGCTCATCCCCGCCCGGATGTCCGAGGCGGAGGAGCAGCGCTGGGTGAGCGTCATGCTCGACAAGCTGGCCGCCCAGGAGAGCAAACGCGCGCTCGGGGACACGGAGCTGGCCGAGCGCGCCCGACGCCTGTCGGAACAGTACTTCGACGGACGGGCCAGGCCCGCCTCGGTGCGCTGGGTGACCAACCAGAACACGCGCTGGGGCTCGTGCACCCCGTCCGAGGGCAGCATCCGTCTGTCGCACCGGTTGCAGGGCATGCCCGATTACGTCGTCGACTACGTCCTCTGTCATGAGCTGGCGCATCTGCTGGTGCCCGGGCACGGGCCCCGCTTCTGGCGGCTGCTGGAGGCGTATCCCAGGACGGAGCGGGCCCGCGGCTATCTCGAAGGTGTCGTCGCGGCCGACCGGCTGCCGCACGTGCCGGGTGCGCGCGACGCGTGAGCACCGTACCGGGATGAGCGCACCATAAGGCCCGTGCACGCGTTGTGTACCGGGTCTGTACCGACTTCATCCGGTGCCGGAGTTTGCCGTTAGCCTGGCGCGACGCACTCACATTCGGGATGGGGGACGGTCGTACGTATGGCCAGGGAATTCCAACGCGGCCACAAGGCCAGGATCAGTGATCTCACCGCCGGCACGGATCTGTACGTAGGTGTGCAGATCTCCGGCCCGGGGCTGACCTTCGACATCAGCTGCTTCGGTCTCGACGCCGACGAACGGCTCTCGGACGACCGCTACTTCGTCTTCTTCAACCAGCCGAAGTCGCCCGAGGAGTCCATACAGCTCCTGGGCGCTCAGGCGGGGGACACGGAGTCCTTCCGTGTGACGCTGGACCGGATCCCGCAGCAGATCAAGAAGCTGTCCTTCACGGCGACCATCGACGGCGCCGGGCAGATGTCCCAGGTCGGCCCCGGATACATCCGCATCGTCGCGGGCGGAGAGGAAGTGGCCCGCTACCCGTTCAGCGGATCGGAGTTCTCCACCGAGCGGGCCGTGATGCTCGGCGACTTCTACTTCAAGGACGTCTGGCGGTTCGCCGCCGTCGGACAGGGCTTCGACGGCGGGCTCGACGCGCTGCTGAGGAACTTCGGCGGTGAGGTCGCCGAGGACGAGCCGGCCGCCGCGCAGCAGCAGCCAGGGGCCGGCGGAGCCACGCCCGGCTTCGCGCCCCCCGCCCAGGCCGCCGCGCCGCCCGCCTTCGGCGCGCCCGCCGGTGGCCCCGCGCCCGCCCCGGCCCCCGCGCCCGCTCCGGCCCCCGCGCCCCAGCCCGCCGCACAGGGCTTCGCCCCGCCTCTGGGCGCCACTCCGCCTCCGGCGCCCGCTCCCTCCGCCCCGCCGGTGCACTCCGCGCCGACGATCGTCGCGCCCATGGGCACCCCGCCCGGCGGCTCCCCCGTGCCGCCCCCGGCGCCGGCGCCCGCGCCCCCCGGCCAGCAGCCGCCGTACGGTCAGCCCGCCCCGCCGCCCGGCTACGGGCAGCCGCAGGCACCGCAGGCCCCCGCCCCGCCGCCCGGCTACGGACAGCCGACGCCCCCTCCCGGCTACGGACAGCAGCCCCCGCCCGGACAGGTGCCCCACCAGCAGGCCCCCTACGGCGCTCCCCAGACGGCTCCGCAGGGCATGCCCCAGGGCGCACCGCAGAGCCCCGGCGTCATGGGCGCGCTCCAGCAGTTCAAGGAGACGCCCACCGGACAGCGCTGGACACAGCAGAACAAGAAGCTCGTCCGCGCGGACCTCGGCATCGGCGGGACGCCCGTGCTGGCCCGTCAGGGCAGCATGGTGCTCTACCAGGGCAAGGTCGACTTCAGCTACAAGGGCGCCGGGTTCTCCGGCCGTATCGTGGGCAACGCCACCGGCCAGGAGATGCAGCTGATGCGCTGCACCGGCCAGGGCCAGGTGTTCTTCGCGGAGAACTCCACGATGCTGCACCCGATCGAGCTCCAGGGCGACGCCGTGTGCGTCTCCGCGGAGAACGTCCTCGCCTTCGACGAGACCCTCCAGTACGAGGTCCGCCGCATCGAGGGACATGGCATCCCCGGCGGCGCGCTGTTCACGATGCAGTTCCAGGGCACCGGCACGATCGTCGTGAAGACCCACGGCACGCCCGTGGTGCTGCCGGTCACGCCCACCACGTTCGCCGACTGCAACGCCGTGGTCGCCTGGTCGGCCGCTTCCCAGGTGGTCGTCTCCAGCCAGGTGAGGATGCGCCGCAACGCCTACCCCGGCGACACCGGGGAGAGCGTCAACCTCCAGTTCCGCGGCGCACCAGGAAACTTCATCGTCGTCCAGCCGTACGAGATCTGAGGGAGCCCGTCATGAACCAGCCACTCGCGGGCTACGCCCCCGCCCCCGTCACCGCCCGCATGGAGAACCACGGCAACCACATGCTGAAGGTCGCCATGCAGACCGGCCACGATCTTCTCGCGCGCGTCGGCTCCATGGTCGCCTACGAAGGGTTCGTGCAGTACGAGCCCAACCCGCCGGCCGTCCGCCAGATCGCCAAGGACTGGCTCACCGGTGAGGGCGCGCCCCTGATGAAGTGCTCCGGCGACGGCCTGCTCTACCTCGCCGACTACGGCGCCAACGTCGTCGTGATCAACCTCAACGGCGACGCCATCTCCGTCAACGCCACCAATCTGCTCGCCTTCGACGCCCATCTGACTTGGGGTGTGGAGCGGGTCAAGGGCCTGGCGAAGTTCGCCGGGCAGGGCCTGTGGAACACCAAGATCTCCGGGCAGGGCTGGGTCGCGCTGACCTCGCGCGGCAAGCCGATCGTCGTCGACTGCGGCGGTGGCGAAGACGAGACGTACGTCGACCCTGACGCCCTGGTCGCCTGGTCCCCGAACCTCAAGGTGAAGGGCAAGCGCAGCTTCCGCGCCCAGTCGCTGATCGGCCGCGGCAGCGGCGAGGCCTACCAGATGGCCTTCTCCGGTCAGGGCATCGTCGTCGTCCAGCCCAGTGAGGACAGCACCGACCGTCTCCGGGTCCGGGGCTGAGGGGGAGCAACCACATCATGCAGAGCCCGCTTTTCGCCTTCAACGAACAGCAGACCCAGGATCGCTGGAGCCTGCAGAACCAGCAGATGCTCCGCGTCGGCCTCGAGGGCCACGACGACGTCCTCGCCCGCAAGGGCACCATGGTCGCCTACCAGGGACTCGTCGAGTTCGACGCCGAGTTCCAGAGCAGCAGCGCGTCACGCGCGGGTGCGCACACCGGTGAGGGACTCGACCTGATGCGCTGCCACGGGCAGGGCACCGTCTACCTCGCCAACCTCGCCCAGCGCATCCACATCATGGAGGTGGAGGGGGACGGGCTGACGGTCGACAGCAGCTATGTGCTCGCGATGGACTCCTCACTGCACCACGAGGTCATCGCCGTCGACAGCCTGTACGGCATCTCCGGCTCGGGGAAGTACCAGCTCAACATCACCGGGCGCGGCAAGGTCGCCCTGATGACCTCCGGCATGCCGCTGCTGATGCAGGTGACGCCGGACAAGTACGTCAACTGCGACGCCGACGCGATCGTCGCCTGGTCCACCTCCCTGCGGGTGCAGATGCAGGCGCAGACCCACTCCTCCGGGGTGTGGCGGCGCCGCGGCAGCACCGGTGAGGGCTGGGAGCTGAGCTTCATGGGCAGCGGCTTCGCGCTCATCCAGCCCAGCGAACTGCTGCCGCCGCAGAACGCCCAGATCGGCTCGGGTCTCGCCGCGCAGTACGGCATGGGGCAGCAGGGTGCCCGCGGCCAGAACCAGGGCAACGTCTGGAGCTGACCGGACCGAACCGGGACAGGAGTAAGGGGTGACCGCCAATTGCGGGCACCCCTTACGCGTGTCTCAGACGCCCAGTCTGGCCCGGGTCGCCCCGACCAGCCGGATCACCGACTCGTCGGCCACGTCGGCGACCTCGTCGTAGGGGAACCAGCGCACGTCGAGGGACTCGTCGCTGATCGCGTGCACGGCGTCCGGCGCGGCCACGGCCGCGTACTGGACGTCGAAATGCCAGTGGCAGGGCGGCGGGATCGGATGCCGGTCCAGACGCACGGGTCCACCGGGCAGCAGCGTCAGACCAGGGATGCCCGACTCCTCCGTCGCTTCCCGCAGGGCCGCGGCGGCGAGCGAGGCGTCCCCGGGCTCGCAGTGGCCGCCCATCTGGAGCCACATGCGCAGCTTCCTGTGCAGGGTCAGCAGCACCCGGCCGCGCTCCGGGTCGATCACCAGGGCGCTCGCCGTGACATGTCCGGCGTCACAGGCTTTCCACACGCCGTCCGGATGGGCGGCGAGATGCTCCAGATAGTCCTGACGCAGCTCCGTCTGGTCCTCGTACCCCTTGAGCACGAGGACCGCGTCGTCGTAGAGGCTCACTCGGTGCCGTCGCCCTCGTTCTTGCCCTCGTCCTCGTCCTTCTTCCTGAAATCGGGCTTGTCGGCCGCCTCGCCGAGCATCTTGTCCAGCTCGGAGAAGTCGAGGTGCTCGCGGTGCACGAACCCGTCCGGGTCGTCCAGGTCGGTGGCCGTCGGCAGCATGTCCGGGTGCGCCCACAGGGCGTCCCGGCCGTCGACCCCGGCCGCGTCGGTGAGCGAGGCCCACAGGCGCGAGGCGTCACGGAGCCGGCGCGGACGCAGCTCCAGACCGATCAGCGTGGCGAACGTCTGCTCCGCCGGACCGCCCGAGGCGCGGCGCCGGCGCAGCGTCTCGCGCAGCGCGTCGGCCGACGACAGCCGGGGCTTGGCCGCCGCGTGCACCACCGCGTCCACCCAGCCCTCGACCAGTGCCAGCGCAGTCTCCAGACGGGCCAGGGCCGCCTTCTGCTCCGGCGTGTCCTCCGGCTGGAACATGCCCTGCTGGAGTGCCTCCTGCAACTGCTCGGGGTTCTGGGGGTCGAACTGGCCGACGACGTCCTCGAGCTTCCCGGTGTCGACCTTGATGCCGCGGGCGTAGCCGTCGACCGCGCCGAACAGGTGCGAGCGCAGCCACGGGACGTGCGCGAACAGGCGCTGGTGGGCGGCCTCGCGCAGGGCGAGATACAGCCGTACCTCCTCCTGGGGGATGCCCAGGTCCTTGCCGAAGGTCTCGATGTTCAGCGGTAGCAGCGCGGCCCGGCGGGCCGGGCCCAGCGGCAGGCCGATGTCGGACGAACCGACGACCTCACCGGCGAGCACGCCGACGGCCTGCCCGATCTGCGTGCCGAACATGGCGCCGCCCATGGAGCGCATCATGCCGATCAGCGGGCCGGCCATGGCCTGCATCTCCTCCGGCAGGACCTCGCCCATCGCGGTCCCGACGCGCTCGGCGACCGGGTCGACCAGCTCCCGCCACGCGGGCAGGGTGGCCTCGACCCACTCCGCGCGGCTCCAGGCCACGGCGGAGTTGGCGCCCGACGGCAGCGAGGTGGCGTCGTCCAGCCACAGGTCGGCCAGGCGGACGGCCTCCTCCACGGCCTTGCGGTCGGCCGGGCCAACGCTCGCGTCCTTGGACCCTTCCGCGGTGCCCTGCGAGACGGTCTGCCGGGCGATCTGTTTGGCCATGTCCCAGTTCACCGGCCCGCCCTCGTAGGAGAGCATCTGGCCGAGCTGCTGGAACGCGGCGCCCAGGTCGTTCGGGTTCAAAGACCCGAACATCGCGGCGAACGGATTGTCCCCGCCGCCCGGACCGCCCAAGCCTCCGGCTCCGGGCACGCCGAAACCGAACGGGTTGGCCGGGCCCTGACCACCGCCGCTCTGCGGGTCCTTCTTCTTGCCCTCGTCGCCGTCGTCCGGCTCCTCCGGCGGAAGGCCGAATCCGAATGGGGTGTCACTCACGGGATTCCTCGCGGCTTGTAGGGCCGCCGGTTCTTTCCGGCGGCACGGCTGCCCGACAACACCACCCAGCGTAGACACCTGAAGCGGATCGGGCCTCGGTGCTTCGCCGACAGAAGGCCTGCGGCAGGATGGATGCCACCTGGTACGTACGCGTCGCTCGCGCTCGTACAGAAGACAACCGCTGGAGACGCCCGGTGAGTTCCCCAGATCCGCAGGTTCGCGCAGCGCGAAACAACTCAACCAGTCCCGCGGCGCGCGGGCCCGTCGTAGCGGTCACCGGAGCCGCGTCCGGCGTCGGCGCGCTGCTCACCGCGCGGCTCGCCGCCTCGGAGGAGATCAAGCAGGTCATCGCCATCGACGAGCGGCGCGGCGAGTGCGCCGAGGCGCGCTGGCAGATCCTGGACGTACGGGATCCGGCCATCGCGGAGAAGCTGCGCGGGGCCGACGTGGTGGTCCATCTGGCGCTCGACCTCGATCTGGAGACCGACGGCGCCGCCCGGACGGCCTACAACGTGCGCGGTACGCAGACGGTGCTGACGGCCGCCGCGGCCGCCGGGGTGCACCGCGTGGTGCTGTGCACCTCCACGATGGTCTACGGGGCGCTGCCCGACAACGAGCTGCCGCTGTCCGAGGACGCGGAACTGCGCGCCACGGCGGAGGCCACGGGCGTCGGCGACCTCCTGGAGATCGAGCGCCTCGCGCGCCGGGCGCCGCGCGCGCATCCCGGCCTCAATGTCACCGTGGTCCGCCCGGCCGTGCTGGTCGGCGGCACCGACACGGCGCTGACCAGGTACTTCGAGTCGCCCCGGCTGCTGGTGGTGGCCGGATCGCGGCCCGCGTGGCAGTTCTGCCATGTCGACGATCTGTGCAGCGCGATCGAGTACGCCGTGCTGGAGAAGGTCGACGGCGAGCTGGCCGTCGGCTGCGACGGATGGCTGGAGCAGGAGGAGGTCGAGGAGCTCAGCGGGATCCGGCGGATGGAGCTGCCGTCGGCTGTCGCGCTCGGCGCGGCGGCCCGGCTGCACCGGATCGGGCTCACGCCGTCCCCGGCCGGGGACCTGGCGTACACGATGTACCCGTGGGTGGTGAGCGGGAGCCGGCTGCACGACGCCGGGTGGCGGCCCGCGCACACCAACGAGGAGGTGCTCGCGGAGCTGCTCGAGGAGGTGTCCGGCCGGCACACGGTGGCCGGCCGGAGGCTGGGGCGCAAGGACGCCACGGCAGCGGGCGCCGCGGGCGCGACGGTGGCCCTGCTGGGCGCGGCGGCGGTGGTGCGCCGGGCCCGGAAGGCGCGGCGGCGCATCTAGACCGACAACGAGCACCGGGGTGCCGCCCGGGCGTGTCTTCCACGGATCTGCCACGGATCTGCCACGGATCCAGCACCGAGACGTCCGGCGTTCTGTAGGAGGCTCCGAAGGGCACGCGCGCGTCCCGGGCGATAGCTCTATTCCGCCTTGTCGTCGCGGTGGGGCACGATGGGGGCATGGCATCCACGCACGATCATCCAGGTGAGCAGGCCGCACAGGACCCGATCAAGCTGATCGCGATCCGCGACGCGCCGCTGTCGGTGGACGAGGTCCTCCGCGCGGTCGGCGACGACGCGGCCGGCGGGACGGCGCTGTTCGTGGGGACCGTGCGCAATCACGACGGGGGCGCCGACGTCGACGCGCTCGGCTATTCGTGCCACCCCAGCGCCGAGGACGAGATGCGGCGGATCGCCGAGAAGGTCGCCGCCGAGTTTCCCGTACGGGCGCTCGCCGCCGTCCACCGGGTGGGGGATCTCCGGGTCGGCGACTTCGCCGTGGTCGTCGGCGTGTCGTGCCCGCACCGGGGCGAGGCCTTCGAGGCCTGCCGGAAGCTGATCGACGACCTCAAGCACGAGGTGCCCATCTGGAAGCACCAGCGGTTCGTCGACGGGACCGATGAATGGGTCGGCGCGTAGCGCCGTCGTTGAGGGGCGGTGGTCGGGAGACGGGAGGGCGGGTGGGCGCCTGCTGAACGGCCCGGAACTCCGGTTGCGTAACCGTACCCCTGGCGTGAGCGTTGTCACTGCGGATGGTTAATCTGCTGATCAGTCAATGGTGCGGACGCTCATGGGGTTGGGAGGTCGGCATGGCGGCGCTTGTCTGGTTGCTGATTCCGCTGGTGGCCGCTGTCGGAGCGGGGCTGTGGGGCAGTTGGGCCAACCGGACCCGCAAGGTACCGGGCGATGGTCCCGAACTCACCGGTTACGCCCGGTTCCGCGAGGCCATGGAGAAGCCGCGCTCGGACCGCTGAAGCACGAAAGCAGCAGGTCACGGCGGGGAACGCGAGCAGGGCCGCCCGTCCGGGCGGCCCTGACGGTGCGCTGACAGACCCGTCCCGTACTGTCGAGTCATGCCACGCCGCACCGCGACGATGCTCGCCTCCACCCTGATGCTGATCGCGCTCCTGTGCGCGGGAGTCTTCATTCCCGTGCCTTATGCGGAGATGTCGCCCGGGCCGACGGTGAACACGCTGGGCGAGCACGACGGCGAGCCGGTGTTGCAGATCGCAGGGAAGAATACCTATCCGGCGGACGGCCACCTCAACATGACCACGGTGCGGGTCACCAGCGCCGACTACCGGATGAACCTCGTCGAGGCCGTCTACGGATGGCTCGCGCACGACAACAAGGTCGTGCCGCACGAGACCCTCTACCCCGACGGCAAGACGGAGGAGGAGTCCACCCAGGAGAACGCCGAGGAGTTCAGCCAGTCCCAGGAGAGCGCCAAGGTCGCGGCCCTGAAGGAGCTGGACGTCCCGGTGAAGTCCTGGGTGATCGTCTCCACGGTCGTCAAGGGATCCCCGTCCGAGGGCAAACTGCACGCCGGCGACGTGATCAAGGCCGTCGACGGAAAGCCGGTGAAGAAGCCGGCCGACGTCGCCGAACTGGTGACCGAGCACAAGCCCGGCGAGGGCGTCGTCTTCACGATCGTGCCCGCCAAGGAGCAGGCCGCCGCCGAGAAGGAGAAGCGGACGGCGACGGACACCGAGAAGGTCACGGTCACCACCACGACCTCCGACGACGCCGGCGAGGAGCGCGCCATAGTCGGGATCTCCGCCGGAACCGACCACACCTTCCCGTTCAGCATCGACATCAAGCTCGCCGATGTGGGCGGGCCGAGCGCGGGTCTGATGTTCGCCCTCGGCATCTACGACAAGCTCACGCCCGGCAGCCTCACCGGCGGCGCCTTCGTCGCCGGCACCGGCACCATCGACGACAGCGGCGAGGTCGGCCCGATCGGTGGCATCGAGATGAAGACGGTCGGCGCGCGCAACAAGGGCGCCCAGTACTTCCTCACCCCGGCCGACAACTGCGCGTCCGCCGCCAAGGACACCCCCGAGGGCCTCACCCTGGTGAAGGTGGACACCATCGACGACGCCCTGGGCGCCCTGGCGGACATCCGCTCCGGCGACACCGCCGGCCTGCCGAAGTGCGCGGCCTCCTGACCGGCTCCCCCGCAGGGGCCGCTACTCCGCGAACGTCGCGGTCAGCGCCTCCGCCAGCCCCGGCACCAGGTCGGAACCGGTGAGAACCTCCGTGGGCGAGTCCTTCTCGCGCAGTCGCAGAGCGGACTCGCGGGCGCCGTCGCGCAGCACCGCGACCGTCATCCGGACCTCCTGACGCTCCGGGTGCTCGGCCACCCACTTGGTCAGCGCGGCCTCGTCGAGGTCCTTGGGGACCTGCGCCTCGGCGGACGGCGGCAGCATCAGCCGCTCCACGGTCAGCGCGCAGCCGGCCACCGCCTCGGGCCAGGCGATGGTGCCCAGGAACTCGTCCAGCGGCTTGCCCGTTGGAATCTCGTCCTGCTCGATCGGGGTGAAGGCGGTGGTCTCCTGCTCGCCGTCCGGACCGAGCCGGCCCGCGAGCGAGGGCTGCTCGGCACGCAGCCGGGCGGTGTCGACGAGGGCGAACAGTCGGGCGGGCTGGTCCCAGCCGAGTCCGGCGGCGTACTCGTCGATCTCGAGCACGGCCCGGGTGAGCGGGTTGGCGGCCATGGGTGTGTTGGACATGGTCACAATCCTCTCTCGTTCCTCACTGGAATCGGGAACCGAGTAAAGCGTGAGTAAGTTGCATAGGTGTGGGCCCACGAACACGGGGGGCCACGACGGTCCGTGACACCGCGGGCCCGACGACTCAACAGCGAACTTCGAGGTGCCTACCTTGGCTTTCCAGATGCCGGACCGCGGCGGAGGCCCGACGGGGCCACGGATCAGAGTGGGCCGCCCGTCCCGGCGGGTCCGGACCCTGCTCATGACACTGGGCGTCCTGGCCGTCCTCGGCATGGTGTTCACCATGTTCGCGGGGTTCTGGACCGACTGGCTGTGGTATCGCTCGGTCAACTACTCGTCGGTCTTCACGACGACCCTGTGGACCAAGATCGGGCTGTTCTTCGTCTTCGGTCTGCTGATGGCCTTCGCGGTCGGCTTCAACATCTGGCTGGCCCACCGGATGCGGCCGCCGCTGAGCGCCATGTCCATGGAGCAGCAGAACCTCGACCGGTACCGGATGGGCATCGCCCCGTACAAGAAGTGGCTGCTGCTCGGCATCACCGCTCTGGTGGGCCTGATCGCCGGTGCCTCGGCGTCGAGCCAGTGGCGCACCTGGCTGATGTGGGTCAACGGTGTGTCCTTCGACCAGAAGGACCCGCAGTTCAAGCTCGACGTCTCCTTCTACGCCTTCGACCTGCCCTGGTACCGGTTCCTGCTCGGCTTCGGCTTCGCCACCACGATCCTGGCGCTGATCGCCGCCGCGCTCACCCACTACCTCTACGGCGGGCTGCGCATCACCAGCCCGGGCGCGCGCGCCACGGCCGCGGCCACCGGACACCTCTCGGTGCTCCTCGGGATCTTCGTCGCACTGAAGGCGGTCGCCTACTGGCTCGACCGGTACGGTCTCGCGGTGAAGTCCAGCGACTTCAAGGCGACCGACAGCTGGACGGGCCTCAGGTACGTCGACGCCAACGCCTATCTGCCGGCCAAGACGATCCTGTTCTGCATCGCGGTGATCTGCGCGCTGCTGTTCTTCGCCACCCTGTGGCGGCGCACCTGGCAACTGCCCGTCATCGGCTTCGGTCTGATGGTCCTGTCGGCGATCCTCATCGGCGGCCTCTACCCGGCGATCGTGCAGAAGTTCCAGGTCCAGCCGAACGAGCAGGCCAAGGAAGCGCCGTACGTCGAGAAGAACCTCAAGGCCACGCGTGAGGCCTACGGCATCGACGACGCCGACGTCGCCGAGTACCCGGGCACCAGCCAGACCGGGGACAAGGCCCGGCTGCGGCAGGACGTCTCCGACACGGCGAGCATCCGGATCATGGACCCGAACGTCGTCTCGCCGACGTTCCAGCAGCTCCAGCAGATCAGGAACTACTACGCGTTCCCGACCAACCTGGACGTCGACCGGTACAACAACGACGGCGAGGACCAGGACACGGTCATCGGTCTGCGGGAGCTCAACCTCAACGGCATCCCCAAGCGGAACTGGATCAACGACCACTTCCGCTACACCCACGGGTACGGTGTCGTCGCCGCGGAGGGCACCAGCGTGGGGTCCGGCGGCCGACCGGAGTTCACCGAGTCCGACCTGCCGTCAAAGGGCAAGCTCGGCAGGTACGAACAGCGCGTCTACTACGGCGAGCGGACGACCACGTACTCGATCGTCGGCGGTCCCCAGAAGGAGATCGACTACTCCGACGACAGCGGGGAGAAGACGTACAGCTACGAGGGCGACAGCGGGGTCAACCTCGCCAACCCGCTCAACCGGGCCGCCTACGCGGCCGCGTTCAGCGAGCCGCAGATCCTCTACTCGGGCGCGATCGGCGAGGGTTCGCGGATCCTGTACAACCGCACGCCCAAGGAGCGCGTCGAGGCGATCGCCCCGTGGCTGACCATCGACGGCGACGCCTACCCGGCGGTCGTCGACGGCCGGATCCAGTGGATCGTCGACGCCTACACGACGACCAACGGCTATCCGTACGCGTCCCGGACGACCCTCGGCGACACCACGGCCGACTCGCTGACCGCCACCAACGACCAGCGCGCGGTGGTGGCCCAGCAGAACCAGGTCAACTACATCCGCAACTCGGTGAAGGCGACCGTCGACGCGTACAGCGGCGAGGTCAAGCTCTACCAGTGGGACACGCAGGACCCCGTGCTCAAGACGTGGATGAAGGCGTTCCCGGACACGGTGGAGCCGAGGAGCGAGATCTCCAACAACCTGATGGCGCATCTGCGGTACCCGCAGGACCTGTTCAAGGTGCAGCGCGAACTGCTGACCCGCTACCACGTCAAGGACGCCAACACGTTCCTGAGCGGCAGCGAGGTGTGGCAGGTGCCGGACGACCCGACGAACAAGACGGGCGACGCGGTGCCTCCGTACTACCTGAGCATGAAGATGCCCGACCAGCGGGACCAGGTCTTCTCACTCACCACGACGTTCACCCCCAACGGACGTGACAACCTCAGCGCGTTCATGGCGGTCAACGCCGATCCCGGCACCGACGACTACGGCAAGATCAGAGTGCTGAAACTGCCGACGAGCACCACGGTCGCCGGACCCAAACAGGTGCAGAGCCAGTTCAACTCCGAACAGGACATCGCCGAGTCGATCAGGCTGCTGAGAGGCGGCGACTCGGAGGTCGAGTACGGCAACCTCCTGGCCGTGCCGCTCGACGGAGGACTGCTCTATGTGGAGCCGGTCTATGTACGCGGTGGCGGACTGAAGTACCCGCTGCTGCGGAAGGTGCTGGTGACCTACGGCGGCCAGACGGCGTTCGAGGACACCCTCGAGCAGGCGCTGGACAAGGTCTTCGCCGGTGAGGGCACGCCCGTCGAGCCACCACCCGGCGAGGACGAGGGAACCGGTGAGGACGAGGGCACCGAGCCACCGCCCGCAACCGAGAACCCCACGGTCCAGGAGGCCCTGAACGACGCCCAGAAGGCCTTCGAGGCCGGCCAGGAAGCCCTGAAGAACAACGACTGGGAGGCCTACGGCAAGGCGCAGAAGGACCTCGAGGACGCGCTCCGCAAGGCCGAGGAGGCCCAGGCGGACGCAGGAGGTGGCGGCGCCGGCGGCGGGGAGAACAGTCCCGATCCCGACAAGAGCCCGAGCAGTTAGCAAGCAGGGCAGGTCAGAAGCTCCCCTCGCGCCGTGCTACGGTTGCAGCACAACGGCGCGGGGTGGAGCAGCTCGGTAGCTCGCTGGGCTCATAACCCAGAGGTCGCAGGTTCAAATCCTGTCCCCGCTACTGAAGTCGCGCAGTCGGCGACACCAAAGGCCCGGATTCCTCACGGACTCCGGGCCTTTGTGGTGTGCGAACGCATGTGCCCGGACGCCCGACGGTCGTGCCGCCGACGGGAGTTGGGGGATGTGTGTTTGACTTGTCTCTCTGTGGGCATGTCGACAAAACGCTGTAGTGACCTCACTGACTGCGGTATACCAGGTGTACCCAGGTTGCAGGTGGTGCGACGATGGATGGTATGGGGGACAGGGCAACTCTGTACGAGCCAGGGCGTTTTGTGCAGTCCTCCCGCCGGGAGGAACCTCGCGACGGGGAGGCCGCCGACGAGGCGGCGGAGGAGCTGCGCCGGCGGCTCGCCGCCGAGGCCGGCGACATCGAGGCGATGAGCGTCCTCGGCGCCATGCTGCTGCGCCGCGGTGATCTCGACGGAGCCGAACCCCATCTGCGTGCCGCCACCGCCGCGGGCGACCGCGCCGCCGCCAATAACCTCGGTGTCCTGCTGCATCAGCGGGGCTACCCCGACGAGGCCGCCGGCTGGTGGCGGATCGCCGCCGTGGCCGGTTCCACGGCGGCGGCCCACGCCCTCGGCCGTCACCACCGCGAGCGCGGCGACGAGCCCGCCGCCGAGTACTGGCTGCGCCAGTCCGCCGAGCAGGGCCATGCGCTCGGCGCCTACGCCCTTGCCGACCTGCTGGAACACCGCGGGGACACGGCCGGGACGGAGCGCTGGATGCGGGCCGCCGCCGAGCGGGGGCACCGGGAAGGGGCCTACCGGCTGGCCCGTGCCCTGGACCGCAAGGCCGCGCGGGAGTCCGACGACGACGGCGCCCCCCTGCTCGAGGAGGCCGAGCAGTGGTACCGGCAGGCCGCCGCGCGGGGACACCGCCGGGCCGCGCTGCACCTCGGGGCGATCCTGGAGAAGCGCGGCGAGCTCAAGGAGGCCGGCCGCTGGTACCTGACGTCCGCCAAGGACGGCGAGGCACGAGCGGCCTGCGCGCTCGGCTTCCTGCTGCGCGACGCCGGGGACACCGAGAACGCCGCCGTGTGGTGGCTGCGGGCCGCGCGGGACGGCGACGGCAACGCCGCCAACGCGCTGGGCGCGCTGCACGCCGAGCGGGGCGAGACCCAGACCGCCGAGCGCTGGTACCGGGCCGCGATGGACGCCGGCGACATCAACGGCGCCTACAACCTCGGGCTGCTCTGCGCCGACCAGGGCCGCACGGCCCCGGCCGAGCAGTGGTACCGCCGGGCCGCCTACGCCGGGCACCGCGAGGCGGCGAACGCGCTGGCGATCCTGCTGCTGCGGGCCGGGGACGAGACCGGTGCGGAGCCGTGGTTCTCCAAGGCCGCGGAGGCCGGCAGCGTGGACGCCGCGTTCAACCTCGGCATCCTGCACGCCGGCCGGGGCGAGGAGGAGGCAGCGCTGCGCTGGTACGAGCGGGCGGCGGCGGCCGGGCACACGGAGGCGGCGCTCCAGGTCGGTATGGCGCGGCTGCGGGCCGGCGAGGAGGGCGAGGCCGAGCGGTTCCTGCGGTGTGCGGCGGGCGGCGGAAGCGCCGAGGCCGCGTACCGGCTGGCGACGGTGCTGGACGCCCGCAGGCCGCCGGAGCCGGCGCACGAGTTGGGGGAGCCGGTGAACCGGCGCAGCGAGTGCGAGGAGTGGTACGAGCGCGCGGCCTCGCAGGGGCACCGGCGGGCGCAGGTGCGGGTCGGGATGCTCGCGGCGGCCCGGGGAGACGTCGTCGAGGCGGCGCGGTGGTACCGGGAGGCGGCGGAGGCCGGGTCGCGGAACGGGGCGTTCAATCTGGGGCTGCTGCTGGCGCGGGAGGGGAGCGAGCCGGAGGCGGCGGTGTGGTGGACGCGGGCGGCGGACGCGGGGCACGGGCGTGCGGCGTTGCGGCTCGCGCTGGTGTATGCGCGGCGGGGGGAGCTGGCGGAGGGGCAGCGGTGGGCCGAGCGGGCGGCGGCGCTGGGGCCTCCGGCGGTGACGGAGCGGGCCGCGCGGTTGCGGGACGCGCTGCGGGAGGAGCTGTCGGCGTGACGCTGCGGGGTGTCGGCAGCTACCGAGGAAGAGATTTGCTTCTGTCGCGGGGGTTGACGTAGAGTTTCGTTTGTCGACGCGGGGTGGAGCAGCTCGGTAGCTCGCTGGGCTCATAACCCAGAGGTCGCAGGTTCAAATCCTGTCCCCGCTACTGAAACCGAGGGTCGGAATCCGAAAGGGTTCCGGCCCTCGGTGTTTTCCCTGTGGGAAGCAGCTCGTCCCCGGCCGGCGCGGGCGCCGCCCGGGGATCGTCGACTAGGCCGCCGCGCAGTTCGGGCAGACGCCGCGGTAGGTCACTTCCACGTCGGAGACCGTGAAGCCGAAGCGCTCCGTGTCGGGGAGGTCGGCCAGCGGGTTGCCGGTCGGGTGGACGTCGCGGATCGCGCCGCACTGCGCGCACACCAGGTGGTGGTGGGGGCGGTGGGCGTTGGGGTCGTAGCGCTTGGCCCGCTTGTCCGTGGCGACCTCGAGCACCTCACCGAGCGAGACCAGCTCGCCCAGGGTGTTGTAGACGGTGGCCCGGGAGATCTCGGGCAGCTTGGCGACAGCCCTGGCGTGCACCTCGTCGGCCGTCAGGTGGACGTGTTCGCCGTCGAGGACCTCGGCCACGACACGGCGCTGCGCGGTCATCCGCCATCCGCGTCCGCGGAGTCGGTCCAAAAGGTCGCTCATAGGCACCAGCCTAACAGCAGGGGGAACCAGGTCCCGAACGGGTGTGACTTTGGAGCCTTGCTTGACTTAGACAATGTCCATTGTAGGATCGAGCCCGGCTTTAGCCAAGGGTCAGGTTGGTCAGCACATGGCCTTGGTCAGCAATTCACGCAGGAGGCGTACGTGACGCAGGGACCGCTTACTACGGAGGCCGGTGCTCCGGTTGCCGACAACCAGAACAGCGAGACCGCGGGCGTCGGTGGCCCGGTCCTCGTTCAGGACCAGCTCCTTCTGGAGAAGCTGGCCCACTTCAACCGTGAGCGCATCCCGGAGCGTGTGGTGCACGCCCGCGGCGCCGGTGCGTACGGCACCTTCACGGTGACCGCCGATGTCACGCAGTACACGCGCGCCAAGTTCCTCTCCGAGGTCGGCAAGCAGACGGAGACCTTCCTGCGCTTCTCCACGGTGGCCGGAAACCTCGGTGCTGCGGACGCCGTGCGCGACCCGCGCGGTTTCGCGCTGAAGTTCTACACCGAGGAGGGCAACTACGACCTCGTCGGCAACAACACCCCGGTCTTCTTCATCCGGGACGCGATCAAGTTCCCCGACTTCATCCACACCCAGAAGCGCGACCCGTACACCGGCTCGCAGGAGGCGGACAACGTCTTCGACTTCTGGGGTCTGTCGCCGGAGTCCACGCACCAGGTGACCTGGCTGTTCGGTGACCGCGGCATCCCGGCGTCGTACCGCCACATGGACGGCTTCGGCTCGCACACCTACCAGTGGAACAACGAGGCCGGCGAGGTCTTCTGGTCAAGTACCACTTCAAGACGGACCAGGGCATCAAGAACCTGACCGCCGAGGAGGCCGAGATCCTCGCGGGCAAGGACCCCGACTCCCACCAGCGGGACCTGCGCGAGGCCATCGAGCGCGGCGACTTCCCGTCCTGGACCGTCTACGTCCAGGTGATGCCGGCGGCCGAGGCGGCCACGTACCGCTTCAACCCGTTCGACCTGACCAAGGTCTGGCCGCACGCGGACTACCCGCTGATCGAGTTCGGCAAGCTGGAGCTCAACCGCAACCCGGAGAACATCTTCGCCGAGGTCGAGCAGTCGATCTTCAGCCCCGCCCACTTCGTGCCGGGCATCGGTCCCTCCCCGGACAAGATGCTCCAGGGCCGCCTCTTCGCGTACGGCGACGCCCACCGCTACCGCGTCGGCATCAACGCCGACCACCTGCCGGTGAACCGTCCGCACGCCACCGAGGCGCGCACCCACTCCCGTGACGGCTATCTGTACGACGGCCGTCACAAGGGCGCGAAGAACTATGAGCCGAACAGCTTCGGCGGCCCGTTCCAGACGGACCGTTCGCCGTGGCGGCCCGTCCCGGTCAGCGGTGTCACCGGTGAGTCGGTCACGCCCGTCCACGCCGAGGACAACGACTTCGTGCAGGCGGGCAACTTGTACCGGCTGATGTCGGAGGACGAGAAGGAGCGCCTGGTGACCAACCTGGCGAACGCCATCTCCGGGGTCACGCGCGACGACATCGCCGATCGCGCGATCAACAACTTCCGCCAGGCGGACGAGGACTTCGGCAAGCGACTGGAGGCCGCGGTCCAGGCCCTGCGCGGCTGAGGTCGACGCTGCAGGCCCTTGTCGATCGACGGGCCGGACTCCCCTGAGGGGGTCCGGCCCGTCTCGCATGTCACTACGCCGGTACCCGCTGGGCCGGCTGCCGCTCCGGTGCCCAGCAGCGGATGATGTCGCGCACCGAGACGATGCCGGCGGGCTCGCCCCGGTCCAGGACGATCAGATGGCGGAAACCGCCGTGGGTCATGGCGACCGCTGCCTCCTCCAGGGTCCAGGCCGGGGCGGCGAAGACGACGTCGGTGGTGGTGTGGGCGTGGGCGCGCTCGGCGTCCGGGTCCTGGCCGAGCCCGAGGGAATTGAGGACGTCCCGTTCGGTGAGGATGCCGATGCCGGTGCCGTCGGGATCGAGGACCACGGCTGCGCCCACCCGGCGGGCGGACATCAGGGCGGCGGCCTGTCGGAGCGTGTGCGCGGGGCCGATGGTGAGGACCACGGTGCTCATGGCGTCACGGACGAGCATGGATGGAGCCACCTCCTTCCGGAAAACGCGAGGTCACGGGCGGGGACGCCCGCTCGTTCGCGATTTCACAAATGCACAAGTGGGGGGACTCTCAGAGTGGCAGGCAAAGCGGGGGTCAACAAGAGGGCGTGTGCGGCGGGTTGGGGGCGTGCGCGCGGATCTGCCGCCGCTCAGTAGCGCTGGTTGAGGTACCCCAGCAGCTCGTCGTGGAGCAGCCCGTTCGATGCCGCCGCGTTGCCGCTGTGCGGTCCCGGGCGGCCGTCGAGGCCCGTGAACGTGCCGCCGGCCTCCGTGACGACGATCGAGGTGGCCGCCATGTCCCAGAGCATCAGCTCCGGTTCGGCGCACAGGTCGACCGACCCCTCGGCGACCATCATGTACGGCCAGAAGTCGCCGTACGCGCGCGTGCGCCACACCTCGCGGGTGAGGTCGAGGAAGCCGTCCAGCCGCCCCTGTTCCTCCCAGCCGCTGATCGAGGAGTACGCGAAGGAGGCGTCGGAGATCTTGGAGACGCGCGAGACCTGCAGCCGGGAGGCCGACGACAGACTGCGGCCGGCGAAGGCGCCATGCCCTTGCGCGGCCCACCAGCGCCGGCCGAGAGCGGGGGCGGAGACGACCCCCACGACCGGCTGGAAACCACCCTCACCGGCCTCCATCAGCGAGATCAGCGAGGCCCAGACGGGAACACCGCGGACGTAGTTCTTGGTGCCGTCGATCGGGTCGATCACCCAGCGCCGCGGCCCCGTGCCCTCCACCCCGTACTCCTCGCCGAGGACCGCGTCCCTCGGACGGGCGCGCTGGAGATGGCCGCGGATGAGCTCCTCGGCGGCCTTGTCCGCCTCACTCACCGGCGTCATGTCCGGTTTCGTCTCCACCTTGAGGTCGAGGGCCTTGAACCGGTCCATCGTCGCGGCGTCGGCGGCGTCCGCGAGGACATGGGCGAGACGCAGGTCGTTGAGGTAGTCGGGCATGCAACGAACGGTATCTGCCGAGGTCGGTGCGGGGCTACCGGGGGCGGAGCCCGAGACCCCTTGACAGTGCCGGACGGCGCGTCAAATCTGAACGGCGGGACCGGCCGCTCGCCCCAAGGGAGGCGAAGATGCCTGCAGCGCGGGAATCTCTGCTGGACGCCGCTTACACGGCACTGGCACGCCGGCCGTGGTCCGCGGTCCGCATGGTGGACGTGGCCGCCGCGGCCGGAGTCTCCCGGCAGACGCTGTACAACGAGTTCGGCAGCAAGGACGGTCTCGCCCGGGCCCTCGTCCGCAGGGAGGCCGACGGCTTTCTGGCCGGCGTCGACCGCGCCCTCGCCGGCCACACCGACCCGCGGGACCGCCTGACCGCGACCGCCGAGTGGACGACCTCCAGCGCACGCGCGAATGCCCTGGTCCGCGCCATGCTGACCGGCTGCTGGAGCGAACGCCTGCCGATGCCGGCCCTCGCGCCCGTACCGTCCGGTTCCGTCGTGCCCGCCCAGCGCCGCGCCGACGGCCCGCTGCCCTCACCCGCCGACTTCGTCGCCCTCGTCCGCGACCGCGCCGTCGCCGCCCTGGCCGGCCCCGGCGTCCCCAGGAACGACACCGCCGACCTGGCCCGCTCCTGCGAACTCGTGGTCCGCCTCGCCCTGTCCTGCGTCGCCGCACCACCGGCCGACAACGGTGTCGCCGACCTGGTGCGCGGCGCCCTGCACCGGCAGCCGGTGCCGTAGAAACCGCTGAGACCCCTCGCGGGGGCTAGTGGGCGGACCCCGAAAGCTGCAGTCCGATCACACCGAGGATCACCAAGGTGATCGACACGATCTTCAGCGTCGAGACCAGGTCGCCCAGGAACACCATGCCGTAGATGGCCGTACCCGCCGCGCCGATGCCCGTCCACACCGCGTACGCCGGCCCCACGTCCAGCTTCTTCAGCGCCAGGGTCAGCAGACCGAAGCTGCCCAGCGCGAACGCGCAGAAGGCGATGGTCGGCCACAGCCGGGTGAAGCCGTGCGAAAGCTTCAGGCACACGGCGAAGCCGGTCTCGAGCAACCCGGCCACGATGACCAGCAGCCACGCCATGTGCAGTCCTCCCGCTGTCTCACGTACAGTGACCGCTTCGCCGGGTTCGGCAGGTTCGGGTCCGGCTCGGTGCGATTATGCACTTACCGTCCGCACCCCATGACAAACCCGCGAGGGTCAGTCGCCTTCCGTAGGCTCCCGCGTCGCCAGCAGTCGGCGCAGCGAGTACAGCCGGGCCGGGTCCGCGTGACCCTCGGCCACCCAGGCGTCCAGCGCGCAGTCCGGCTCGTCATGGCTGCACGCGCGCGGACAGCCCTCCGTGCCCGGCTCCAGATCGGGGAAGGCATGGATGACCCGGGACGGGTCGACATGGGCGAGCCCGAACGACCGCACTCCCGGGGTGTCGATCACCCAGCCCTCCGCGCCCGACAGCGGCAGCGCCAGCGCGGAGGTCGTCGTGTGCCGCCCCCGCCCGGTCACCGCGTTGACCAGGCCGGTCGTACGCCGCCGCTCCGGCGGCACCAGCGCGTTCACCAGGGTCGTCTTGCCGACCCCGGAGTGCCCCACGAACGCCGTGATCCGGCCGTCCAGGTGCTCCCGCACCCGGTCCGCGGCCGTGCCGCTCTCCAGCTCCGCACGGCTGGTGACGACATAGGGGATGTCCAGGTCGCCGTAGAGCTCCAGCAGCTTGTCGGCCGGTGCGAGGTCCGACTTGGTGAGCACCAGCAGCGGCTCGAGCCCGCCGTCGAACGCCGCGACCAGACAGCGGTCGATCAGCCGCGGGCGGGGTTCGGGATCGGCGAGGGCGGTGACGATGGCGAGCTGGTCGGCGTTGGCCACGACCACCCGCTCATAGGGGTCGTCGTCATCGGCGGTACGGCGCAGCACCGAGGTGCGCGGCTCGATCCGCACGATCCGCGCGAGGGTGTCCTTCTTGCCGGACAGGTCGCCCACGATCGCCACCCGGTCACCGACCACCGCCGCCTTGCGGCCCAGCTCGCGGGCCTTCATCGCCATCACGGTCCGGCCCTCGACGAGGCAGGTGAGCCGGCCCCGGTCGACGGTGAGGACCATTCCCTCGGCGGCGTCCTCATGCTTGGGCCTGATGTGGGTGCGCGGCCGGTTGCCCCTGCGGTTGGGGCGCGAGCGGATGTCGTCCTCGTCGGTGTGCTTGCCGTAGCGGCGCATGGCGGACCCCTATGCCCCCAGCATCCCGGTCCACAGATCGGGGAAGTCCGGCAGCGTCTTCGCCGTGGTCGCCACGTTCTCGATCTGCACGCCGTCGACCGCCAGGCCGATGACCGCGCCCGCGGTGGCCATGCGGTGGTCCTCGTAGGTGTGGAAGACCCCGCCGTGCAGCCGGCGCGGGCGGATGTGGAGACCGTCGGCGGTCTCCGTGACGTCGCCGCCGAGCTCGTTGATCTCCTTGGTGAGCGCGGCCAGGCGGTCCGTCTCGTGCAGCCGCAGATGCGCCACGCCCCGCAGGGTCGACGGGGAGTCCGCGAGCGCCGCGACGGCCGCGATGCCCGGCGTCAGCTCGCCGACCTCGCCGAGGTCCACGTCGATGCCGTGGATCGACCCGGAGCCGGTGAACACCAGACCGAACTCGGTCAGCTCGCAGGAACCGCCCATCTCCGTGAAGATCTCCCGCAGCCGGTCACCGGGCTGGGTGGTGCGGGCCGGCCAGTCCGGGACGACGACCTTCCCGCCCGTCACCAGGGCTGCCGCCAGGAACGGCTGGGCGTTGGACAGGTCCGGCTCGACGGTCAGGTCCCGGCCCAGCAGGGCGCCCGGGGTGACCCGCCAGACGTTGGGCTCGCCGCCCGACTCCGGGGTGTCGACCTGGGCGCCCACCGCGCGGAGCATGTCGACGGTCATCCGGATGTGCGGCAGGGACGGCAGCGTCGCGCCGGTGTGCCGGACCTCGACGCCCTGGTTGAACCGGGGCGCGGAGAGCAGCAGCGCGCTGACGAACTGGGAGGACGAGGACGCGTCCACCTCCACCGTGCCGCCGTCCAGGGCGCCCCCGCCCTGAACCGTCATCGGCAGCGCGCCGCGGTCGTCGTCGTCGATCCGGGCGCCCAGGTGACGCAGCGCGTCGATGACTCCGTTCAGGGGACGCTCGTACGAGCGGGGGTCGCCGTCGAACCGGACGGGACCGTCGGCCAGCGTGGCGACCGGAGGCAGGAACCGCATCACCGTGCCGGCGTTGCCGACGTCGACGGTGGCCTGGCCGTGCAGACCCGTCGGGAGCACCCGCCAGGCCTCGCCGGTGCCGTCGGGGCCCACGCCTTCCTCGATCTCGATGCCCATGGCCCGCAGGGCGCCCGCCATCAGCAGGGTGTCGCGGGAACGCAACGGGCGGCGCAGCCAGCCCGGCTCGGAGGCGAGGGCGGCGAGCACGAGGGCACGGTTGGTGACCGACTTGGACCCGGGCACGTGGACCGTCGCGTCGACGGCTCCGCTCGCGTGCGGGGCGGGCCAGAGGGCGGTGTGTGCGGGGTTCGGGGCCATGGGGCCCACTTTATAAGGAGGCCCGGGGGCAGGCCGTCCTCCGGATGCGGCTGCGCCGTGAAGAGCTACCGCCCGAACAGCTACAGCTCCAGGAGCCACCTGCCGCCGCCCAGCAGCGCGCACAGCGACACCGCGTGGAAGAGGAACAGCCACAGGCCCGCGGGGACATGCGTCAGCCGCGACAACTGGTCCGCGTCCGAGTCCCCCGCGCCGCCGCGCGCCCGCTTGGCCTGGAGCTCGAACGCCGGGCGCACCCCTCCCAGCAGCAGGAACCACACCACGGCGTACGCGAACGCCGCCTGCACCTGGGGCCCTGCCAGCCAGGACACCAGGACGAACGTGCCGCCCGTGACGAGCAGCGACACCGCGCCGTATGCGTTGCGGATCATCACCAGCATCGCTACGAGCAGCGCCGTGGCCAGCCACAGCAGCAATGTGATGCGCCCCACGCCGAGCAGCGCGGCGCCGCCGAGGCCCAGCAGCGGGGGCGCGGTGTAGCCGGAGGCGGCGGTGAGGATCATGCCGATGCCGTCCGGCTTGCCCCGGCTGACGGTCAGGCCGCTGGTGTCCGAGTGCAGGCGTATCCCCGTCAGGGTGCGGCCGGTGAGCAGGGCCACCAGGCCGTGCCCGCCCTCGTGGGCGATGGTGATGGCGTTGCGGGAGATCCGCCACGGCCCGTGCGGTACGACGACGGCGGCCGCGGCGACCAGTGTGGCGACGACCACCCATATGTCGGGGTCGGGCTGGGTGCCGGAGACCTCGTCCCAGAGGGAGCCGAGCGAGGCGGCCGCGGTGCTGACCATGCTGTCCATGCGTTTCGGATCGCTCCCTCTGGGCGTACGGGGTCCAGCAGTGTTGCACGAATGTACGGTCGATGTCTGAGACGCCGATGGAACGGAGACCGTTCCTGACCGGCAAACGGGCAGGCCAGGGGCGGCGTCCCCGATGCCCTCGGGAGCTCCCGGCCGGCCGCTGGCCCTCAGGAACCCGCCCGCTCGTGATGCCCGCGCACGGCGAGGGCGGCGGTCGGCACGGAGGCGTTGGCGACGCACCCGTCGACGTACGACCCCCTGGTCGGCACCCGCCCGCTGCCGCCGGTCCCGCCGCCGAGCGTTGTGCGCGCCGCGGGGGAGGGCGCTGGTGCCGGACGCCGGCCGGTGCGGACCTCCCTGGCCTCCTACTGCTGGACCGAGGACCGAGGTCGAATTGCGCGCCGCCGCCCGGGTGATCGCCGGCCGGGTCGATCCTCGCGGCAGGCTGCCCGTCCCCAACATTCAGCGGGCCGACGACCCGGCCAAGGTCCGCTCCGGGCGCGGCCTGTCGTACGACGACTGACGGGCGGGACCGGGCCGCGCGCCTGGTCGGCCGCTCAGGCCACGCGTCGCTCGTCCTTGGACACCGCCAGCACCCGCCCGTGCTCGTCCTCCGGCCGGCCGGGACGGGCCCGTCTCGTTCCGCTGCCGGGTCGAGCTGAGGTGCCAGGTCACCGACCCCGCCGCAGTGGTGGCACGGGGCAGCGACATGGGCGCCGCCTGGCACGGCCAGCTCCCCGGTGACCGTACGGGCGTGCAGGGCCCCCCGGTCTGGCGGACGCGACACCGCGCGGGAGGCCGGCGGAGGGGGCATCGCTGGTCTCCTACGTCCCCGGCGGCATACGACCGACCGGCGCCCGCGGCCGGCGCGGCACCCCTCCCCGGTCGCGGCCGACTCGCCCGCGCCGAAAGAGCCCGCGGAACTGCGGCCGGGGAATCGCCGAAGAGGATCGACCGGGTGCGCCCCGCCCCGGGGGAGCAGCCAGCTCGGCGGACCCGGAGGAGACGCCCCGGGCCATAGGGCCGAGGAGGTGCGCCGGCCAGGTGCCGCCCGGGTGCTGCGGCACCCTCCCCGGTTGCGGCCGGTGCGGGATCCTTCCGCGGTTGCGGCCGGTGCGGCACCCCTCCCCGGCCACCGCCGCGCGCGGGACCGGCACCGGGAACACGGCAGCCCCTCGGACCGTTGCGTCGCTTGCGTAGGGTGTGAGGGTCGTTTTACAGGTGTGGACGGGGATGGAGATGTGCGGACGGTACGCGGCGAGTCGTAGGCCCGATGATCTCGCCGGAATCTTCGGGATCGAGAAGTGGGAGCCGGGGGAGACCCTGGAGCCCGACTACAACGTGGCGCCGACCAAGGAGGTCTACGCCGTACTCGACCGTGCCCTGAAGGACGCGCAGGACCCACGCCCGGTCCGCCAGCTGCGGAAGCTGAAGTGGGGACTGGTGCCCTCGTGGTCCAAGACCCCCGAGGGCGGCGCCCGGATGATCAACGCCCGCGCGGAGAGCGTCCATGAGAAGCCGTCCTACCGCCGCGCCTTCTCCTCCCGGCGCTGCATCCTCCCCGCCGACGGCTATTACGAGTGGGTCACCGGCAAGCAAGAGCGGGACCTGGAGGTCGAGGGGAAGAAGAAGCGGCCCCGCAAGCAGCCCTACTTCGTGACGCCGGCCGACGGCTCCGTCTTCGCCATGGCCGGGCTGTACGAGTTCTGGCGGGACCGGACGCTACCGGACGACCACCCGGGCGCCTGGTGGGTGACGTGCTCCGTCATCACCACCGAGGCGGAGACCGGCCCGCTCGCCGTGTCCCCCGCGGACGGCCCGCGCGCCCTCGCCGAGATCCACCCGCGGATGCCGCTGATGCTGACCCCGGACCGCTGGGACGCCTGGCTGGACCCGTCCCGCACGGACACCGACGAGCTTCGCGAGCTGCTCGCCCCGCCGCCCCCCGGCCTGATGCGCGCCTACCCGGTCACCACGGCCGTCAGCAACGTCCGCAACAACGGGCCGGAGCTGCTGAAGGAGCTGGCCGCGCCGGAAGAGGGCACACTCTTCTGACGTGACCCACGACACCACAGAGACGGTCCAGAGCGTCGAGACGGACGCCGGTACCGCCCGCATCACCTGGCACCCTGCCGTGCGCCACGCCCGCCTCGTCCTTGCGCTGAGCCACGGCGCCGGCGGCGGCATCGGCGCCAGGGACCTCCAGGCGCTCGCCGCCGAGCTGCCCGCGCACGGGGTGACCGTCGCCCTTGTGGAACAGCCCTGGCGGGTGGCCGGCAAGAAGGTCGCCCCCGCCCCGAAGACCCTGGACACCGGCTGGCGGGGCATCTGGCCCGCGCTGACCGGCCCGGGCCTGCCGGTGATCGCGGGCGGACGCAGCGCCGGCGCCCGCGTGGCCTGCCGCACCGCCGGGGAACTCGGCGCCCACGCGGTGCTCGCCCTGAGCTTCCCCCTGCATCCGCCCGGAAAGCCGGAGAAGTCCCGGGCCGACGAGCTGCTGGGCGCCGGCGTGCCCACCCTCGTCGTCCAGGGCGGCAACGACCCGTTCGGCACCCCCGGGGAGTTCCCCGAGGGCAGCTGCGAACTGGTGGAGGTGCCCCACGCCGATCATGGTCTCGCCGTGCCCAAACGGGCGGACCTCACGCAGGACGAGGCCCTGGCGGTGGTCACGGACGCGGTCGTGCGCTGGACCGGCACGCTCGGCTGAGGCGCCGGGAATGTCAGGGCAACCTCTGCTGTTGGGAGGGACGTAACTGCCGGTCAACGGCACCACCGTCGTAGGAGAGGAAGTCTGCCGCATGGGTTCCACGTTCTGCCCGAGCCGCAGTCCCCGCGCCGACCTGGACTGGACGGTGCTGCACGCGGCCAGGACCGCCCCGATCCGGGCGGCGGGCGGACCGGATCGTCGTCTATCCTCCGATTCGGGCGAGACCGGTTATGGTCTCGCGACAACATCGGAGGAGGTGGGTCCGGTTCCCGGTACCGACGCAGGGACCGAACACGGCCAGGCGGAGCAGCCCGAGGGCCGGGGCGGCGCGGGCGCGGAGTCGGCCGCGGAGCGCAGCGCGCGCTTCGAGCGGGACGCGCTCGAGTTTCTCGACCAGATGTACTCGGCCGCGCTGCGCATGACGCGCAACCCGGCCGACGCCGAGGACCTGGTGCAGGAGATGTACGCCAAGGCGTACGCGTCCTTCCACCAGTTCCGTGAAGGCACCAACCTCAAGGCGTGGCTGTACCGGATCCTCACCAACACCTTCATCAACTCGTACCGCAAGAAGCAGCGCGAGCCCCAGCGCAGCGCGGCCGAGGAGATCGAGGACTGGCAGCTCGCCCGTGCCGAGTCGCACATGTCCACGGGGCTGCGCTCCGCGGAGTCGCAGGCGCTGGACCACCTGCCCGACTCGGACGTCAAGGAAGCACTGCAGGCGATCCCCGAGGAGTTCCGCATCGCGGTGTATCTCGCCGATGTCGAGGGCTTTGCCTACAAGGAGATCGCGGACATCATGGCCACACCCATCGGTACGGTGATGTCCCGACTGCACCGGGGCCGCCGCCAGCTGCGCGGCATGCTGGAGGGCTACGCGCGTGAGCGCGGACTGGCCCCGGCGGGTGCCGGAGAGTCGAACGAAGCGAAAGGCTCGGGGTCATGAGCTGCGGAGAGCCGCACGAGACGGATTGCAGCGAAATCCTCGATCATCTCTACGAGTTTCTCGACCGTGAGATGCCGGATGACGACTGTGTGAAGTTCGAGCACCACTTCGAGGAATGCTCGCCGTGCCTGGAGAAGTACGGGCTCGAGCAGGCGGTGAAGAAGCTCGTCAAGCGCTGCTGCGGGCACGACGACGTGCCCGGCGACCTGCGCTCCAAGGTCATGGGCCGGATCGAGCTGATCCGTTCCGGCCAGGCCGTGCCCGACCAGGACGTCACGACCTCACCGGCCGCACCGCAGGAGTCCTGACACCTCACGGTGTCGCCGCGTGTCCCCGCCCCTGTCACTCGTACGTGCTAATCCGCGGGTTATCGGCCCGTGGATGCACCTGCCCCCGGCCTAGGCTCCAGAGCCTGGCAGACGGCGGACCGAGTGCCGCGGGCACGGTCGGGGGTGGGGGCTCATGGAGGCGTTACCGGCGCGGGCCAAGGTGTATGTCGCCGGAGTCACCCTGCCGGCCCTGCTCTGTCTGGTCCCGCCGCCGGTACTGGCGGCACCGGGAGCCCTCCCGGACGTCCCCGTCCCCTGGTGGCCGGTCGTCCTGCTCGCCGCGCTGTACGCCGGATGCGAGCGCCTCGCCCGGTCACGCCTCGTCGCCGCCCCGCACCCGGGCGGCACCTTCCACCCCGTCCTGCTCGCCGGGGCCTTCCTGCTGCCGCCGTACGCCGCCGCGCTGGTCGCGCTGCCCGGGGCGCTGCTGCTTCCCGTGGAGCAGCGGCCGTACCCGGCGGCGCGCAGGCTATGGCGGGCCGCTCAGCTGGTGCTCGCCGTCTGGGCGGCTAGCCGCGTCCACACGGCGGCCGGAGGACCCGGCACGGTGGCGGACTGCGACGTACCGGGCGCGCTGGCGACGGCCGGGGCCGCGGTCCTGGCGTTCTGCCTGGTGCTCACCCTGCTCGACGGAGGCATCCCGGCGACGGCGTCCGGCGGGCCCCCGCGCGGACGGCCGACGGCGGCCCCCGCCGCGTGGTGGCGGCACTTCCTGAGGTCGCTGGCGCCGCTCACCGTGCATGGCCTCGCCGGACTCATGATGGCGCTGCTGTGGCGCAGCGCCTACGGCCCCATGGCGGCGCTCCCGGTGCTGCTGCCGATGGGCGTCTCGTGGTGGGCGTTCGCCCAGTACCACCGGGAGCGGGCCGCCCACCAGGCCACGATCCGCGCGCTCGTCCAGGCCGTCGACATCAAGGACGGCTACACGCGCGGACACAGCGAGCGCGTCGGACGGGCGTCCATGATGATCGCGCGGGAACTGGGCCTGGACGACGAACGGGTCGAGGTGCTGCGCTTCGCAGGCATCCTGCACGACGTCGGCAAGCTCGGCGTCCCCACCCGGCTGCTGACCAAGAACGGCCCGCTGACCCCCGAGGAACGCCGGGTGATCGAACTGCATCCCGAGTACGGGCACGAGATGGTGCGGGGGATCTCCTTCCTCGGCGAGGCCCGCGCGGCGGTACTGCACCACCACGAGCGGCTGGACGGCTCGGGCTACCCCTACGGGCTGGCGGGCGGTCAGATCCCCGAACCCGCGCGGGTGGTCGCGGTCGCCGACGCCTTCGACGCGATGACCTCCAACCGCTCCTACAGCAGGGCACGGCCCGTGCCCGCGGCGCTCGAGGAGCTCCGCCGGTGCGCGGGCACCCACTTCGACCCGCGGATGGTCGGCGCGCTGGCCCGCGCCATCGGCCGGTCCGGCTGGCACCCGGCGGTGACCGCCGACGACGACCGCTCCACCGCCCCGCCCGGGCCCGCCGCACCGGTGACCGACCGGTCCGGGGCACGACGGTGAGGCCGCGGCTGCACACCGTCGTGCACCTGTGTGCCGCCGTCCTCGCGACCGGCTCCCTGGGCGGCACCCTCTACCACGGCCTCGAGGAACGGGGCGCCGCCCTGGCGTTCGGGGTGCTGGTCACGGTCGGCGAGCTCACCCGGCGCAACGGGACCCGCATCCGGGAGGCCGCACCCCTGGCCGCCGCGGGCTCCCTGTCGTACGCGCTGCTCACCGAGACCGCGGGGCGGCCCACCCACCACGGCGCCGCCCAGGTCGTCACCGTGGTGCTCGCCGCGTCCCTGCTCGGCAGCGTGCCGCATGTCGGGCGCGGCGACGGGCCGGCCCTCGACCCGGCGGCCCGCCGGGTGCTGACCGTCGGCTTCGTCGCCCTGTGCTTCCAGCCCCTGGACAACCGGGGCGCCTTCGACGACTGGGGCGGCTCCGCCCACGCGCTGCTGCTGCTCGCCCTGCTGTCCCTCACCGCGCTGTGCGACGCCGTGCTCGCCGCCGCCCTGGCGCACTCCCGTACCGGCTGGCCCTTCCTGCCGATGCTGCGCGACGAACTGCGGGCCGTTCCCGGCATCGGGGCCGCCGTCATCGCCACCGGCGCGGTGATGGCGCTCGGGGTCGCGGTCGTGGGCCTGTGGGCGCTGCCCGTCTTCTCCGTGCCCCTGTTGCTCGCCCAGCTGTCCTACCGGCGGTACGCCGCCGTCCGCGCCACCTACCGGCAGACCATCGCCTCCCTCGCGCGGGCCACCGAGATCGCCGGGTACACCCCCGCCGGCCACGCCCGCCGGGTCGCCGCGCTGAGCCAGGCGGTGGGCCGGGACCTCGGACTGACCGAGCCCGAGCTGACCGTGCTGGAGTACGCGGCGCTGATGCACGACATCGGGCAGCTCAGTCTCGTCGACCCGGTCCCCGCGGGGGCCACCGCCGGCCTTCCGGTCTCCGAGCAGCGGCGGATCGCGCTGCTCGGCGGCGCCGTGGTGCGGCAGACCGGGGTCGACCCCCGGGTGGCCGGGATCGTCGAGCGCCAGGCCGATCCGCACCGGGAGCAGCCGCTCGCCGCGCGGATCGTCCGGGTGGTGAACGCGTACGAGGAGAAGTCCCGGGAAGGAGGACCCGGCGGGCCGCTGACCGCGCTGGAGGAACTGCGGCTCGCTACCGCCGGGGAGTACGCGCCGGAGGTCGTCGAGGCGCTGGCCCGGGTGCTGTCACGGAACACGGAGGGGGCCCATGCACAGGGGGACCGGACGTGATGAGAGCCTCGCCCGGGACTGTCTGACCCCGTGCGAGGCTGGGTAACCCATGGGTAATGAGCGTCCGTGTGGCCGTACGTGGTTGGATGCGAAGGAGAGGGTGTCCGGGGGCGCGGATCGGTACAGCCGGCCCACCGAACGGAACTGGCAGGCGGGAATCGTGAGGATCTTCGGCAAGGGACGGCACCGGCCCTCCGCCTCCTGGCGGCAGGCCACGGATCGCGCGTTCACGCTCATCGGCGACGGCCGGTACGAGGACGCGGGCGCGTTGCTGACACGTGCCGCCGATCTGGAACCCTGGCTCTCGGAGTCCTGGTTCAATCTCGCGCTGCTGCACAAGTTCCGGCACGACTGGGAACAGGCGCGCTCGGCCGGCCTGCGCGCCGTGGCGCTGCTCGACCGCGGCACCGGGGCTCCCGACTGGTGGAACGTCGGCATCGCCGCCACCGCCCTGCAGGACTGGCCGCTGGCGCGGCGGGCCTGGCAGGCCTACGGGCTGAAGGTGCCGGGACCGGCCACCGACTCCGGTGAGCCCCTCGGCATGGACCTGGGCAGTGCTGCCGTACGGCTGTCCCCGGAGGGGGAGGCGGAGGTCGTGTGGGGGCGGCGCCTCGACCCCGCCCGGATCGAGGTGCTGTCCATTCCGCTGCCGTCCTCCGGGCGCCGCTGGGGCGAGGTCGTCCTGCACGACGGGGTGCCGCACGGCGAGCGCAGCACCGCCGCCGGGCACACCTACCCGGTGTTCGACGAGATCGAGTTGTGGGCGCCGTCGCCGGTGCCGACGTGGGTGGTGCTGCTGGAGGCCGCCTCCGAGAGCGACCGGGACGCGCTGGAACAGCTGGCCTCCGACGCCGGTTTCGCCGCCGAGGACTGGTCGTCGTCCGTGCGGCTGCTGTGCCGGATGTGCTCGGAGTCCCGGATGCCGTCCGACGAGGGCGAGGGCGAGCACCTGGACCCGCACGACCACAGCGAGCCGGGGCACCCCGGCCCCCTCGGCCACCGTACGGACGGGCAGTTGTGGGTGCCAGAACGCGAGTGCGGGATCGCCGCGCCGGCTTCGCTGGTACGGGGGCTGCTGGACGGGTGGGTCGCGGACAGCCCGGACTCGCGGGACTGGCGCGATCTCGAAGAGGTCTGTTAGGGGCGGGCGCGCAGAGCGTTCCCCGTACCCTGTATCAGCATCACCCCCGGATTTTCCCAGGAAGGCACACCTCCGTCATGGCTCAGCAGGACACCGATCAGCAGCACGCGGGCGTGCTCCCCGTCGACGACGAGGGGTACGTCATCGACACGGAGGACTGCGAGGAGCGCGAGGCGGCCTGGCGCGAGCGCGGCACCTCGCGTCCGATCACGGTGGTCGGCAACCCGGTGCTGCACAAGGAGTGCAAGGACGTCACCGACTTCGGCGAGGAGTTGCAGCAACTGGTCGCCGACATGTTCGCCAGCCAGCGCACGGCCGAGGGCGTGGGCCTGGCCGCCAACCAGATCGGCGTCGACCAAAAGGTCTTCGTCTACGACTGCCCGGACGACGAGGGCGTGCGCCACGTCGGCGTGATCTGCAACCCGAAGCTGGTCGAACTGCCCGCCGAGCAGCGCCGGCTCGACGACAACAGCGAGGGCTGTCTGTCGGTGCCGACCGCCTACGCGCCGCTGGCCCGCCCCGACTACGCCGAAGTGACCGGACAGGACGAGAAGGGCAACCCGGTCCGGGTACGCGGCACGGGCTACTTCGCGCGGTGTTTGCAGCACGAGACGGACCACCTCTACGGCTACCTGTACATCGACAGGCTCTCCAAGCGTGAGCGCAAGGCGGCGCTGCGGCAGATGGCCGAGAACGAGCCGCGCTACCCCGTGGTCGCCAACGACTGACGACCCGACGCAGCCCCTCCGTTTCCTCGCGCACGGCGCCCGACCGGACACCACTCCGGTCGGGCGCCGTTCGTCTGTGCGTGCCGAAAGGTAGTGAAAGAAGCAAATCCGTTCCCACAGCGGTCAGTTGTGGTGCTGAATGGAGGTGCGGCGATACGCAGGCGTGCGCCCGGCTCGGGGGGCGGGCGCACGCCAACTGGCGGCTGAGAGGGGATTGTTCGTGCATGCTTTGTCACACGGCACCACATCGACACCGACCACCATCGCGGTTCCACCGGCGCTGTCTCTTCCGGTGATCGAGACGGCGTTTCCCCGGCAACTCCACCCGTATTGGCCGAAGCTTCAGGAAACGACCAGGGCGTGGCTGCTCGAAAAGCGGCTCATGCCGGCGGACAAGGTGGAGGCATATGCCGATGGCCTGTGCTACACCGACCTTATGGCGGGGTACTACATAGGCGCCCCCGACGAGGTCCTGCAGGCGATAGCGGACTACAGCGCGTGGTTCTTCGTCTGGGACGACCGGCACGACCGCGACATCGTGCACGGCCGCCCCGCCGCCTGGCGGCGGCTGAAGAACCTGCTGCACAGGGCCCTCGACAGCCCCAACGACCATCTGCGTCACGAGGATCCGGTGGTCGCGGGGCTCGCGGACGGCGTACGACGGCTCTACGCCTTCCTGCCGGGCAGCTGGAACGCCCGGTTCGCCCGGCACTTCCACGAGGTGATCGAGGCGTACGACCGGGAATTCGACAACCGCACGGAGGGGGTCATCCCCACCGTCGAGGAATACCTGGAACTGCGTCGCCTCACCTTCGCGCACTGGATTTGGACGGATCTCCTGGAACCCAGTGCGGGCAGTGAACTGCCGGACGGAGTGCGAAAGAATCCGGCCTACCGGAAGGCGGCGCTGCTCAGTCAGGAATTCGCCGCCTGGTACAACGACCTGTGCTCGCTGCCGAAGGAAATCGCGGGCAGCGAGGTGCACAATCTCGGCATCAGTCTCGTCACGCACGAGGGACTGACACTCGAAGAGGCGATCGCCGAAGTAAGGCATCGCGTCGAGGAATGCATCCGCGAATTCCAGAATGCGGAGAGCGAGGCATTACGGTTCGCCGACTCCCTCGACGACGGCACCGTCGGAGGAAAGGAAACGAGCGCCGCCGTTCGCACCTGTGTCGGCAACATGCGGAACTGGTTCAGCTCCGTCTACTGGTTCCACCACGAGTCCGGCCGGTACCGGATCGACAGCTGGGACGACCGGTCCACGCCCCCGTACGTCAACAACGAAGCGGCAGGTGAGAAATGACCGTCGAGTCGGTGAATCCCGAGGCGTCCGCGACGACCGCACTGTCCGAGCCGCCCCTGGCCGGCGGAGGAGTCCCCCTCCTCGGCCACGGCTGGAAGCTGGCCCGCGATCCGCTGGCCTTCCTGTCCGGGCTGCGCGACCACGGAGACGTCGTGCGCCTGAAACTGGGACCGAAGACGGTGTACGCCGTCACCGCCCCCGCCCTCACCGGGGCGGTGGCCCTGAGCCCCGACTACATCATCGCCGGACCCCTGTGGGAGTCCCTGGAGGAGCTGCTCGGCAAGGAGGGCGTCGCCACCGCCAACGGCGCGCTGCACCGGCGCCAGCGCCGCACCATCCAGCCCGCCTTCCGGCTCGACGCGATCCCCGCCTACGGGCCGATCATGGCGGAGGAGTCGTACGCGCTCGTGGACCGCTGGCGCTCCGGCGAGGCGCTGGACATCACGGCGGAGTCCTTCCGGCTGGCCGTCCGGGTCACCGCCCGCTGCCTGATGCGCGGCAGCTGCGTGGGCGACCGGGCCGACCGCATCTGCACCGACCTCGCCACGCTGTTCAGCGGCATGTACCAGCGCATGGTGGTACCGCTCGGACCGCTGTACAAGGTGCCGCTCCCGGCCAACCGGGAATTCAATCGGGCCCTGTCCGATTTGCATGTCCTGGTGGACGAGATCGTCGCCGAACGACGGGCAAGCGGTCAAAAGCCGAACGATTTGCTGACGGCTTTGCTGGAGGCGAAGGACGACAATGGCGAGCCCATAGGTGAACAGGAGGTGCACGATCAGGTCATCGCCATCCTCACCCCCGGCGCCGAAACCATCGGATCCACGGTGATGTCCCTCCTCCTGGTTCTCACCGAGCACCCGGAACTGGGCGACAAGATCCGCGACGAGGTGAAAACCGTCGTCGGTGACCGCCCCGTCGCATTCGAGGACGTCCGAAAGCTGACGTACACCGCGAATGTCATCACCGAGACCCTGCGGTTGTATCCGGCCGTCTGGATATTGACGCGCCGCGCGGTGGCCGACACGGAACTCGGCGGATACCGCATTCCCAAGGGGGCGGACCTCATCTACAGCCCGCACGCCGTCCAGCGGGACCGGCGGTCGTACGAGCGGCACGAGGAGTTCGACCCGGACCGCTGGCTTCCCGAACGGTCCAAGGACGTACCCAAGTACGCGATGAGCCCGTTCAGCGTGGGCAACCGCAAGTGCCCCAGTGACCACTTCTCGATGGCCGAACTCACGCTCATCACCGCGGCGGTCGCCTCCGCCTACCGGTTCGAGCACGCGCGCGGCTCCGACCCCCGGCCCCGGATCGGCATCACGCTCCGGCCGCGCCGGCTGATGCTGCGGGCGCTGCCCCGCTGACCTGCCGGCCGGCGCGCGGTCAGGCGGCCTCCGGGCCCCGGAACGCGCGCCGGTAGGCCTGCGGGGTGGTGCCCACGGCGCGCACGAAGTGGTGGCGCAGCGCCGCCGCGTTGCCGAAGCCGGTGCGGCCCGCGATCGCGTCCACCGTCTCGTCCGTCGCCTCCAGCAGATGCTGGGCCAGCAGCACCCGCTGGCGCAGGATCCAGCGATACGGCGTGGTGCCGGTCTCCTGCTGGAAGCGGCGGGCGAAGGTGCGCGGGGACATATGGGCGCGGGCGGCGAGCTGCTCCACGGTGACCTCCTCGTCGAGGTGCCGCTCCATCCACACCAGCACTCCGGAGACGGTGTCGCCCCCGGGCGGAGGCAGCGGGCGCTCGATGTACTGGGCCTGGCCGCCGTCGCGGTGCGGGGGGACCACCATGCGCCGGGCGATCTTGTTGGCGACCTCCGGACCCTGCTCCTTGCGCACCAGATGCAGACAGGCGTCGATCCCGGCGGCGGTGCCGGCGGAGGTGATCACCGGGTCCTCGTCGACGTAGAGCACGTCCGGTTCCACGGTGAGATGCGGATAGCGCCCGGTCAGCTCCTCCGCGTGCTTCCAGTGGGAGGTGACCCGCCGACCGTCGAGGAGCCCGGCGGCGGCGAGCACGAACACCCCGGAGCAGACGCTGAGCACCCGGGCACCCCGGTCCACGGCCCGGCGCAGGGCGTCCAGCAGCTCGGGCGGGAACTCCTGGGAGACGTAGGAGGCACCGGCGGGCACGGTGATCAGGTCCGCCGTCTCCAGACGCTCCAGGCCGTGCTCGAGCCGCAGCGCGAAACCCGTGGTGCAGCGCACGGTCGGGCCGTCGGCCGAGACGACGGCGAAGTCGTAGCCCGGCAACCCGTCGTCACTGCGGTCGACGCCGAAGACCTCGCAGACGACACCGAGTTCGAAGGGATTCACGCCGTCGAGGACGACGGCGGCCACGTTTTTCAGCATGGCTCCAGTGTGCCTCGCCTTTGGCAGTAAATCGAGGGTACCCGGCAGTCCTGCCACTGCCGGTCAGGAGTGTTGCGCGCGACAGTGGTGACATGGATACGACGCAGACGGAAGCACTGATCGCGATGGTGGCCGTTCTCGGCCTGTTCGTCCTCACGACCCTCCCCGCCCTCCTCGGCATCGCGCGTGACCGCCGGATCGACCGGCAGATCAAGCGGGCCGAGGAGGCCCGCGCGGCCGCCGAGCGCCCCGTCGCCCCGCCGCCGGCCCGCCCGGAGGAGGGTGCCGCCCCACACCGCACCGCAAGGGCGGCATGAGACGGCACTGGGGTGCACAGGTCCCCCGAGGTCCCCGTCAGAAGTCCTCGTCCAGGTCGACCGTGCCCTCCACGGCGACCTGGTACGCGGACGGACGCCGCTCGAAGAAGTTCGTCAGCTCCTGGACGCCCTGGAGCTCCATGAAGGAGAACGGGTTCTCCGAGCCGTACACCGGCGCGAAGCCCAGCCGCACCAGCCGCTGGTCGGCGACGCACTCCAGGTACTGCCGCATCGACTCGGTGTTCATGCCCGGCAGTCCGTCCCCGCACAGATCGCGCGCGAACTGCAGTTCCGCCTCGACCGCCTCGCGCAGCATGTCGGTGACCTGCTGCCCGAGTTCCTCGTCGAAGAGGTCCGGCTCCTCCTTGCGCACGGTGTCGACCACGTCGAAGGCGAAGGACATGTGCATCGTCTCGTCGCGGAACACCCAGTTGGTGCCGGTAGCCAGCCCGTGCAGCAGGCCCCGGCCGCGGAACCAGTACACGTAGGCGAAGGCGCCGTAGAAGAACAGCCCCTCGATGCACGCGGCGAAGCAGATCAGGTTCAGCAGGAAGCGGCGGCGGTCCGCCCGTGTCTCCAGCCGGTCGATCTTCTCCACCGAGTCCATCCACCGGAAGCAGAATTCGGCCTTCTCCCGGATGGACGGGATGTTCTCCACGGCCGCGAAGGCCGCCGCCCGGTCGTCCGGGTCGGGCAGATACGTGTCCAGCAGCGTCAGATAGAACTGGACGTGCACCGCCTCCTCGAACAGCTGCCGGGAGAGATACAGCCGCGCCTCGGGCGAGTTGATGTGCTTGTACAGCGTCAGCACCAGGTTGTTCGCCACGATCGAGTCGCCCGTCGCGAAGAACGCGACCAGCCGTCCGATCAGGTGCCGCTCCTTGGGACTGAGCTTCGCCAGATCGGCGACGTCCGAGTGCAGGTCCACCTCCTCCACATGCCAGGTGTTCTTGATGGCGTCCCGGTAGCGCTCGTAGAAGTCCGGGTAGCGCATGGGGCGGAGCGTCAGCTCGAAGCCGGGGTCGAGCAGGTTCTTGTCGGTCATCACTGGCAGGCCTCGCAGGACTCGGGGTTTTCCAGGGAGCAGGCGACCGCTTCGGGCTCGGGCGTCCGCTCGACGGGGACGGGGATGGGGACGGTGGCGCGCGCCGCCCGGGCGATCCGGGTCGCCGGGCGGGAACGCAGGTAGTACGTGGTCTTCAGGCCCTGCTTCCAGGCGTAGGCGTACATCGAGGAGAGCTTGCCGATGGTCGGTGTCTCCAGGAACAGGTTGAGCGACTGCGCCTGGTCCAGATACGGGGTGCGGGCGGCGGCCATGTCGATCAGACCGCGCTGCGGGATCTCCCACGCCGTGCGGTACAGCCGGCGCACCTCCTCGGGGATCCACGCGAAGTCCTGCACTGAGCCCCCCGCCTCGCGCAGTGCCTCACGGGTGCGCGCGTCCCACACGCCGAGCGCCTTCAGATCGTCCACCAGGTACGAGTTCACCTGGAGGAACTCCCCGGACAGCGTCTCGCGCTTGAACAGGTTGGACACCTGCGGCTCGATGCACTCGTACACCCCGGCGATCGACGCGATGGTGGCGGTGGGCGCGATCGCCAGCAGCAGCGCGTTGCGCATCCCGGTGGCCGCGATCCGCGTCCGCAGCGCCGCCCAGCGCTCCGGCCAGGCCGGCTCGACGTCGTAGTGGTCGGGGTGCAGCACGCCCCGCGCGGTGCGGGTCTTCTCCCACGCGGGCAGCGGGCCGTCGCGTTCGGCCAAATCGGCGGAGGTCTCGTAGGCGGCGAGCATGATCCGCTCGGCGATCTTCGTGGACAGGGCCTTCGCCTCCGGGGAGTCGAAGGGCAGCCTCAGCCGGAAGAAGACGTCCTGCAGGCCCATGGCGCCGAGACCCACGGGCCGCCACCGGGCGTTGGAACGGCCCGCCTGCTCGGTCGGGTAGAAGTTGATGTCGACGACCCGGTCGAGAAACGTCACGGCCGTACGCACCGTCGCGTCGAGGCGCTCCCAGTCGATGTCCCCCCGCTCCACGAAGGCACCGAGGTTGACCGACCCCAGGTTGCAGACCGCCGTCTCCCCGTCGTCGGTGACCTCGAGGATCTCCGTGCAGAGGTTCGAGGAGTGGATCACGTGGCCCGCGGTCGCCGTCTGGTTCGCCGTCCGGTTGGCGGTGTCCTTGAACGTCATCCAGCCGTTGCCGGTCTGCGCGAGGGTGCGCATCATCCGGCCGTACAGCTCCCGCGCGGGGAGCGTCCTGCGCGCCAGGCCCTTCGCCTCCGCGGCCCGGTACGCCGCGTCGAACTCCTCGCCCCACAGATCGACCAGCTCCGGGACGTCCGCCGGGGAGAACAGCGACCACGGCCCGTCGGCGTCCACCCGGCGCATGAACTCGTCCGGCACCCAGTGCGCGAGGTTCAGGTTGTGCGTACGGCGGGCGTCCTCACCGGTGTTGTCGCGCAGCTCCAGGAACTCCTCGATGTCGGAGTGCCAGGTCTCCAGGTAGACCGCCGCCGCGCCCTTGCGCCGCCCGCCCTGGTTCACGGCCGCGACCGAGGCGTCCAGCGTCTTCAGGAACGGGACGATGCCGTTGGAGTGCCCGTTGGTGCCGCGGATCAGCGAACCCCGCGAGCGGATACGGGAGTAGGCCAGGCCGATGCCGCCCGCGTGCTTGGAGAGCCGGGCGACCTGGTGATAGCGCTCGTAGATGGAGTCCAGCTCGTCCTTGGGGGAGTCCAGCAGATAGCAGGACGACATCTGCGGGTGACGGGTACCGGAGTTGAACAGGGTGGGGGAGGACGGCAGATACTCCAGGCGGCTCATCAGCGTGTACAGCGCCGCGACCTCCTCCACCGCGCGGGCGCTGTCGTCCTCGGCGAGACCGGCGGCGACCCGCAGCAGGAAGTGCTGCGGCGTCTCGACGACCTTGCGGGTGACCGGGTGCCGCAGCAGATAGCGGCTGTGCAGGGTGCGCAGGCCGAAGTAGCCGAAGCGGTCGTCCGCGCGGGGGTCGATCAGCGCGTCGAGCCGGTCCCCGTAGAGCCGGACGAACGCGGCGGTCCGGTCGGCGACGAGACCCTCGCGGTGCCCGGTCGCGACGGACCGGGTGAACGAGGTGACGCCCTGGGAGGCGGCCTCCGCGCGGATGCCGATGGTCAGCAGCCGGGCGGCGAGCCGGGAGTAGGCGGGGTCCTCGGAGATGAGCCCGGCCGCCGCCTCGGTGGCCAGTTCCCGCAGCTCCGGCTCGCCGGCATCCGTGGACCGGCCGCGCAGCGCGGCGGCGGCGACCCGGCCGGGGTCGGCGTCGGGCAGGTCGGCGGTCAGCTCGGTCAGGGTCCGCAGCAGCGCGGCACCGGGGCCGCCGCTCTCCTCGGTCACGCCGGTCGCTGAAGCCGGATCGGCTGGCGCGATGGTCACGTGGGGCTCTCCCTCGCTCGGCACGGGGGCCTCGAAGAGCGCAGGGGGCAGCACACGAGCGCACGGGGCGTCGCGTCCACCGGCCCATTCCGCGAGGCCCGGACGTCAGGGCACCCGACCGGACGGCCGGGCGCACTGTCGGCAGGTCCTCGGACTGACGCCCATGCGCCCGCGAGTGGGCAGGCATGGGTACACCGTTGCGGGACAGTTCCGGATTCGCACCGGATTCCCCTGCGGCGACAGCGAGCATGAGCATACATCTTGTGCCCGGTGTCGCCGACAGACCCATATGTTGTGCCGGGTCGGTGTCAGAGCGTCAACTCGTAGGTGAGGAGCAGGATGTCGTCCAGCTCCGGCAGCGGGTTCCAGTCCCGCTCCGGGGTGCGGGTGAAGCCCAGCCGCTCGTAGATGCGGTGGGCGGAGTGCATGGTGCGCTGGGTCGACAGCACGATCCGCGCACACCCCTCGATCGCCCGTGCCCGCTCGACACAGGCGCGCACGAGAGCCTCCCCGGCGCCGCGGCCGCGGCCCGCGCGGGCCACCGCCAGCATCCGGATCTCCGTCTCGCCCGGCCCCGCTATGTCGGCCATCGGCCCGGGGCCCGGCACGAAGGTCACCCCGCCCAGCAGCGCCCCGCGCTCCGTGGCGACCAGTACCTCGGCCGCGGCCGCCCGCTTCGCCACGTCGCGCAGCTCGCCGAGGTACGCGTCGCTCTCCCCGAAGTCCAGCAGTCCGTCCAGCAGATAGGCCCCCGCGGTGATCTCACCGAGCTCCTCGTACTCGCCGGCCCGCACCGGCCTGATGACGATGTCCATGGGGGGAGTGTGCCGGACGGGTACGACGACGGGCCGCCGGATGTCTCCGGCGGCCCGTCGTGCGATGCGGCTACGGCGTCAGTGGCTGCTGCCCGCCGTGGCCGGCGGAAGCTCCACCTGGACTCCGGGGTCGCCCGCGTCCACCGTGTAGTCCTCCGGCTTGGTCTGGTCGATGCCCTCGGGCGCCTTGAGGGCCCGCAGGACGAAGGTCAGGACGACCGTGACCACGACGTTGAGCACGAAGGCGGTGAGACCGATGTAGCCGATCTCGCCGATGCCCGGGATCTCGTCCGACGACCCGCCGAAGTGCTTCTGCGTCGGCGAGGCCACCCCGTACGCGGCGGCGGTGCCGTAGATCATGCCGACGGCCCAGCCGCCGATCAGCGCCCAGCGGTGGAACCAGCGGGTGAACAGGCCGCCCACCAGCGCCGGGAAGGTCTGCAGGATCCAGATCCCGCCGAGGAGCTGGAAGTTGATCGCGACCGTCTTGTCCATGGTCAGGACGAAGAGCAGCGCGCCCACCTTCACCAGCAGGGACACGATCTTGGAGACCTGGGTCTCCTGATGGGGCGTCGCGTCCGGCTTGATGAAGTCCTTGTAGATGTTGCGGGTGAACAGGTTCGCCGCCGCGATGGACATGATCGCCGCCGGCACCAGCGCGCCGATGCCGATCGCCGCGAAGGCCACGCCCGCGAACCAGTCCGGGAACATGTTCTCGAACAGCTGCGGAATGGCCAGCTGGCCGTTGCTGACCTTGACCCCGGCCGCGATGGCCATGAAGCCGAGCAGCCCGAGCAGCCCCAGCATCAGCGAGTACAGCGGCAGGATCGTGGTGTTGCGGCGGATCACCTCACGGCTGCGCGAGGACAGCGTCGCGGTGATCGAGTGCGGGTACATGAACAGCGCCAGCGCGGAGCCGAGCGCCAGCGTGGCGTACGTCCACTGGTTCGCCTCGTCCGGTACCAGCGCACCGCGCGGTTTGCCCGTGGCCGGGTTGGTCTGGCTGTAGGCCTCCCGCGCGGAGGCGAAGATCTCGTCGAAGCCGCCCAGCTTGACCGGGATGTAGATGATCGCCACCACGATGACGATGTAGATCAGCGTGTCCTTCACGAAGGCGATCAGAGCGGGAGCGCGCAGCCCCGAGGAGTATGTGTACGCGGCCAGCACACCGAAGGCGAGCAGGATCGGCAGGTCCTTGACGAACCAGTTGGTGTTCTCGCCGCCGCCGACGCCCATCACGTCCAGCACGGCCTGGATACCGACCAGTTGGAGCGCGATGTAGGGCATCGTCGCCAGGATGCCGGTGACCGCGACGGCCAGTGACAGGCCCTTCGAGCCGAACCGGCCGTGTACGAAGTCGGACGTCGTCACATAGCCGTGCTTGTGCGACACCGACCAGAGCCGGGGCAGGAAGGTGAAGATCAGGGGGTACACCAGGATCGTGTACGGCACCGCGAAGAAGCCGGCCGCGCCCGCCGCGTAGATCGCCGCCGGTACGGCGACGAAGGTGTAGGCGGTGTACAGGTCGCCGCCCAGCAGGAACCAGGTGACCCACGTTCCGAAGGAGCGCCCGCCCAGGCCCCACTCGTCGAGACTGTGCTCGTTCTCGGCCTTGCGCCAGCGCGCGGCCATGAACCCCATGGCCGTGACGAGCAGGAAGAAGAAGATGAAGACGGCCAGTGCCACGCCGTTCACGCCGTCGTTCACTGCGACGCACCGCCCTTCGAGGCCGAGCGGGCGCGCTGGTCACGCCGCCACAGATGGAAGGCGATCATCGTCAGCGCGGTGGAGATCAGCACCCACAGCATCTGGTACCAGTAGAAGAACGGGATACCGATGAGAACGGGGTCGGTCTTCGCGTACGAACCGACCCACAGCAGGGCCACGAACGGTGCGACGAGACACAGGGCGATGACGACGCGCACAGGCGTCACCACCGGCCCTCCTGGGTTTTCTGGAGCTTGCGACATCAGACGGCTACCGTCCCCTCACTGATCACCGGCGGTCATGCGCGGCAATGTAGGTGAGGGCGCGGCGCGGTCGTAACCCCTCGCCTGCAGAGCGGTATTCAGGCGCCACCCAACCGAGAGGCAACAGCAACGAAAACCTTGTCAACCACCCCATGTGTCCGGACATGACGGCACTTTCGCGTGGTCCCGCGGCTCAGTCCTGGGGACGCTTCAGACGCGCGACGAACTTGTAGCGGTCGCCCCGGTACACCGACCGCACCCACTCCACCGGCTGCCCGTCGCGGTCCCGCGAGTGCCGGGACAGCATCAGCATCGGCAGGCCCACGTCGGTGCCCAGCAGGCCGGCCTCCCGCGGGGTGGCCAGGGACGTCTCGATCGTCTCCTCGGCCTCCGCCAGATGGACGTCGTACACCTCGGCGAGGGCGGTGTAGAGGGAGGTGTACTTCGTCAGGCTGCGGCGCAGCGCGGGGAAGCGTTTCGCGCTCAGATGGGTGGTCTCGATGGCCATCGGCTCACCGTTGGCCATACGCAGCCGCTCGATGCGCAGCACCCGGCCGCCGGGCGTGATGTCGAGCAGCCCGGCGAGCCGGTCGTCGGCCGTGATGTAGCCCAGGTCGAGCAGCTGCGAGGTGGGTTCCAGCCCCTGGGCGCGCATGTCCTCGGTGTATGAGGTGAGCTGGAGCGCCTGGGAGACCTTGGGCTTGGCGACGAACGTGCCCTTGCCCTGGATGCGCTCGAGTCGCCCCTCGACCACCAGCTCCTGGAGCGCCTGGCGCACGGTGGTGCGCGAGGTGTCGAACTCCGCCGCCAGCGTGCGCTCGGGCGGGACCGGCGTGCCGGGCGGCGCCGTTTCGGTCATGTCCAGCAGGTGTTTCTTCAGCCGGTAGTACTTGGGCACACGCGCCGTACGGACCGTAGTCCCACCCTCGTTCTCCGCACTGCTGACGTCGGTGCTCATGCTCTGCCTTCCCGGCTCCGGATGCCGAAACGACCGACATCCCCATCGGCCACGGCTGACATCGTGGCACGGCTCGGGGCGGGGGTGTGCCCCGCACGCTCCGTGATCCCCTTTGTATACCCCTGGGGAAGGGGCTGGTCCAGACCACGCACGGCGGTCAGATGCCCTGCCACTCCGGCTTGTTGGCGTAGGTGTGCCGGAAGTAGTCGGCGAGCTTCAGCTTGGACGCGGCGGCCTCGTCGACGACGACCGTGGCATGGGGGTGCAGCTGCAGCGCGGAGGCCGGGCACACCGCCGCCACCGGCCCCTCGACGGTGGCGGCGACCGCGTCCGCCTTGCCCTCGCCGGTGGCCAGTAGCACCAGGTGGCGGGCCTCCAGGATGGTGCCGATGCCCTGGGTGATGACGTGGTGGGGGACCTGCTCGATGACGCCCCCGAAGAAGCGCGCGTTGTCCACCCGGGTCTGCTCGGTCAGCGTCTTGATCCGGGTGCGGGAGGCCAGGGAGGAGCACGGCTCGTTGAACCCGATGTGCCCGTCCGTGCCGATCCCGAGCAGCTGGAGGTCCACACCGCCGGCCTCGGCCAGCTCCCGCTCGTACGCCTCGCAGGCCCCCTGCACGTCCTCGGCCGTGCCGTCCGGGCCCATGAAGGCGTCCATCCCGATCCCGAGCGGCTCCAGGACCTCGCGCCGGAGCACCGAGCGGTAGGACTCGGGGTGGTCGGCGGGCAGTCCCACGTACTCGTCGAGCTGGGCGATCCGGGCCCGGGAGGTGTCCACGGCGCCGGACTTCACCCGGTGTGCCAGCGCCTCGTAGACGGGCAACGGCGTGGAACCCGTGGCGACGCCCAGCAGGGCGTCGGGCTTGCGCCGCAGGAGCTGTGCCATGGCCTCGGCGATGAGCTCGCCACCCGCCTTGGCGTCCGTAACGATGACAACTTCCACGGTGGGCCTGCCGATCTTCAGGAGGTCTCGACTGGTTCTGGCGCCCGGGTACCCCGGGGCAGGTGGTTTAGACCAATCTCAATCTAGCAGAGAGGCCCCCGCCCTCCCAGGCGAAACCGCCGCCCCTGGAGAGCCGTCGGCCGAATTCGCCCGGCCGTCCGGCCCCGCAGGGGACTCCTACCGGTTAGGCTGCCCGGTGGACGCGCGTGCCTTCGGGTGGGCGCCCACATGACAGCGAAGAACGGCGTCCCAGCGCATTTACACGGGTAGTGGTCTAGTCCACAATGCGTAGCGGGACACAGTAAGCCTGCCTTCCCCGCACAGGAAGGTTGGACCGAGGATCCGGAGCTCTCTGCCCTGACGGCCCCGGTTCCTCATCCTTCGGCCGACCGGGACCGCACACCCCACGGCCGATACTGCTCCGGGCTGCGGTGCCGAAGAGGGTTGAGGGTCCCTCTCAGGCGCCGCGGCCCGCGGGTGTTTTCCGGGGCGCCACCGACCCCCGGGTACGCTCGCTGACGTGCCCTCCATGAACGAGCTCGTACGCCAGCACACCGCCCTCGACGACACCGACCTCGAGTGGCTCCATCTGCTGGTCTCGGAGTGGCAGCTGCTCTCCGACCTGTCCTTCGCCGACCTGGTCCTGTGGGTCCCCACCCGGGACGGCACCCGCTATGTCTCCGTCGCCCAGATGCGGCCCAACACCGGCCCGACCTCGTACCAGGACGACATGGTGGGCCACCTCGTGCCGCGCGGCCGCCGGCCCATGCTGGACGTGGCCCTGGACGAGGGCCGCATCGTGCGCGAGGGCGACCCGGAGTGGCGCGAGGAAGTGCCCGTACGGGTGGAGTCGATCCCCGTACGGCGTGAGGGGCGCGTCCTCGGCGTCATCGCGCGCAACACCAACCTCCTCACCGTGCGCACCCCGAGCCGGCTGGAGCTCACCTATCTCCAGAGCGCCTCCGACCTCGCGCAGATGATCGCGGCCGGAGCCTTCCCGTTCGCGAACCAGCAGCTGGAGATGGACGCCTCGCCCCGGGTGGGCGACGGGCTGATCCGCCTCGACGCCGACGGCATCGTCCAGTACGCCTCGCCGAACGCGCTCTCCGCCTATCACCGCATGGGGCTCGCCGCCGACCTGGTGGGGCATCACCTCGGGCAGACGACCGCCGAACTGGCGCCTTCCCACGGCCCGGTGGACGAGGCGCTGGCCAAGGTGGCCAGCGGCTGGGCGCCGCGCGAGTTCGAGATCGAGGCGCACGACGGGGTGATCCAGTTCCGGGCCATCCCGCTCAAGCCGAAGGGCACCCGGATCGGGTCACTGGTCCTGCTCCGGGACGTCACCGAACTTCGCCGCCGCGAACGTGAGTTGATCACCAAGGACGCGACCATCCGGGAGATCCACCATCGGGTGAAGAACAATCTGCAGACGGTGGCGGCGCTGCTGCGCCTCCAGGCCCGCCGCATCGGTTCCGAGCGCGGGCGCGCGGCGCTGGAGGAGGCCGTCCGGCGGGTGGGCTCCATCGCGATCGTGCATGAGACGCTGTCCCAGAACCTGGACGAGCGGGTGGAGTTCGACGAGATCGCCGACAGGGTCCTCGCGATGGTCGCCGAGATCTCACCGGGCAAGGTGACCGGCCGGCGGTCGGGCCGCTTTGGGATACTCGACGCCGAGGTGGCCACCCCGCTGTCGATGGTGCTGACCGAGATCCTGCAGAACGCCCTGGAGCACGGCTTCGCCGAGGGGGAGACCGGCACGGTCGAGGTGTCCGCGGTCCGCGGCGGCACCTCGAAGGAGGCCCGACTGCTGATCACCGTCCAGGACGACGGCGTGGGTCTGCCCGAGGGCTTCGACCCGCGCACCGCGGGCAACCTCGGTCTGCAGATCGTACGGACGCTGGTGGAGGGTGAGTTGAGCGGCACCTTCGACATGGTCCCGGCCCCGGGCCGGGGGACCAGGGTGCTCCTGGACATCCCGGTGCGGTCGCACAAGTAGCGGGGCACCGCTCGCGCGGACGGCACAGCAAAAGACTCACAGACGGCACAGCAAAAGACCCCGGACCGTGAAGTGGTCCGGGGCTGATGCTCGTTCCTCGGGTTCCCCTGCTCGAGCGGTGCCGAGCACTGCGGGGGAACTGCGCGCTGCGGCTCGGGGGCGGGAGATGCATACGCGATGTATGCGCCGCCAAGCTCAGGCTGTCAGCAGGGGGGTTGTCAGGCGGAGGCCTGACGGGCCCGGTTGCGGGCGGCGCGGCGCTTCATCGCGCGACGCTCGTCCTCGCTGAGACCACCCCAGACGCCGGAGTCCTGACCGGACTCGAGCGCCCACTGGAGGCAGTTCTCGATCACCGGGCAGCGACGGCAGACGGCCTTGGCTTCCTCGATCTGCAGCAGCGCGGGACCGGTGTTGCCGATGGGGAAGAACAGCTCGGGGTCTTCCTCGCGGCAAACGGCGTTGTGACGCCAGTCCATGGCTGCTACCTCTCCTTGGTTAACTGCAAGTGCTTGTGAATGTGAACGCTTTCACGAATCCCCCAACAAGGGAAGGGCCGACCACCAGGTTTCCCCGGCGTGGGTCCTTGGGTTTGTAGAGGGGTTCCGGTGATCTGTGGAGGCCGGTGTTGCGGGCCGTCCCGATCGCCACGTAGAGACTCGCAAACCTCGGCGGCGGATACAACCCCTTCCGAAAAGTTTTTTTTGATTCTTCGGTGTCGACTAGGTCACAGCCGTACTTCCATGGGGTGGATCCTGGCCTAAACGTTCGAGTGAAAGGACTTTGGCCCTTTCTGCTCACACAATCACACGCAGTGCACGGCGTACGCCTGTGAACGTCACGCTGGTTCGCAGCCCCAGGTGGTCACCGTCCATCTGGAGGGGCAGCGGCACCTTCGAATGCAAGGTGAAGCGGGTCAGATCGTGCCGGGAGACCGCGTGCTTCCCGCGCGGTCCGCGCTCCGGGGACGAAGTGAGCAACTGGGTGCCATACCGGGCAACCGCGGCGTTGGACATCCGGCTGAGACCGAAGAGATCCAGGCCGGTATCGAACGACGCCTTGGGCGACGCGTAGATCGGGCGATTGCCGAGAAACGTCCACGGCGAGGTGTTCGAGACTATGGACAGCACCAAGTCGGTGACCGGTTCCTCGCCCGGGTGCTCCAGGGTGATCACCCCGTTCCGGCGGTGCGGATCACCGAGCAGCTGACGGACCACCTGGCGCATGTACAGCGCGTGCGTGGACTTCCTGCCGCGCTCGCGCTGCTGCTCCACCCGGCCGACCACACCGGCGTCGAAGCCCAGCCCCGCGTTGAAGGTGAACCAGCGGGACGGCACGGCCTCGTCCTCCGAGCCCGGTGTGCCCGAGGTCAGACCCAGGCCCACGGTGCGCTGCCGGCCCTCGCGCAGCGCGTCCAGCAGGACGCCCGTCGCCTCCACGGGCTGGTTGGGCAGCCCCAGGGCGCGGGCGAAGACATTGGTGGAACCGCCGGGCACCACGGCGAGGCCGGGCAGGTGCTCGGGGTCGGGGCCCGCGTGCAGCAGGCCGTTGACGACCTCGTTGACCGTGCCGTCCCCGCCGAGGGCCACCACCAGGTCTATCTCGTCGCTCTCCGCGGCCTGCCGGCCCAGGTCGCGTCCGTGCCCCCGGTACTCGGTGGTGACCGCCTCCAGCTTCATCTCGCTGGCGAGGGCGTGGATCAGCACATCGCGCGTGCGCGCACTTGTGGTGGTTGCCGCCGGATTGACCACGAGAAGAGCACGCATGACGTGCAGGGTACCTACTGAGCGGTACCGGGCCCAGACCGAGGCCGGACCGGACCGAAAACCGGGGCGTGAACCTGGCCACGGAAGGCCCCCGCGGCGAGGGCTACCCTTCAGGGGTGAGCAGTGAGCAGACCCCCACCATCACCTCGGACGACACCGGCCCCCGCCCGCGCCGCCTGACGTACGCCGCGGCGCTCGCCGCCCTGGAAGGGCTCGCCCTGGTGGCCGGCGGCGCGTGGCTGCTGGTCCTCGGAGTCGCCGGCGAACCGGACGACCGCGGGCAGGCCGTCACCGGCGGAGTGACGCTGATCGTGCTCGCCCTGCTGCCGCTGCTCGCCGCGCGGGGGCTGCTCGCCCGCCGGAGCTGGAGCCGCGGCCCCGCCGTCATCACGCAACTCATGGCGCTTCCGGTGGCCTACAACATGCTGCGCTCCGACGGTGTGGCCATCCCCGCGGGCATCGCACTGGCCCTGGTCTCCATCACCGCCCTGTTCCTCCTGCTCAACCCCGAAACGACCCAGGCACTGGGCATCCGGGGCCCGGGCAACACAAACGCCTGACCCCGGCGGGCTGACAGCCGCCCTCCGCGGCCGGCTGCCGCAAATCCGCGGGCAGTCGTGCCGCTGGGGCGATGGGGGTCCCCCCGCTCGAGCGAAGCCGAGAGTGGGGGAGGGTGGGCGCGACGGCACCCCGCTTGCGCCGGGCTGCGCACACACCCCCCGGGCACCCGCGCGGCCGGCGTTCAGGCGCCGGGGGGCGAAAAAGCTTGGCCCTGACGGGAGGCAGCCCCGTCCCGCCTCACTCCTCCACGAGCAGCTTCTCCCGCAGCTGGGCCAGGGTGCGGGCCAGCAGCCGGGAGACGTGCATCTGCGAGATGCCGACCTCCTGCGCGATCTGCGACTGGGTCATGTTGCCGAAGAAGCGCAGCAGCAGGATCCGCTTCTCGCGCGGCGGCAGATCCTCCAGCAGCGGCTTCAGCGACTCCCGGTACTCCACGCCCTCCAGCGCCTCGTCCTCGGCGCCGAGGGTGTCGGCGACCGCCGGGGACTCGTCGTCGGTGTCGGGGACGTCCAGGGACAGTGTGGAGTACGCGTTGGCGGACTCCAGGCCCTCCAGGACCTCCTCCTCGGAGATGGCCAGCTTCTCGGCCAGCTCGTGCACCGTGGGGGACCGGCCGTGCAACTGGGACAGCTCCGCCGTGGCCGTGGTCAGTGCCAGCCGGAGCTCCTGGAGCCGGCGCGGCACCCGCACCGCCCAGCCCTTGTCACGGAAGTGCCGCTTGATCTCGCCGACCACCGTGGGCGTGGCGTACGTCGAGAACTCCACGCCCCGGTCCGGGTCGAAGCGGTCGACCGACTTGATCAGCCCGATGGTGGCGACCTGGGTGAGGTCGTCCAGCGGCTCGCCGCGGTTGCGGAAGCGGCGCGCGAGATGCTCGACGAGCGGCAGATGCATGCGCACCAGCCGGTTGCGCAGCTCCGCGTACTCCGGAGTGCCGTCCTGCAGCGTGCGCAGCTCGAGGAACAGGGCGCGCGCCCCGCTGCGGTCCTGCGAGTCGTGGTGCGCGTACGCGCCATGGTTGCCCGGCCCGCCCGGTGTGCTCCGCGCGCTCCGGGCGCCGGACGCCTGCGGCGCCTCGTCCTCGGCGTGTCGCTCGTGCTCGCTCATCGTCCCGCCCGTCGCCCTTCCCCGAGCGCTCGCCTCGTCCCCCGCCTCCCGCGCGGGGGCGCCCCCGTGGCCCGGACCGGTCCCGGCATGCCCGGCCGGAGGCGTGCCCCACACGGCACCGCCGGGCTGCCCGCCGCCCGGGAGGACGGTCTCCACGGAGTCGTCCTCCGGATGCGGCCGGGCCTGCTCGGGGATGCCGTCGATGCCGTCCGGCACGCGCTCGGCCGGCAGCTCCCGTGTGCCGCGTTCTTCGTCCCGCACCGGCCCGTCCTCGCTCCTCACGCCGGCCCGGGTCCCGCGCCGCGCTGTTTGTAGAGGCTGATCGACACCGTCTTGTCCTCGTCCACGGCCGAGGAGACCTTGCCCGCGAGCGCGGACAGGACGGTCCAGGCGAAGGTGTCCCGCGAAGGGGCGTGACCGTCCGTGGTCGGCGCCGAGACGGTCACCTCGAGCGAGTCGTCGACGAGCCGGAAGACACAGCTGAGCACCGACCCCGGCACGGCCTGCTGAAGCAGGATCGCGCAGGCCTCGTCGACCGCGATGCGCAGGTCCTCGATCTCGTCGAGGGTGAAGTCCAAACGGGCCGCGAGGCCGGCCGTGGCCGTACGCAGCACCGACAGGTAGGCCCCCGCGGCCGGCAGCCGGACTTCCACGAAGTCCTGGGTCGCGGGCTCGCCTGCGATGTGGGACACCCTCACCTCCAAGGTGGTACAAGCGTTTCAGGGCCGGTTCGCCCTCGGGTAACGCGCTACGTGGTTCAGCGGTGACGCTATCGCGCTCTCGGCGCTCCTGTCCCGGGACCCCAACCCGCTGCTGTCACTCATAGTAAAACCGTGGATACGCTGCGTGGCTAGGGGTCTGCGGCCCCAAAAGGGAAGAGCGCGCGCCGCATTGACGTACCCAGACGTCAGACGGTCGAACCGTCCGGCACCGGGACCGCCTCGGGTCACACGAGTACGTGATCGACGAAGCACCAGCGCCAGTCCTCGCCGGGTTCCAGGCTCCGCATCACCGGGTGGCCGGTTTCTCTGTGGTGCTCCGTGGCATGCCGGCGCGGCGAGGAGTCGCAGCATCCCACGTGGCCGCAGGTGAGACAGAGGCGCAGCTGCACCGGATCGGTACCGGCGCGCACACACTCCGGACATGTCTGACCGAGCGGCATGGGTTCCGGGTGCGGCAGCGCGTCGGCGTGCGTGCACTGTTTCATGAGTGCCAGATTACGACGCGCCCGTGGGTGACCGCGCGGAAAAACGAGGGTGGGCCCGGCATGGATGTGATGCCCCTTCTGCTGCTGGTGGCGGGCAGTGCCGCGATCGCGGCCGCCGCCCGGCGCACGCCGGTGCCGGCGCCGCTGCTGCTGGTCGCGGCCGGCCTGGCGGTCAGCTACCTCCCCGGCGTGCCCAATTACACCCTCGACCCGGACATCGTGCTGCCGCTCCTCCTGCCGCCGCTGCTGTACACGGCGGCGACCGAGAGCTCCTACCTCGACCTGCGGGCGCAGCTGCGGCCGGTGGCGCTGCTGTCCGTGGGGTACGTGCTGTTCGCGACCTTCGCCGTCGGCTGGGTGCTGCATCTGCTCGTGCCTGCCCTGCCGCTCACCGCGGCGCTGGTGTTCGGCGCCGTGGTGGCCCCGCCGGACGCGGTCGCGGCGACGGCGGTGGCCCGCCGGGTGGGCCTGCCGTCCCGGATCACCACCATCCTCCAGGGCGAGTCCCTGCTGAACGACGCCACCGCGATCACCGCCTTCCGGGTGGCGCTGGCGGCCGCCGTCGGCGAGGGCGCGACCTGGGCCGGGGGAGTGGGGGAGTTCCTGCTCGCGGCGGTCGGCGGGGCGGCCGTCGGCCTGGTGCTGATGGCACCGCTGCACTGGCTGCGCGTTCATGTGAAGGAGCCGCTGCTGCAGAACACGCTCTCCCTGCTGATCCCGTTCGTCGCGTACGCCACCGCCGAGCAGGTGCACGCCTCCGGTGTGATCGCCGTCGTGGTCGTCGCCCTCTATCTGGGGCACCGCGCGTGGGAGGTCGACTTCGCCACCAGGCTCCAGGAGGAGGCGGTGTGGAAGATGGTCGCCTTCGTCCTGGAGTCCGCGGTGTTCGCGCTGATCGGGCTGCAACTGCCCGTCGTCCTCAAAGGGCTCGGCCCGCACGCGGGCGCGGAAGCCGCCTGGTACGCCCTCGTCGTCTTCGTGGTGGTCGTCGTCGTACGGTTCCTCTGGGTGTACCCGGCGACCTGGCTGCCTCCGATGGTTTCGGCGAAGATCCGCGAACGCGAGGGGAAACCCGGCTGGAAGGGCCCCTTCGTGATCGCGTGGGCCGGCATGCGCGGGGTGGTCTCGCTGGCCATCGCCTTCTCGATCCCCCTCACCGCCGAGGGCGAGGACTTCCCGCACCGCAACCTGCTGCTCTTCCTGACCTTCACCACCGTCATCGGCACCCTGGTCGTGCAGGGCCTGACGCTGCCCCTGCTGGTCCGCCGGCTGAAGCTCCCGAGGCCTGACACGCGGGCCGAGACGCTGGCGGAGGCCAACGCCCAGGCCCAGGCGTCCAGGGCCGCCGAGCAACGCCTCGACGAGCTGCTGTCCGACGACCGCAACGCCCTGCCGGGCCCCCTCGCCGACCGCCTGCGCTCCGTCCTGGAACGCCGCCGCAACGCCGTCTGGGAACGGCTCGGCCAGGTCAACCCTGTCACCGGGGAGTCGGTCGACGACACCTACCGGCGGCTGTCCCGGCAGGTGATCAGCGCGGAGCGCGAGGTGTTCGTCAGGCTGCGCGACGCCCGCTACATCGACGACGAGATGCTCCGGACCCTGCTGCGCCGCCTGGACCTGGAGGAAGCGGCGGCGTACCGGGAGGCGAGCTAGCCAGGCACTGCCGTTGGGGGCGTCAAGCGGGGAACGGGCGGCCCGTGATCACCGCGGCGACCGTGCTCCCGCGCGGGAAGGCGTTCTCCTCGGCCAGGGCGACAAGGGCGTAAAGCAGTTTGGCGACATAGACGCGTTCCACGGGGACACCGTGGCGGTGCTCGAAGTCCTCGGCGAACGCCGTGAGTTCGGGCGTGGTGCGCGCGTAGCCGCCGAAATGGAAACGGTCGTCGAGGCTCCACTCACCGCGCGGGCCGCCGAACGCCCCGGTCTGCAGGTCCCGTATCCGGTCGCCGAGGAAGCCGCCCCTGAGCACCGGTATGCCCAGCACGCGCATGCCGGCACCGGCACCGGCGGCCAGTCCCGCGAGCGTGCCGCCGGTGCCGCAGGCGACAGCGGCCACGTCCGCGTGACCGGTCAGTTCCGTCCCAAGGGCCCGGCAGCCGCGCACCGCGGCGGGGTTGCTGCCGCCCTCGGGCACCACGTACGCGTCCACGGCGTCCGCCGCGCGCAGGACGGCGGCCAGGATCCCCGGGTCGCTCTTGCGGCGGTACGCCGACCGTTCGACGAAGTGCAGCCGCATGCCGTCGGCCGCGCAGCGGGCCAGCGACGGATTGAGCGGGCGCCCTGCGAGTTCCTCGCCGCGCACCACACCGACCGTGGGCAGGCCGAGCAGCCGGCCGGCGGCGGCCGTGGCCCGCAGATGGTTGGAGTAGGCGCCGCCGAAGGTGAGCACGGTCCGCCCGGCCGCCGCCGCGAGGTTCGGCGCGAGTTTGCGCCACTTGTTGCCGACCAGCTCCGGGTGGATCAGATCGTCCCGCTTCAGCAGCAGCCGGACCCCACGCCGGGCGAACCGCTCGTCCACGACCTCCCGCAGCGGCGAGGGCAGCCGCGGCCGCAAGCCCGCGAGGGCGCCGGAGCCGGGGTCGTCGGAGCTGGTCACACGGCCATTGTCCCCTGCCGCTCACGCGGCCCGCACCGGCGGCCGGCCCGGCGTTCGGCGCCGCACGCGGGGGTGTCACCTCAGCCGGTCACCGATCCGCGTCCTCATCGACGTCATCGAGAACCCGCGCGGGTCCACCTTCCCCGGCTGCCACTCCCGGTGCCCGATGACGGACCGCTCGTTCCAGCCGTGATGGCGGCAGACCGCGGCCGCGGCCTTCTCGATCGCCTCCAGCTGGGCCGCCGGCCAGGGATCCTCGCCGTCGCCCAGGTTCTCGCACTCGAAGCCATAGAAGTGCCGGTTGCCGTCAGTGTTCGCCTCGTTGTCCGGCGGCAGGCTCTGCTCCGCGATCACCGCGCGCAGTACGTCGTCGTCGCCGAGCCCCGCGTGGTTGGCCCGGCCGTAGCCGACGAGGTGGACCCGGCCGTCCTTGGTGATCACCCCGTGGCACAGCGGACCCGGCAGACCCTCGTAGCCCTTGCGGCAGATCTCCACCGTTCTGGCGCTGCCCTTGGTCACCGTGTGGTGGATCATCACGCCGTGCACCGGACCCCAGGGGCCCTTGTGGTTCCGGTTGTGGTTGCGCCAGTCGCCGACCTCGACGACCGTGAGGCCCTCCGCCTTCAGTGCGCGCAGGAACGCGCTTGCGGACATGGGTGGGGCCATGACCGCCCTCCTTCGTGCCGTACGACGGCCGCCGTCCGCGACCGCCTGGTACATGGCCTATACCTAAAAGGAACGAGTTCAACTACTCGTTCGGGCCCTGTGCGAGCCGATCCGGACAACTTCCTTCCGCTCTCGGGTCATGGCAACGGCGCCCCATGTGTGCCCACCCGTCCCAAGATCCAACCCCGCTCGATCGGGTAATGGCGCGGGCACGCTGAGTGAGGAACGCTTGATCACGCAGGGCGATGCCCGGCGCGGCCGGGCTTCGATCACCATTGGGGAGGGCAGTTCTCTATGTCGGTAGGCGAAGAGGTCCGCACGGAGCAGGCCAGGCAGCAGCAGAGTCTCGGCACGGCCGCCGCGCGGAACCTGGCCACTACGACCAAGTCCGTGCCGCAGATGCAGGAGATCAGCTCACGCTGGCTGCTGCGCATGCTGCCCTGGGTCGATGTGCAGGGCGGTACGTACCGGGTCAACCGCCGCCTGACGTACGCCGTGGGTGATGGCCGGATGACGTTCGTGAAGACCGGCGACCGCGTCGAGATCATCCCGGCGGAGCTGGGCGAGCTGCCGGCGCTGAGGTCCTACGAGGACGAGGAGGTGCTGGCCGAACTGGCCTCCCGCTGCCGGCAGCGGGAGATCGGGGCCGGCCAGGTGATCGCCTCCTTCGGCAGCCCGGCCGACGAGGTCTACCTCCTGGCGCACGGCAGGGTGGAGCGGGTCGGCACCGGCCCCTACGGCGAGGACGAATCCCTCGGCGTCCTCGCCGACGGCGCCTACTTCGGCGAGCAGGCCCTGATGGACGAGGACGCCATCTGGGAGTACACCGCCCGCACCCTCACCGCGTGCACCGTGCTGGTGCTGCCCCGTGAGGCCGTCGAACAGGTCGCCGAGCGGTCGGACACCCTGCGTGAGCACATGAGCAGCCGGAGGGTGTCCGTCCCCGGACAACGCACCAACAAGTACGGCGAGAAGGAGATCGACCTCGCGGCCGGGCACAGCGGTGAGCCGGACATCCCGCACACCTTCGTCGACTACGAGGCCAGGCCGCGCGAGTACGAACTCAGCGTCGCCCAGACCGTGCTGCGCATCCACACCCGCGTGGCCGACCTCTACAACCAGCCCATGAACCAGACGGAACAGCAGATCCGGCTGACCGTGGAGGCCATGAAGGAGCGCCAGGAGCACGAACTCGTCAACAACCGCGACTTCGGCCTGCTCCACAACTGCGAGTACGACCAGCGGATCCAGCCGCACGACGGTGTACCGGGCCCCGACGACATGGACGAACTGCTCAGCAGGCGCCGCGGGACACGGCTGCTGCTCGCCCATCCGCGCGCGATCGCCGCGTTCGGCCGCGAGCTCAACAAGCGGGGCCTCGTCCCGGAGACCATCGACATGGGCGGCAACCGCATCCCCACCTGGCGCGGGGTGCCCATCTTCCCGTGCAACAAGATCCCCGTGACCGACGCCCGTACGACCTCCATCATCGCCCTGCGCACCGGAGAGGAGGAGCAGGGCGTCATCGGCCTGCGGGCCGCCGGCATCCCCGACGAGATCGAGCCGAGTCTGTCCGTGCGGTTCATGGGCATCAACGAACAGGCCATCATCAAGTACCTGGTCACGGCCTACTATTCGGCCGCGGTGCTGGTACCGGACGCGCTCGGCGTCCTGGAGAACGTCGAGATCGGCCGCTGGCGGTGACCGTCGGCCAGCTCCCGCGCCGCATGCCGTGTCCCCGCCCGTCCGGGCGGGTACATCTCGGACGTACGTGCTCGACGGGTGCGCAAGCGCCATCCCTCCGCCCCTCCACCGAGCCGGACCCAGGGGGAAGCCGATGACGGAGTCCATCACGGAGCCGAAAACGGGGCGTACGACGGAGCGCAGGACCAGGACCACGAGGGAGCAGGAGCCGCGCCCCGGTGACGGGCACGAGGCGACGCTGCTGCTGGAGCGGGCGCGGGCCGCGGTGGACCCGGTGCTGAGGGTGGCCATCGGCTCGCTGCCCGACCCGATGCGCCGGATCGCGCTCTATCACTTCGGCTGGGAACACGCGGACGGCACTCCGGCCCAGGGAGGCTCGGGCAAGGCGATCCGCCCCGCGTTGGTGCTCGCCGCGGCCTCCGCGACCGGCGGTCCCACCGCCCGCGCGGCGGCCGTACGGGCGGCGGCGGCCGTGGAACTGGTCCACAACTTCACGCTGTTGCACGACGACGTGATGGACCGGGACACCACCCGCCGCCACCGGCCCACCGTGTGGACGGTGTTCGGGGACGCCGACGCGATCCTCGCCGGGGACGCCCTGCAGGCGCTCGCGCTGCGGTTGCTCGCCGAGGACCCCCATCCGGCGGGCCGGGCGGCGGTGGCCCGGCTCGCGGGCTGCGTCATTGAACTGTGCGCGGGCCAGCACGCGGACACGGCCATGGAGCGGAGCGCCCCCGAGGAGGTCACCCTCGCCGAGACGCTCGCCATGGCCGAGGCCAAGACCGGTGCGCTGCTCGGCTGCGCCTGCGCTATCGGGGCGCTGTACGCGGACGCCGGGGACGCGGAGGTGGCGGCCATGGACGCGTTCGGCCGGGCCGCCGGGCTGGCCTTCCAGCTCATCGACGACGTGATCGGCATATGGGGTGACCCCCGCCTCACCGGCAAGCCCGCCGGCGCGGATCTCGCCGCCCGCAAGAAGTCCCTGCCGGTGGTCGCCGCGCTCACCTCCGGCACGCCGGCGGGCGCGGAACTCGCCGCGCTGTACGCGGCTCCGCACCGGAAGGAGACCCTGGAACACATCGCCCGGACCGTGGAACGGGCGGGCGGCCGGGACTGGGCGCAGACCCAGGCGGCCGACCGGATGGCCCGGGCGATGCAGGAAGTGGCCCGCGCGGTGCCCGACCCGGAAGCGGCGGGCGGGCTGCTGGCGCTGGCCGAGTTCGTGACCCGGCGCAGCACCTGACGGCCGGCCGGCCGTCCCCGTCGCCCCCTTGTCCCCGGAACCGCGTAAGGCCGCGCTGACCCCGACCCGCGCGGCCCGCGTGGCTCCGGCCGGCGGGTCCCGCACTTCCCCACGGTGTGCGGGGCCCGTCTCCCCGGGGCCGCCCCCCGATAGGCTCAACCCCCGCACGGGCAGCGACGGTTGGGACGAAGGGGCGGACATGGGTGTGGCGATCCGGACGGCTGGGGACGACGACCGGGAGCTGATAGTCCGGCTTCTCGACCAGGCGTTCCAGGACGACCCGGTCAGTGGCTGGGTCTTCCCCGGCGAGGAGTACCGCCGCACCACCCATCACCGGCTCATGGCGGCGTTCACCGATATCGTCCTCGCCGACGGGCGGGTCGACATCACCGAGGACGGCGCGGCCTGCGCGCTGTGGATGTCCGTACCGGCGGACGACCCCGGTCACGACGACCAGCACACCGACGAACAGCACGACGACTTCGTGCGGATGCGCGAGGCCGTCGACCCGGACAACGAGCGCGTCGAGCTGATCGGGCGGCTCACGGCCGGTATCCACCCCTCCGGGCGGGCCCACGAGTACCTGTGGATGATCGGGGTCGTTCCCGGCCGGCAGGGCGAAGGCCTCGGCACCGCGCTGATCGGTTCCGTCCTCGAGCGCTGCGACCGGGAGGGGCGGGCGGCCTATCTCGAGGCGAGCAGCGAGCGCAGCCGCCTGCTGTACGAACGTCTCGGCTTCGAGACGGCCGGTGAGCCCCTCGCCCTTCCGGACGGCCCGCACATGTGGCCCATGTGGCGCGAGCCCCGTACGACGCCCTGATACCCCGGTCTCTTAATCCCTTGCGACCACTACGCTCGAAGTACTACAACTGAAGTTGTCTAACACGAGTGCCGCCTACGGGAAGAGATCGCGTTGCGAAAGCTCACGTACTTCATCGCCTGCTCGATCGACGGCTTCATCGGGGACCCGGAGGGCGACGCATCGGCCATGGTCTCCCTGGTCGACGAGGAGTTCTTCGAGTTCCTCAAGACGGAGTACCCGGAGACCCTGCCCACGGTCGGCCGCCGCCCGCTCGGCCTGGACCACCTGCCGAACAAGCGGTTCGACACGATCATCCAGGGCCGGGCCAGTTACGACCTGGCCCTGAAGGACGGAATCACCAGCCCCTACGCCCACCTGCGCGAATTCGTCGCCTCCCGCACGCTGGGGGAGTCGCCCGACCCGAACGTCGAGATCATCGCGGACGACCTGGTCGGCCGGGTGCGCGCGCTGAAGGCGGAGGACAGCGCGTACGACATCTATCTGTGCGGTGGCGCCAGGCTCGCCGGCGCGCTGGTCGACGAGATCGACGAAATGATCATCAAGACGTACCCCATCGTGCAGGGGTCCGGCATGCCGATGTTGGAGGCCGGCTTCTCGATCACCGACTTCGCACTGGAGTCGGTGCGCACGTTCGGCAACGGGGTCATGGTGCGGACGTACAGCAGGAAGCATTGACCGGCCACCGGGCCTACCCTGAGGGCATGGGCAGCGAACAACCGGTCTGTCCCGCCTGCGGACAGCCCGTGGAGAAGATCGTCGGGCGCCACAAGACGCTGGGCGTATGGGTCCCGGTATGGGTGCCCGGCCCATGCCGCAACCGGGAGTGCGAGAAGTCCCCGGACCATGAAGCCGACGCCGCGGCACCTCCGGAGCCCGGAGCGGTCCGGAGAAACACGGAAGGCGAGGCCCCCACGGCCCGCTAGCCGGCTAGCGCCGCACCCCCTCCGTCTCCGATCGGGGTGTGCGGAGAGAGGGCCTTCTTCCGTCATGCGCTGGAGCAGGATGCGTACCGGGAGCCCGGCCGGCGGCTTCACCACATGGAACTCGGGCACAGAGCCCGGCACGGAAACCCAGTCGCTCAGAAGACCGCTCCAGAAAACAACTGACCCGCGGGCGACCGCAGTACGCGGAGCCCCTCCTCGCGGCCGGCCGGTCGATGAAGGCGTATGTCCAGCGGACGGTCACCGGCTCGGGCGTTGCATGAAGCGCAGCATGTTGCCCGCGGGGTCGCGGAAGGCGCAGTCGCGTACCCCGTACGGCTGGTCCACCGGCTCCTGGAGCACGTCCCCGCCGGCGGCCCTGACCCGCTCGAAGAGGGCGTCGCAGTCGGTGGTGGTGAAGTTGACGCCGCGCAGCATGCCCTTGGCCAGCAGCTCCGCCATTGCCTGCTTGTCACCGGGGGAGGCGTCCGGGTTCGCGGCGGGCGGCTCCAGCACGATCTCCACGTCCGGCTGCTCCGGCGAGGCCACCGTCACCCACCGCATCCCCTCGAACCCCACGTCGTTGCGGACCTCGAGCCCCAGGACGTCACAGTAGAAGGCCAGCGCCTTGTCGTGATCGTCGACGGCGATGAAGCACTGGGCGAGTTTCACGTCCGTTCCTGTGTCCATACGCCCACGCTAGAAGGTTTCAGCTCGGATTGACCCGGGCCCGGCCCCGGACCGGACGGGTGTATATCCGCGCGACACACGGCGGGATCACCGCGCTCTCGTCGTGCGACCGGGCCCGGTACGCGCTCGGCGTCTCCCCGACCAGCTCGGTGAAGCGCGAGCTGAACGAACCGAGCGAGGTGCAGCCGACCGCCAGACACACCTCGGTCACCGAGAGGTCGCCCCGCCGCAGCAGCGCCTTGGCCCGCTCGATGCGCCGGGTCATGAGATAGGCGTACGGCGTCTGCCCGTACGCCGCGCGGAAGCTGCGCTGGAAGTGGCCGGGCGACATCAGCGCGGTCCGCGCGAGCTCCGTGATGTCGAGCGGTTCGGCGTACTCCCGGTCCATCCGGTCCCGCGCCCGCCGCAGCCGCACCAGATCCTCCAGCTCCATCCGCCCAGCATCCCACGCCCCGCCAGGTCACCCGGGACCGAGCCGGCGGATCTCCTCCAGGGGATACGGGGTCCTTCTGCTCCTGCTCCGGAACGCGTGGTTGAACTCGGACACCACCGCGGCGACCGGCGCATGCCGGGCGAGGAGGGCCGCGGCCGTCTCCGGTATCCCTCGGGGACGCTCGCCCTCGGCAAGGGCGCGCACCAGCGCGCGGCGGCCCTCGCGGTCCTCCCTCCGGAGCCCGCACACGGCGGTGACCAGCCAGTTCACCAGATAGGTGGCGGTGTAGCAGTGGTCGTACGTCCGATGCCGGTCGAAGAAGTGGGCCTCGTCGGGCGACAGGTCGAACGCCGAGGAGAAGGCGAGGCCGTAGTCGGCGAAGTAGAGGCGCCGGCCGTCGGTCAGGATGTTCTCGAAATGCGCGTCGAAGTGCAGCAGCCCGCGGCTGTTCATGAACGAGACGCCCGCCGCCAGGCCCTCCTCCACCATCGCGCAGGCCCGGTCGGCCATCTCGCCGCCCGCTGCCACCCGGCTGCCCAGCCACTGGTGCACGTTCTGCGGGATGTACTCCAGGAACAGCGCGAGACCGGCCGGGGACTCCTCCAGGGCCCGGATCCGGCGGCGCACCTGTGATGCGCCGCCCCAGTAGGCCACGGCCCGTTCGACGTCGGCCAGTTCCTCCGGCAGCGGCGCCGAGCCCGGCAGCACCCGCCAGTGGTACATCAGCGGGAAGCCGTCGTGTTCCGCCGTGAGCACCCAGTCCGTCGTCATGATGTGCGCGGCGAGTTCCCGCCAGGCCCCGAAGCCCGGTCCGCCGAGCGCGCCGACGCCGTAGTGGCAGAACACGGGGAGCTCGAACAGGTTCGCCGTGGAGTGGATGTGCTCCGGTCGCAGCTCCGTCCGGGTGAGCGGCACCCGCTTCACGAAGACCGGGCTCCCGGCGACCTCGATCAGCGCCGACGTCCCGCCGATGCCGGCTCCGACCGGGACGGCCCCGTCCACCAGCCTGCGCAGCGCGTGGTCGTCGCAGCGGGCCAGGGCCGTGGAGACGGCGGCGTGAGCGGACAGCCGCGCCTCGCGCGACAGACCGGGGCTCTCCACCGTCGCCTCCGCCGGGATGTGCGTAAAGGACCGCACCCGGCCCGCCATGGACGCCGTGGACGGCGGTCCCGGGGGCCGGGTGCGGTGCGGACAGACGCCGCAGTACGTAAGGAAGCGCAAGGCCACCCATCAAGGGTCAGGCCTGCTTGGTCTCCCGGAAGATCTTGTCGATCTGGGCGATGTAGTCCAGGGCCTTCTGGCCGGTGGCCGGGTCCGTGGAGGCCTTGGCGGCCGACAGGGCCTTCAGGGTGTCGTTGACCAGCTGGTGCAGCTCCGGGTACTTCTCGAAGTGCGGGGGCTTGAAGTAGTCGCTCCACAGCACGGAGACGTGGTGCTTCGCCAGCTCGGCGCGCTGCTCCTTGATGAACGTGGCCCGGGCCTGGAAGTGCGGGTCGTCGTTGCCGGCCATCTTCTCCTGGGTGGCCTTCACCGACTCCGCCTCGATGCGGGCCTGGGCCGGGTCGTATACGCCGCAGGGCAGGTCGCAGTGGGCGCTGACCTTGACCTTGGGGGCAAACAGGCGGGAAAGCATGGAGCGTTTCCTTCCTCGTGATCGTCTTCTCAGACTGGACATTACTCCGTGGCGGACGGCTTTTCGCGAGTGCCCCCGCGGGCTTAGGACAAAAGTCCGGGGTCAGACTGAGACTGGTGGAGGAAAGAACCGGGGAGGTGCCGGGAGATGCCGGAGTTGTCGCAGGACGCCGAGCGGGCGAGGGCGCCGCTGCCCTTCGGGCTGGCCGAGGTGACGGGGCCGTCCATGGTGCCCACGCTGCACCACGGGGACCGGCTCCTGGTGCACTACGGCGCCCGGGTGAAACGCGGTGACGTGATCGTGCTGCGGCATCCGTTCCAGCAGGACCTGCTGGTCGTCAAGCGGGCCGCCGAGCGGCGCGACGGCGGCTGGTGGGTGCTCGGGGACAACGCGTACGCGGGCGGGGACAGCACCGACTACGGGGTGGTGCCCGACGAACTGGTGCTCGGCCGGGTCCGCTTCCGTTACCGGCCGCGCAGCTCCGAGCGGCGCTCGCCGCTGGCGGTGGTGGCCTGGGTGTTGTCGTCGGCGCGGCCCGTGCTCTCCGGCCGGTCGGCCTCCAGGCGTTTGCGCGCGCGGTAGGCGGCCACGTTGGCGCGGGTGGCGCAGCGGTCGGAGCAGTAGCGGCGGGAGCGGTTGGTCGAGGTGTCCAGGTAGGCGTTGCGGCAGGGCGCCGCCTGGCACAGACCGAGGCGGTCCACGCCGTACTCCGTGAGATGGAAGGCGAGGCCCATCGCGGCGATGGCGGCATAACCGGCGGTCGCGTTGGAGGGGTGGTCGGCCAGGTGCATGTGCCACAGCGGGCGGCCGTCGTCGTCGCGGAAGTCGTGGCCGGAGATCTGCGGGCTGACGGGGAACTCCAGCAGCAGCGAGTTCAGCAGGTCGACGGCGAGTGTCTCGTCGCCGCCGTCCGCCGCCTCGAACACCGAGCGGAGCCTGGCCCGGACCGAGCGGAAGCGGGTCACATCGGCCTCGGTGGCGCGCCGGGCGGCCGACTGGTTCCCGCCGAACAGGTCGCGGACCGCCTCGACCGAGGTCAGCGTGTCCTTCCCCCGGGCCGGTTCCTCGGTGTTGACGAGGCGAACGGCGTAGTCCGAGTAATAGGCCAGTTCCACTTGTAGTCCTTACGCAGGGGCTCTATGGTCGTGCGTGCGGTCGGGTAACAGACGGTCGTACTGCAAGGGTATTACGTGACGTGGGCGAGGGAGGGGCTCGATGACGGACGCGCACACCACCACGGCCGCCGCCGACTGGCAGGCCTGGCAGGAGAGCTGGGACCGCCAGCAGGAGTGGTACATGCCCGACCGCGAGGAGCGGTTCCGGATCATGCTGGACATGGTGGAGGCCCTCGTCGGCACCGCCCCGCGCGTGCTGGACCTCGCCTGCGGCACGGGCAGCATCACCGCCCGGCTGCTTGCCCGCTTCCCGGACGCCACCAGCACCGGCGTCGATCTCGACCCGGCGCTGCTCACGATCGCCGAGGGCACCTTCGCGGACGACGAGCGGGTCACCTTCGTCACCGCCGACCTCAAGGACCCCGGGTGGACGCGGGCGCTGCCGCACGACTCCTACGACGCCGTCCTGACCGCGACGGCCCTGCACTGGCTGCACCAGGAACCCCTCGCGGACCTGTACGGGCACATCGCGGGCCTGGTCCGCGACGGCGGTGTCTTCATGAACGCGGACCACATGATCGACGACACCACGCCCCGGATCAACGCGGCGGAGCGGTCCCAGCGGCACGCGCGTATGAATCAGGCCACGTCGGAGGGCGCCCTCGACTGGGCACAGTGGTGGCAGCTCGCCGCGAAGGACCCGGTCCTTGCCGGACCCACGGCCCGCCGGTTCGAGATCTACGGCGACCACGCGGACGGCGACACGCCGTCGGCGGAGTGGCACGCGCGGGTGCTGCGCGAGAAAGGCTTCGGCGAGGCTCGGCCGGTGTGGTGCTCGCCGTCGGACACGCTGCTGCTGGCGCTGAGGTAGAACGTAGAACGTAGAACACGGACGAAGGGGCGGTACGGATCATCCGTACCGCCCCTTCGCCCGTGCGCGGGACCGCGGTCAGAGCACCTTGGACAGGAACGACTTGGTGCGGTCGTGCTGCGGGTTGGTCAGCACCTCGCGCGGGTGGCCGGACTCGACGACCACGCCGTCGTCCATGAACACCAGCGAGTCGCCCACCTCCCGGGCGAAGCCCATCTCGTGGGTGACGACGATCATCGTCATGCCGTCCTCGGCGAGGTCGCGCATGACGTCGAGGACCTCACCGACGAGCTCCGGGTCGAGCGCCGAGGTGGGCTCGTCGAAGAGCATCAGCTTGGGCTGCATCGCCAGCGCGCGGGCGATGGCGACGCGCTGCTGCTGACCGCCGGACAGCTGGGCGGGGTAGTGGCCCGTGCGGTCGCCGAGACCGACCCGGTCCAGCAGCCGCTCCGCACGCTCCCGGGCCACGGCCTTGGTCTCCCGCTTGACCTGGACCGGGGCCTCCATGACGTTCTCCAGCGCCGTCATGTGGGGGAAGAGGTTGAAGCGCTGGAACACCATGCCGATGTCCCGTCGCTGCGCCGCGACCTCCTTCTCCTTGAGCTCGTAGAGCTTGTCGCCCTTCTGCCGGTAGCCGACCAGTTGACCGTCGACGGACAGCCGGCCGGCGCTGATCTTCTCCAGGTGGTTGATGCACCTGAGGAAGGTCGACTTGCCGGAGCCGGAGGGACCGATGAGGCAGAACACCTCGCCGGACTTGACCTCCAGGTCGATGCCTTTGAGGACCTCGACCTGGCCGAAGGACTTGTGGACGCCCTCGGCCTTGACCATGGGGATGACGGTGTCCTTCACGGGCGCGTCCGTCTTGCCGAGCTTCTCGCTCATGCCGCGCCTCCCTTCGGGCGGCCAAGGGACAGGGTGCTGGCCTTCACCTTCTGCCACGGAGTCTGCGGCAGCTGGCGGAGAGTGCCCTTGGCGTAGTGGCGTTCCAAGTAGTACTGGCCGACGCTGAAGATTGATGTCACGAGCAGGTACCAGGCGGCGGCGAGAAACAGCATTTCGGCCGGTGCGCCGGAAGTCTGTCCGATGTCCTGGGCGGCGCGGAGCAACTCGGGATACTGCACGACCGACACCAGCGAGGTCGTCTTCAGCATGTTGATGACCTCGTTGCCCGTCGGCGGCACGATGACGCGCATGGCCTGTGGGATGACGATGCGGCGCAGTGTCTTCGAGTGACTCATGCCCAGGGCGTGCGCTGCCTCGGTCTGACCCTCGTCGACCGCGAGCAGACCGGCCCGGCAGATCTCCGCCATGTACGCGGCCTCGTTGAGGCCCAGGCCCAGCAGCGCCGTCAGGAACGGGGTCATGAAGTCCGACCACTCGTCCTTGTAGAACGGCCCGAGGTTGATGTACTCGAAGACCAGGCCCAGGTTGAACCAGACGATCAGCTGCACCAGGACCGGGGTGCCGCGGAAGAACCAGATATAGAACCACGCGATCGAGGAGGTCACGGGATTCTTCGACAGGCGCATCACGGCCAGCAGGATGCCGCCGACGATGCCGATCGCCATGGCCAGCAGGGTGAGCAGCAGCGTCTTGCCGACACCGCTGAGGATGCGGTCGTCGAAGAAGTAGTCGGGAATCGTGTCCCAGTTGATCCTGCCCTGGGAGAACGCGTAGACGACCCCGGTCAGCAGGGCGAGCGCCACGACGGCGGAGACGTACCTCCCGTAGTGCCGGACCGGGACGGCCTTGATGGCCTCCGGTCCGGCCGGGGGCGTGCCGTCCGGACCCGTCGTCTTGTCGATGTCAACAGTCACGGGTGTTGCCTTTCAGTGCCGCGTCGTCGCGGTCACTTGCCGCCGTTGATGGTGGCCTTGTCGACGGCGCCCTCAGCGACGCCCCACTTGTCCATGATCTTCTGGTACTCGCCGTTCTCGATGATGGCGTTCAGCGCGGCCTGGAGGGCGTCCCGCAGCTGGGTGTCGCCCTTGGCGACCGCGATGCCGTACGGGGCGGCCTCCACCTGCTCACCGACCATCTGGAAGTCGTTGCCGCCGCCTGAGGTCTTCACCGCGTACGCGGCCACCGGGAAGTCGGAGGAGCCGGCGTCGGCGCCGCCCGCGCGCAGGCGCGTCTGCGCCTGCTGGTCGTTGTCGAAGGCCTCGATGGTGAGCTTCTTACCCGCCGGGCACTTCTCGGCCTCGGCCTTGGCGAGGTCCTCGGAGACCGTGCCGCGCTGGAGCACGATCTTCTTGCCGCACAGATCGGACCAGGTCTTGATGCCCTGGTCGTCGCCCTTCTTGGTGTAGATCGAGACACCGGCGGTGAAGTAGTCGACGAAGTCGACGCCCTCGCCGACCTTCTTGCCGGTCTCGGAGTCGACGCCGTTCTGGCGGTCCTTGGTGTCGGTCATCGCGGACATGGCGATGTTGTAGCGGCCCGAACGCAGGCCGGTGATCAGCGTGTCGAACGTGCCGTTCTCGAACTCGAACTTCACGCCGAGCTGCTTGCCCATGGCGTCGGCGAGGTCGGGGTCGATACCGACGACCTTGCCGGAGTCGTCCTTGAACTCGACCGGGGCGTACGCGATGTCGGAGCCGACCTTGATGACGCCCGCGTCGCGTATCTCCGTGGGGAGCTTGCCTGCCAGCGGGGCGGACTTCGTCGCCTCGTCGCCGGTGCTGTCCGAGCCGCTGTTCTTGGTCTGGTCACCGCAACCGGTGAGAATCAGTGCGCCTGCGACCGCGATCGCGCCGACCGCTGCAATCCGGGAGCGTGCGGCGGTGGTACGACGGGTGGTGCTTGCGGTCATGGTGGGTTCCTCCGGCGGATGGGTGGAGTTGCCGATGGGGCCGGCGACTGCCTGGACGGCATCGCCACGGTCGGAGAGCACACGCCTTCGAGTGTCGCGACCTCGTGTTATTACCGCATCTTGCCATTTGGGCTGCGCCATTCAGGGAGGCGGCGATGTCAAAATCGGATAACGGGTAGCACTCGAACCGGCCCAATCCGCTCCAACATGGCCGGACAGTCTGCGGAAATCGTCCATTCCGGCCGGAAGATCTTCGGCGGGATCCGTGCTATGGCCGTGGCCTCCGTGAGCTTTGGTGCGCTTGTGGGCTTGCCGGGAGTTCCCGAAGGTCTTGTCCTGATATCGGGCGATGCTTCAGGGCGCCGGCATGTGACCTTCGCGTTATGGACTCGTCGCCGACGGCGTTCGTCCGGTAAGAAGGTTCTTTACACCCCTCATCCGGGGCTCAGGGCGCGTGTGCGGCGCGCCCGTCGTGTCTGGCCCGAACGCATCAACCCTCCGGGCCTTGCGCGGTCCCGCCCACCCCTCACCAGGAGTGGCAACCCTCAAACCGTGAACAATTAAGGGGTAAAATCAAGTGGCAGCGGAGATTGTCAATCCTCGCAGCGACAGCGAAAGCCGGAACGGTCATACGGAGCACGAGAGCGGGGCAGAGCCCCTCGACTCCTTCGACCCGGCGTTCGCGCTGCACCGCGGCGGCAAGATGGCTGTGCAGGCCACCGTGCCGGTCCGGGACAAGGACGATCTGTCCCTGGCTTACACGCCCGGGGTCGCGAAGGTGTGCAGCGCGATCGCCGAGCAGCCGGAACTCGTCCACGACTACACGTGGAAGTCGCAGGTCGTCGCCGTCGTGACGGACGGTACGGCCGTGCTCGGCCTCGGGGACATCGGTCCCGAGGCGTCCCTCCCGGTGATGGAGGGCAAGGCCATCCTCTTCAAGCAGTTCGGCGGTGTGGACGCGGTCCCGATCGCCCTCGACTGCACCGATGTCGACGAGATCGTCGAGACCGTGGTCCGGCTCGCCCCGTCCTTCGGCGGGGTGAACCTGGAGGACATCTCGGCACCCCGGTGCTTCGAGATCGAGCGGCGGCTGCAGGAGCGGCTGGACATCCCGATCTTCCATGACGACCAGCACGGCACGGCGGTCGTGTCGCTCGCGGCGCTGCGGAACGCGGCGCGGCTGAGCGGGCGCACACTGGGCGAGCTGCGGGCCGTGATCTCGGGCGCGGGCGCCGCGGGCGTCGCGATCGCCAAGATGCTGGTCGAGGCGGGCATCGGCGATGTCGCCCTGGCCGACCGCAAGGGCGTCGTGTCGCGCGACCGCGACGACCTCACGCCGATCAAGGCGGAGCTGGCGTCGTTCACCAACAAGGCCGGTCTCTCGGGGCCGCTGGAGTCGGCGCTGGCCGGGGCCGATGTGTTCATCGGTGTCTCCGGCGGCACGGTGCCGGAGTCGGCGGTGGCGTCGATGGCCGAGGGTGCGTTCGTCTTCGCCATGGCGAACCCCAATCCGGAGGTGCACCCGGAGGTCGCGCACAAGTACGCGGCGGTCGTGGCCACCGGGCGGTCGGACTTCCCGAACCAGATCAACAACGTGTTGGCCTTCCCCGGGATCTTCGCGGGCGCCCTCCAGGTGCGGGCCTCCCGGATCACCGAGGGGATGAAGCTGGCGGCGGCCGAGGCGCTGGCCTCGGTCGTCGGTGACGATCTCGCCGCCGACTACGTCATCCCGTCCCCGTTCGACGAGCGGGTGGCCCCCGCGGTGACGGCGGCCGTGGCCGCGGCCGCCCGGGCGGAGGGCGTCGCCCGCCGCTGAGGCGCACACGCTTCCCCGTCGGCCCCGTCCCCGCGTTCCCGCGGACGGGGCCGATGTCGTTGCCGCGCCGCAAGAGGGTGTGTGTCACAGCGGGGCCTGGTTCCCCCGGCGGGGCAGGGAACCTATCGTCAAGGTCATGTTCGCTGTCTACGCCGCCCGAATCGACCGCGACCAGCCGCTCAACGGCCTGGAACTCGGGGAGCGTCCCGCTCCCGAGACCCGGCCCGGCTGGAGCACCGTCACGGTCAAGGCCGCCTCCCTCAACCACCATGACCTCTGGTCCCTGCGGGGCGTCGGCCTCGCGGAGGACAAGCTGCCGATGATCCTCGGCTGCGACGCCGCCGGCGTCGACGAGGACGGCAACGAGGTCGTCCTGCACTCGGTGATCGGACAGAGCGGTCACGGGGTGGGGCCGAACGAGCCCCGTTCCATCCTGACCGAGCGCTACCAGGGCACCTTCGCCGAGCAGGTCGCCGTGCCCACCTGGAACATCCTGCCCAAGCCGAAGGAGCTCTCCTTCGAGGAGGCCGCCTGTCTGCCGACCGCCTGGCTGACGGCGTACCGGATGCTCTTCACCAACGCCGGGGTCCGGCCCGGTGACTCCGTACTGGTGCAGGGGGCCGGGGGCGGTGTCGCGACCGCCGCCATCGTGCTCGGCAAGGCCGCGGGACTGCGGGTCTTCGCCACCAGCCGGGACGAGACCAAGCGCAAGCGGGCGCTGGAGCTCGGCGCCGTGGAGGCGGTGGAGCCCGGGGCGCGGTTGCCGCAGCGGGTCGACGCCGTCATCGAGACGGTGGGCGCCGCCACCTGGTCGCACTCCGTGAAGTCGCTGCGCCCCGGCGGCACGCTGGTCATCTCCGGAGCCACCAGCGGTGACCGCCCCTCGCACGCCGAGCTGACCCGGATCTTCTTCCTGGAGCTCAGGATCGTCGGTTCGACGATGGGGACCAAGGACGAGCTGGAGGACCTGCTCTCCTTCTGCGCCACCACCGGTGTGCGTCCCGTCACCGATGAGGTGCTGCCCATGGACCGGGCCCGGGAGGGCTTCGAAAGGATGGAGTCCGGGGGGCAGTTCGGGAAGATCGTGCTCACCGGTTCCTGAGGAGCGGGAAGCGCGTCGATGGCCGGTCCGGGTCTCCGGGCCGGCCGTCGGCATGTCAACCGGCGTTGACGTACGGGGCGTGTCAATGTAGGTTGACAACATGACTGAGGCAACCGACCTCGCCGAGTGGGCGGGCGACGGCGACCCGCGGGCCGGCCTGCGGGCCGTCGCCTCGCTGCGCAGGCTGCTGGAGCGACTGGAGACCGTGCAGGTGCGCGACGCGCGCCGGCAGGGCTGGTCGTGGCAGGAGATCGCCACCGAACTCGGGGACAGCAGGCGGGCCGTGCACAAGAAGTACGGGAGGCGTTGATGTTCGAGCGGTTCAAGCAGGACGCCAGGGCTTTGGTGAAGGGGGCGGTCGCCCGGGCGGAGCGGGCGGGTGCGCACCGTGTGGGCCCCGAGCATCTGCTGCTGGCCCTGCTCGACAGCGAGGGAAGCCGGGCCTCCTTCGCGCTGGCCGCCCTCGGACTCGCCGAGCGGCGGGAGCCGGTCAGGGCGGCGCTGGAGCGGGCGCGGCGGCGGGGCGGCCTGACCCGGGCCGAGACCGACGCCCTCGCCGGACTGGGGATCGACCTGTCGGAGGTCATCGCCCGGGTGGAGGAGGCGCACGGCGCCCGCGCCCTGTCCACCGGCGGAAAGGCCGGCGGCCGGTGGCCGGGGCACCGTCCCTTCGAGCGGGAGGCCAAGGACGTCCTGACCGGGGCCCTGCGCGCCGCCATCGCCCGCAGAGACCGTCATATCGGCGACGAGCACATCCTGCTCGCCCTCACCCTCCGCCCCGGCGTCCCCGCCGAGGTGCTCGCCGACCACGGCGTGACGTACGAGTCCGTGACGCGGGTGCTCTACGGCAACGGCGGGCAGGCCAAGGCGGGCTGACGGCGGCTCAGGCCTTCGGGGCGCGCAGTATCGCCCCGATGTGCGCCGCCGCCGTCGACAGATGGCGGCGGGCGTCGCGGAGCTGGTCCCCGGTGACACCGTGGTCGCGGGCCGCGTCCCGGATGTCGTCGCGGAAGCGGTCCAGCAGCCGGTCCAGATCACGCGCCGGGTCGCCGGTGGAGTCCGAGGCGTCCTCGTGCGCCCACGGCGGGGCGTACTCGGCGGGGAAGTCCTCGGGCGTCTGGGAGTACGACGGCTCGGAGTCCGGGCCGGAGGATCCGGTGCCGGGGCGGCCGAAGGCGAAGTCCTTGCCGAACTCGCCCATCCCCTTGACCAGTTCGCCCAGACCCTCGCGCAGCCCGTTCGGCCAGTCGCCGCGGGCGAAGTGGTCCTGCACCTGTTCCTGGACCTGGCGCATCATCCGCTGCACCTCTTCCTGCGCCCTGTCCTGAGCCTCCTTGGCCTGGCGGCGGGCACGCTGGGCCTCCTCGCGGGAGCGCCGGCTCTCGTCCTTGGCGCGCCGCGCCTGTTCCTTCCACTCCTGCTTGGCGCGGCGCATCTCCTCCTTGGCGGCGCGCCAGGCGTCCTTGTCGCCGAAGACCGCGAAGTCGCCCAGGGGGCCCTCGTCGTCGGGCGTGCCGGTGGCCCGGGACTGGCGGGCCTGGCCGGCGGCGGCCCGCATTTCCCGGCGCAGATCGCCTGCCGCGCCGCTGACGTCGGCCCGGATCTCGGCGGCCAGTTCGGCGACCGACTCCCGGATCTCCAGCTCCAGATCGGCCAGTTCGCCGCTGCGGTCGGCCAGTTCGGCCCGGCCGGCGTCCGTGATGGAGTAGACCTTGCGGCCGCCCTCGGTGGTGTGGGTGACCAGGCCCTCCGCCTCCAGTTTGGCCAGGCGCGGGTAGACCGTGCCCGCGGAGGGCGCGTACAGCCCCTGGAAGCGCTCTTCCAGGAGGCGGATGACCTCGTAGCCGTGACGCGGGGCCTCGTCCAGCAGCTTCAGCAGATACAGGCGGAGGCGTCCGTGGGCGAAGACGGGGGGCATGTCAGAGCACCTTCTTGTCGGTCGTGCCGGCGTGGTCCCCCGTGTTGTCCCGCGTGTGGTCCCGCGGGTCCGGCTCCTCGTCCCCGGGCGGGCGGCGCAGCAGGGCGATGGAGCCGGAGACGGTGGTGGCACGCAGTGTGCCGCTGCCCGCGCCCAGGCGGCCGGTGAGCTTGTGGGCGCCCCAATGGCCCTGCACACGGAGGCTGTCGAAGGCGTTGGAGATCGCGCCGCTCGCGGTGTTGGCCTCAACCTGTGCGTCCGCCGGGTCGGGCAGCCGGATGGCGATCTCGCCCGAGACGCTGGTCAGCTTGACGTTGGTGGGGCCGTCGGTGTCCAGGTCGACGATCATGGAGCCGCTGACCGTGTCCGCCCGCACGGAGGAGCCCGAGCCCTCGACGACGGTGAGGTCGCCGGAGACGGAGGCGAAGCGGAGGTCGCCGGTGAGGGACTGGGCCTCCACGTTCCCCGACACGGTCTCCGCGCGGACCGGGCCCGAGAGGGCGACGAGCGTGGTGTCGCCCGCGACGCCCTTCACGGCGGCGGGGCCCTGGATGCCGGAGACGACGGCTGCGGCGCCGACCACGCCGACCTCGACGCGGGTCCTTGCGGGCACGGCCAGGGAGACGATCGCGCTGCGGCGCCAGCCCTTGCGGTCCAGCCACTTGAGGAAGCCCTTCCAGGGCAGGTCCTCGTAGGCCACCGTGAGGGTGCCGTCCTTGTGGGTCACCACCAGGGGTGGACCGTCTATCTCCGAGACCTCCAGGCGGGCGGAAGCCTCGTCGGTCCCCACCACGTTCACTGTTCCGTTGACGATGCGGACGTGGAGTTCGGTTACGGGGGCGTCGAAGGTGAGCTTTGTTGGCTCCGCCACGGATGACTCGGGCATGGTGACGACCTCCTGGGAACGGGCGTGCCCCTTGCGACGCGCCATATCGCGTCTTACGTGATTCACGATATATCGCGGCAGGGGAAAGTCAAGGTACTCGTTCGGGGGTCCGTCGGCTTCTGTAGCGCGCGGAGGGTGCTGGGTACCGGTGCCGGTGCTGGGCGGGGGTGGGTGCGCAGCCCGGCGTTTGCGGGGTGCCGCTGCGCCCACCCGTGCCGCCCCAGCGGCACGACTGCCCGCAGCTGCGGCGGCACGGCAGCTACGGCGGGGCGGCTGTCCGCAGCTGCGCTTACTCGTCGTCTTCGTCGTCCAGGCGGGCTAGCCAGGTGGCCAGGCGTTCTACTGGGACCTCGAAGTCGGGGTTGAGGTCGACGAAGGTCCTGAGTTGCTCGGCGAGCCACTCGAAGGTGACTTCCTCCTCGCCGCGCCGCTTCTCCAGTTCCTCGATGCCACGGTCCGTGAAGTACATGAGGACAAGGATATGTGCCGGAAAACGGGCGGGCCGCACCCCCGAAGGGGTGCGGCCCGCGCGCGTACTGCCGCCGGTTACGCCTCGAAGACCTCGCGCACCAGTTGCTCCTGCTCGGCCTGGTGGCGCTTCGCGGAGCCGACCGCCGGGGACGAGCCGTGCGGCCGCGAGATGCGGCGCAGACGCTCGGCGTGCGGCAGGTCGGCGCCGACCGCCAGGTCGAGGTGGTCGATCAGGTTGAGCGCGATGAACGGCCAGGCACCCTGGTTCGCCGGCTCCTCCTGGGCCCACAGGTACTTCTCGGCGTTCGGGTACTTCTTGATCTCCGCCTGGAGCTCCGTACCCGGCAGCGGGTACAGGCGCTCGATGCGGATGATCGCCGTATTGGCGGCCTCGGCGTCCGTCGCCGCGCGCTTGCGCCGCTCGGCCTCGAGGTCGTAGTAGACCTTGCCGGCCGTGAAGACGACCTTCTTGACCGCGGCCGGGTCGACCGAGCTGTCGCCGATCACCGGGCGGAACTGGCCCGAGGTGAACTCCTCCGCCTTCGACGCCGCGGCCTTCAGGCGCAGCATCGACTTCGGGGTGAAGACGACCAGCGGCTTGTGGTGCGGGTTGTGCACCTGCCACCGCAGGAGGTGGAAGTAGTTCGACGGCGAGGTCGGCATCGCCACCGTCATGTTGTTCTGGGCGCAGAGCTGCAGGAACCGCTCCGGACGGGCGGAGGAGTGGTCCGGGCCCTGGCCCTCGTAGCCGTGCGGGAGGAGCAGGACCACACCGGAGGTCTGGGCCCACTTCTGCTCCGCCGACGAGATGAACTCGTCCACGACCGTCTGCGCGCCGTTGACGAAGTCGCCGAACTGCGCCTCCCACAGCACGAGCGCGTCGGGGCGGGCCAGCGAGTAGCCGTACTCGAAGCCCATCGCCGCGTACTCGGAGAGCAGGGAGTTGTAGACGTTCAGCCGCGACTGGTCCTCGGAGAGGTACTGCAGCGGCGTGTACTCCTCGCCCGTGCTGCGGTCGATGATGACCGCGTGACGCTGGCCGAAGGTGCCGCGCTGGGAGTCCTGGCCGGCGAGCCGCACCGGGACGCCCTCCAGGAGCAGCGAGCCGAACGCGAGGGTCTCGCCCATGCCCCAGTCGATCGTGCCGTCCTCGACCATCGCCGCCCGGCGCTGCAGCTGCGGCAGCAGACGCGGGTGGACGGTGATGTGGTCGGGGATGTTCACCTGGGACTCGGCGATCCGCTTGACGACCTCCGTGGTGACCGCGGTGTTCACGGCGACCGGGAACTCCGCCTGCGGCTCTGGGGGCTCGACCGTCGTCGGCTGGGAGGTGGCCTCACGGACCTCCGTGAAGACCTTCTCCAGCTGGCCCTGGTAGTCCTGCAGCGCCTGCTCGGCCTCTTCCAGGGTGATGTCGCCGCGACCGATGAGGGACTCGGTGTAGAGCTTGCGCACCGAGCGCTTCTTGTCGATCAGGTCGTACATCAGCGGCTGGGTGAAGGCCGGGTTGTCCGACTCGTTGTGACCGCGGCGGCGGTAGCAGATGAGGTCGATCACGACGTCCTTGTTGAACGCCTGACGGAACTCGAAGGCCAGGCGCGCGACGCGCACGACCGCCTCCGGGTCGTCGCCGTTCACGTGGAAGATCGGCGCCTCGATCATGCGGGCCACGTCGGTGGCGTACATCGACGAGCGCGACGACTCCGGGGCGGCGGTGAAGCCGACCTGGTTGTTGATCACGACGTGGACCGTGCCACCGGTGCGGTAGCCGCGCAGCTGCGACATGTTCAGGGTCTCGGCCACCACGCCCTGGCCTGCGAAGGCCGCGTCGCCGTGGATGGCCACCGGCAGGACGGTGAAGTCCGTGCCGCCCTTGCCGATGATGTCCTGCTTGGCGCGGGCGACGCCCTCCAGGACCGGGTCCACCGCCTCCAGGTGCGAGGGGTTGGCGACCAGGGAGACCTTGATCTGCTCGCCGTCCAGGCCGGTGAAGGTGCCCTCGGCGCCCAGGTGGTACTTCACGTCGCCGGAGCCGTGCATCGACTTCGGGTCGAGGTTGCCCTCGAACTCGCGGAAGATCTGCGCGTACGACTTGCCGACGATGTTGGCCAGCACGTTCAGCCGGCCGCGGTGGGCCATGCCGATGACGACCTCGTCCAGGCGCGACTCGGCGGCCGAGTCCAGCACCGCGTCGAGCAGCGGGATGACCGACTCGCCGCCCTCCAGCGAGAAGCGCTTCTGGCCGACGTACTTCGTCTGCAGGAACGTCTCGAAGGCCTCGGCGGCGTTCAGGCGGCGCAGGATGCGCAGCTGCTCCTCGCGCTCCGGCTTGGAGTGCGGGCGCTCCACCCGGTCCTGGATCCACTTGCGCTGCTTGGGGTCCTGGATGTGCATGAACTCGATGCCGGTGGTGCGGCAGTACGAGTCGCGGAGCACGCCGAGGATGTCGCGCAGCTTCATCATCGACTTGCCGGCGAAGCCGCCGACGGCGAACTCGCGCTCCAGGTCCCACAGGGTGAGGCCGTGCTCGACGATGTCCAGGTCGGGGTGCTTGCGCTGCTTGTACTCCAGCGGGTCGGTGTCGGCCATGACGTGGCCGCGGACCCGGTAGGAGTGGATCAGGTCGAAGACCCGGGCGGCCTTGGTGACGTCGTCGTCGTGGGAGGCGTCGATGTCCTTGAGCCAGCGGACCGGCTCGTAGGGGATGCGCAGCGCCTCGAAGATCTCGTCGTAGAAGCCGTTCTCGCCGAGGAGGAGGTTCGCGACCGTGCGGAGGAACTCGCCGGAGGCGGCGCCCTGGATCACCCGGTGGTCGTAGGTCGACGTGAGCGTCATGACCTTGGAGATGCCGAGCTTGTTCAGCGTGTCCTGGCTGGTGCCCTGGAACTCCGCCGGGTAGTCCATCGAGCCGACGCCCAGGATCACCGACTGGCCCGGCATCAGGCGGGGCACGGAGTGGACGGTGCCGAGGCCGCCGGGGTTGGTCAGGGAGACCGTGACGCCGGTGAAGTCGTCCATCGTCAGCTTGTTGTCGCGGGCGCGACGGACGATGTCCTCGTAGGCCTGCCAGAACTCGAAGAAGTTCAGCGTCTCGGCCTTCTTGATCGCCGCGACGACCAGCTGGCGCTCGCCGTTGGGCTTCACCAGGTCGATGGCCAGACCGAGGTTGACATGCTCCGGCTTGACCAGGGTCGGCTTGCCGTCCACGCGGGCGAACGAGTAGTTCATCGACGGCATGGCCTTGATGGCCTGGACCATGGCGTAGCCGATGAGGTGCGTGAAGGAGATCTTCCCGCCGCGCGCCCGCTTGAGGTGGTTGTTGATGACGATGCGGTTGTCGAACAGCAGCTTCACCGGGACCGCGCGCACGGACGTGGCCGTGGGCAGCTCCAGGGAGGCGTCCATGTTCTTCGCCACGGCGGCGGACGGACCGCGCAGGGGCACCTGCTCGGCGCCGTTCTTCGCCTCGCCGGAGGGCTCCGCCTTCGGCTTGGCCGCAGCCGGCTTCGCGGGCGCGGCGGCCTGCGCCGGAGCGGCGGCCTGCGCCGGGGCCTTGGCGGCGGCCGGCTGAGCGGCGGGTGCCGGTGCCGCGGGCCGCGCGGCCGCGGGGGCGGGCGCGGCGGGCTGGGCCTGGGAGGTGGTGGTTCCCGCGGCCCCCGCGGCCGCGGTACCCGCCGGAGCCGAGGTCGCAGGCGCGCCCGGCTTGTAGTCGGCGAAGAAGTCCCACCAGGCTCGGTCCACCGAGTTCGGGTCCTGGAGGTACTGCTGGTAGATCTCGTCGACGAGCCATTCGTTGGCACCGAAGGCCGCAGCGGGGTTCTGGCCCGCTGGATCGGTCTCGGTCGAGATGCTCGAGTTACTGGGGGACTGTGGCGACACGGCGTCAACCGCCCTCTTCCGCTCCGCAAGATGATGGACAGCGGAAATAAAGGCTACGCCCCCCGGCGCGAGAAGGTCAGGCCGGGCCGTTCATCGTCGTGTAAGTCACATCCCCACGCGTGTTTCGGCGTGGGAAATGGCGGGAAACAAGCGTGGTTCCGGTTCTTTCGGCGGCATCGGGCATCGCTCGGCCACGGCCTGGCGCGCGGTTCGCGCGGGCCTGTGCCTGATCACACGTGTCCGCCAGCGCCGACAGTGTGGATCTTGCGGCTCCGCTTCGAACTTTACGTCAACTTGGTACGGATGGAGTCCCCGGAAGAGTGATCAGAATCCGGCAGCCCCGCTCGGATTCGGCCACTCCGATCCGGCCGCCGTGCAGATCGACGGCCCAGCGGGCGATCGCCAGGCCGAGACCGGTGCCGCCGTCGCTGCCCGGACCGTGCGGACGGTTGACGTTGCCGCGGTTGAACCGCTCGAAGACCCGCCGCCACTCCGTCCGCGGAATGCCCGGGCCCTCGTCCAGCACCTCGAGCTCCAGCGAGTCCGGCTGTGCGCCGCGCCGCGCCCGGACCGTCACGCGGCCGTGCGGCGGGCTGTGCTTGACCGCGTTGTCGATGAGATTGGCGACGACCTGGTGGATGCGCTCGGGGTCGGCGTGCGCGGTGAGCTCCGGCGGCGACACGTCGAGGTGCAGATGGACGTCCGTCCGGGTGTGGCTGCCGGAGCCGGAGGCCATGCCCGCGCGGGCGGAGGCGACCATGTTCGCCTCCTTGAGCACGCCCGACAGATACGGCCACACCTCGAACCGGCGCTTCTTCAGCGGGACCACCCCGTTGTCCAGGCGGGACAGGTCCAGCAGCGTCTCCACCAAACGCCCGAGCCGCTCCGTCTGCTTCAGGGCCGTGCGCATCGTCTCGGGGTCGGCCTCGGTGACGCCGTCGACGATGTTCTCCAGCACCGCGCGCAGGCCCGCGATGGGGGTGCGCAGCTCGTGGGAGACGTTGGCGACCAGCTCCTTGCGCTGATGGTCCTGGGCCTCCAGCTCGTCGGCCATGACGTTGATCGTCTGGGCCAGGTCGCCCAGCTCGTCCCGGCGGTTCTCCCGCACCCGGCGGGTGTAGTCGCCGTGCGAGATGGACCGCGCCACGGCGTTCATGTCGTCCAGCGGCGCGGTGAGCGAGTGCGCCACGAACTGCGTGATGAGCAGCGTGGCGATCATCGAGAAGACCGTGATGAAGCGCAGCTCCGTCTTGGTGTGCACCGCGATCACCGACAGCCCCGTGGTGATCAGTACGGAGACGACGACCAGCGCACCCAGCTTGGTCTTGATCGAGAACGGGCGTACACCGCCCCAGGGCTGTGCACCCCGGGGACCTCTGCGTCCGGCCGGACCCTCGCTCATGGCGTCGGCGTCTCCAGGGCGTAGCCCACGCCGTGCACGGTGCGGATGCGCTCGGCGCCGATCTTCCGGCGCAGCGCCTTGATGTGGCTGTCCACGGTCCGGGTGCCGGAGGCGTCCGCCCAGTCCCAGACCTCGGCCAGCAGCTGCTCGCGGGAGAGCACCGCGCGGGGCGTGTTCGCCAGGCACACCAGGAGGTCGAACTCGGTGGGCGTCAGATGCACGTCCTCGCTGCGCACGCGCACCCTGCGCTGCGCGTGGTCGATCTCCAGCTCGCCCAGCCGCAGGATGCCGCTGCGCGGGGTGGTGGCGGCCAGCGCCGCGCGCTCCATGCGGCGCAGCAGCACATGCACACGGGCCGCCAGCTCCCGCATGGAGAACGGCTTCGTCATGTAGTCGTCGGCGCCGACGCCCAGCCCGACCAGCATGTCGGTCTCGTCGTCCCGCGCGGTGAGCATCAGCACGGGCACCGGCCGCTGGGCCTGCACCCGACGGCAGACCTCCAGGCCGTCGAAGCCCGGCAGCATGATGTCGAGGATCAGCAGGTCGGGCTGCCAGGCCTCCGCCGTGTCGACCGCGGACGGGCCGTCGCTCGCCGTTTGCACCAGAAATCCCTCGGCGCGAAGGCGGGTCGCGATGGCCTCCACGATCGTCGCGTCGTCCTCGACCACCAGGACCCGGCGTTGCGCGCCGGGGGTGGTCGTCGCCGTGCCGTTGTGGGAGGTGTGTGTCTGCTCCATGGCCCGCCCCTGAGGTGTGCTTTTTCCGGAATCCGTGGGGTGATCCGTCGTCTGCGCATCACTGCGATTGACGCTTGAATGATCGGCGTCAGGCAGCAGCGTACGGTGCGTCACCGTGGCTTTGCTATCCAGGGCGGACGCCGATGTGCACGACGTCCGGAACGCCCCGGGCAACGGGGATCTCTTCGGTACGCACCTGTCGGAACCCGGCATTCCGCAAGGTTCCCTCGAATTCCGGTGAGGGCTGGGCGGACCAGACAGCGAGCACCCCGCGCGGTTTCAACACCCGTGCGCAGGCCGCCAGTCCGGCCGGTGAGTACAGCCCCTCGTTGCCCTCGGTGACGGTCCAGTCGGGCCCGTTGTCGATATCGAGGCACAGCGCGTCGAACGTGTCGGATGTCTCATGGACGTAACGGACGAGGTCCGCCTCGACGATCTCCGCGCGGGGGTCGGCCAGGGCCCGCGCGGAGAGTCCGGCCAGCGGCCCCGCGCGGTGCCACTCGATGATGGCCGGTTCGCGCTCCACCACGGTGATCCGTCCCCAGCGCGACTGGCCGGCGGCGTGTGCGAGCGAGAATCCGACCCCGAGACCGCCGATCAGGACCCGCGGGTCAGCCGTGCCACCGTCGAGGGCGGCCAGGGCCGCGTCGACGAGCCGCCGTTCCGAACGGCCGTCGGAGGTGTCCATCAGGAAGCAGCCGTTGGCGATGATCTGCAGCAGGTCGCCGTGCCTGCGCAGCACGACCTCGCCGTACGGGCCCTCGCGGCGGTCCAGGACTTCGGGGGCTTCGGGAATGTCGTACGGGGTGGGCATGCGTTCATCCTGACAGCCGTCTTTCCGTGCCGTTCGCGGCCCTTCAGGTGCCCGGGACGGTGATCGCTGACAGCGAACGCACCCCTGGGAACATTCGGCGGCTCCCCTGCATTGAGTCGGCATAGCTCAACTTGACTGCCGAAGGGGAGATCATGGCTACTGAGTCCACATCGCTCGCCCTGCCTGTGCTGCCGCTCGACGACGAGGTCGTGCTGCCCGGGATGGTGGTACCGCTGGACCTGAGCGATTCCGAGGTGCGCGCCGCGCTGGAGGCCGCCCAGGCCGCCGCCCGCACCGAGCCCGGGAAGCCCAGGGTGCTCCTGGTGCCACGCGTCGACGGGACGTACGCCGGAACCGGCGTGCTGGGCACGGTCGAGCAGGTCGGCAGGCTGGCCGACGGTGACCCGGGCGCCCTGATCCGCGGCCGCGGCCGCGTGCGCATCGGCGCCGGGACCACCGGGCCGGGCGCGGCGCTGTGGGTGGAGGGCACCCGTGTCGACGAGAGCGTGCCCGAGCCGCTGCCGGGGCATGTCACCGAGCTCGTCAAGGAGTACAAGGCGCTCGCCACGGCCTGGCTGCGCAAGCGCGGCGCCTGGCAGGTCGTCGACCGCGTCCAGGCCATCGACGACGTCTCCGCGCTCGCCGACAACTCCGGCTACTCGCCCTTCCTCACCACCGAGCAGAAGGTCGCCCTGCTGGAGACCACCGACCCGGTGGCCCGGCTCAAGCTCGCCACGCAGCAGCTGCGCGACCACCTCGCCGAGCAGGACGTCGCCGAGACCATCGCCAAGGACGTCCAGGAGGGCGTCGACAAGCAGCAGCGCGAGTTCCTGCTGCGCCGCCAGCTGGAGGCCGTCCGCAAGGAGCTGCGCGAGCTGAACGGCGAACAGGACGGCGAGGAGTCCGACGACTACCGCGCCCGCGTCGAGGCGGCCGACCTGCCCGAGAAGGTCCGCGAGGCCGCTCTCAAGGAGGTCGACAAGCTGGAGCGCTCCTCCGACCAGTCGCCGGAGGGGTCCTGGATCCGCACCTGGCTCGACACGGTTCTGGAGATGCCGTGGAGCGAGCGCACCGAGGACGCCTACGACATCCAGGGCGCCCAGGCCGTCCTGGACGCCGAGCACTCCGGCCTTGAGGACGTGAAGGAGCGGATCACCGAGTACCTGGCGGTGCGCAAGCGGCGCGGCGACCGGGGCCTGGGTGTCGTCGGGGGACGGCGCGGGGGTGCCGTACTGGCCCTCGTCGGCCCGCCCGGTGTCGGCAAGACCAGTCTCGGCGAGTCCGTCGCCCACGCGATGGGCCGCAAGTTCGTCCGCGTCGCCCTCGGCGGCGTCCGCGACGAGGCCGAGATCCGCGGTCACCGCCGCACGTACGTCGGCGCGCTGCCCGGCCGGATCGTCCGCGCGATCAAGGAGGCCGGTTCCATGAACCCGGTCGTCCTGCTGGACGAGATCGACAAGGTCGGCTCCGACTTCCGCGGCGACCCGGCCGCGGCCCTGCTGGAAGTCCTGGACCCGGCGCAGAACCACACCTTCCGCGATCACTACCTGGAGGTCGAGCTCGACCTCTCCGACGTGGTGTTCCTCGCGACGGCCAACGTCCTGGAGGCCATCCCGGAGGCCCTGCTGGACCGCATGGAGCTGGTCCGCCTCGACGGCTACACCGAGGACGAGAAGGTCGTCATCGCCCGCGACCACCTGCTCCCGCGCCAGCTGGAGCGGGCGGGACTGGACGCCGAGGAGGTGACGATCGACGAGGGCGCGCTGCGCAAGCTGGCCGGCGAGTACACGCGCGAGGCCGGCGTGCGCAACCTGGAGCGGTCCGTCGCACGGCTGCTGCGCAAGATCGCCGCCCAGCACGAACTGGGCGCGCGGGAACTGCCCTTCACCGTGACCGAGGGCGACCTGCGGGACCTGATCGGCCGGCCGCACCACGTGCCCGAGTCCGCCCAGGACCCGGCCGAGCGCCGTACCGCCGTCCCGGGTGTCGCCACCGGTCTCGCGGTGACCGGCGCGGGCGGGGACGTGCTCTACGTCGAGGCCTCCCTGGCCGACCCGGAGACGGGCGCGGCCGGGCTGACCCTGACCGGCCAGCTGGGTGACGTGATGAAGGAGTCGGCGCAGATCGCGCTGAGCTTCCTGCGCAGCCGCGGCGCCGAACTGGAGCTCCCGGTCGGCGACCTGAAGGACCGGGGCGTGCACATCCACTTCCCGGCGGGCGCGGTGCCCAAGGACGGCCCGAGCGCGGGCATCACCATGACCACCGCCCTGGCCTCGCTGCTCTCCGGCCGGCTGGTCCGCACGGACGTGGCGATGACCGGTGAGGTCTCGCTGACCGGGCGGGTGCTGCCGATCGGCGGGGTGAAGCAGAAGCTGCTCGCCGCGCACCGCGCGGGGATCACCACCGTGGTCATCCCCAAGCGCAACGAGCCCGACCTGGACGACGTCCCGGCGGAGGTGCTGGACAAGCTCGACGTCCACGCCGTCACCGATGTCCGCCAGGTCCTGGAGCTGGCGCTGTCGCCGGCCGTGAACGGCGCGGCGCCGGAGGTTCCGGTCGCGGCGATGGGGGCACCTCCCAGGCTTTAGGCACTGGGGGAGGAAGCGACCGGATCGGGGAGGCCCGGGTTTCGTGAGGGAGGCCCGGGCCTTCACCGCACCCGGGGCCGGGTCAGCCGAGGGCGAAGGTCCTCACCCGGTCGACGGTGCCGTTGAAGCGGTTGTGGTCCCCGACGGTCGGACCGGTCGAGGTGTACTGCCACATCGCGTACGTCCCCCATCCGGCGGGCAGTTCTCCCACGGTGGAGGCGTACCGGGCGACCCACAGGGGAGTCGTGGCGGCGAAGCCGGCGTAGTTGCCGGTGCACTGCTTCCACCAGCTCGTGGCGGTGTAGATGACGGCGTTCCGGCCGGTGCGGTACCGGTACTGGTCCAGGAAGTCACGGATCCAGCTCACCATCGCGCTCGGCGACTTGCCGTAGCAGGCGTCGCCGTACGGGTTCCACTCGATGTCGAGCACGCCCGGGAGAGTGCGTCCGTCGGCGGACCAGGCGCCGCCGCGGTCGACGAAGTAGTCGGCCTGGGCGGAGCCGCTCCCCGTGTCGGGCGTCCCGAAGTGGTACGCACCGCGGATCATGCCGACGTCGTAGGAGCCGTTGTACTGCTGGGAGTGGTACGGGTTCGTGTAGTACGTCCCCTCCGTGGCCTTGGCATAGGCCCAGCGGACCCCGCTCCTCCACAGCGTCGACCAGGCGACGTTGCCCTGGTGACTGGAGACGTCCACACCCTCCGTCTGGGTGGAGCGGGTGGTGGGGAGGCCGCCGCGGCCGTCGTGGGCGGCGACGCCCATGCCCATGTGGGCGGTGCCGCGCGGGGGCACGCTGGGGGCGGACTCGGCGGATTCGGTCGCCCCGGCCGCGCCGGGGAGGGAGAGCACCGCGAGCAGGACCGCCCCGGCGGTCACGAGCGCGGGTATGCGGGTGAGGCCGGATCTGTGCACAGGCATGACGCATCTCCGAAAGGTCGGTGGGGGCGAACCCGGATGTGACCCACATCGCATGTAGTGGGCATGCCACGTAATCGCCTGGTAGGGAAAGTGTGGTGCGCGGACCACGACGGCCACGGGCCGGGCCGCGCGCTGCCGTTGGTCTACGCCTGCGAAATACTGGTGGAGCTGCGGCGACGTCGCCACTTGGCGGGAAACTTTCGGAACGGGAAACCGAGGCAGGGGCACACGTGCACGATGACGCAAACGGCGGCGGGGAACGCGCCGCCTCCCCGGGGCCCGCGTCCGAGGTGGAGCAGCCCGGTCTCCTCGCGCTGGAACGCGAGTTGACGGTGCTGCTGCGCCGCGCCCGCGCCAGCCAGGGGGAGATGGCCCGCGCGGTCCATCCCGACCTGGAGCCGTCCGCCTACGGGCTGCTGGTCCGTCTGGATGAGTGCGGCCGCCAGCGGGCCACCGAGCTCGCCGCCTACATCGGCGTTGGCAAGGCCACGATGTCCCGCCAACTGCGGGCGCTCGAAGAGCTGGGACTCGTCGGCCGCGAGCCGGATCCCGCCGACGGCCGCGCCTGGCTGGTCGCCCTCACCGAAGAGGGGCAACAGCGGGTGAGCAGGGTCCGCGAGGCCCGCCGCGCCCGTTACGCCGGACGGCTGGCCGACTGGGACCCCGCCGAGATCACGGAACTCGCCCGGCTGCTCCACCAGCTGAACCGGGGGATGGAGAAGTGACCCCGACTGGCAGGCTCTAACGGGGTGACAGCTCCACGTAGACGACGGTGGCGTCGTCGTGCGTCTTGCCCCGGCGCGGCGGCACCGGGTCCGTGTCCGCCCGCTCCAGGGTCCGCACCCGGTCCACCAGGGCCTGCGGGCCCTCCTTGCGGATCAGGGTGAGGCAGTCCGTCCAGTCGCCCTCGTGGAACCGCTCCACCCAGCGCGCCGCACCGTCGGTCAGGGCGGCGAGCGTGCGGACCTCACCGCGCGGCAGCGAGCCGGTCACCGCGCGGGAGGCCACCGAGGGGTCCGCCGCCGCCGTGAAGAAGCCGCCCTCCTTGTTGCGCAGCGTGGTGTCCACCAGGGCCTGGTCGGCCAGCGCCGAGCGGGGCAGCCGGTCCAGCCGGTCGTCCAACAGCGCGGCGACCGTGCCGTCGGGGGCCTCGACGAGCAGGGCCGAGTCGGACAGCACCAGGTACTCCACCGAGACGGGTGACCAGCGGGCCAGCACCACCGTCGCCTGCGGTGTACGCGGGTGAGAAAGGTCACAGCTTGCCGCATGGCTCTCGGCGGTACGCGCGAGGGCGCGGGACAGCACCTCGGTGAGGGGAACATCCGGGAGGGAAACGGTCAGTTCGGTCAGCGCGCCGCCCAGCCGGGCGGTGAACCAGGGCACGGAGTGCAGACAGCCGCCTCCATCACCCGGTGGGGTGACCCCGTCCAGCACCACGAGCGAACCGCCCTGTCCGGAGGCCGGGAGACCGACGCTCGCGAAGTCCTCGTTGGGGCGGCCCGGATCACCCGGCTCCGAAACAAGCTCCGTACGCACCCCACCAGTCTGCACGAGCCCTCCACAACGGCCGTCAAAGGCGGGCAACGGTCGCCGGATCACCGCCACCATGCAGGTCAGACGCCTGATTTGGGAGGGATTGCAGGGCTCCGGGAAGGCGTGGCGGCGAATACTGCCACCGCCCGCCGCAGACGTCCAACCGGCGTGCCGCACACGGCGGCTACGAGCCGCGGCGGGACTTGCTCCCCAACTCACCTCCGATGTTCACTCCTTCGAGTGGCGGGTGAGGTGATGCGCGTCCGCCGTCCACGGGCACTGGGAGGGTCGGGGAGCGATGGGGGGCACCTCGCTGTCCGAGCGCGGTGACGGGCTCGGGGTGAACACCCGCACCCGTTGACGGAGCGTCACCCGGGCCCACGGGTACACGAGTCAGGAATGCGAGCACCGGTGCAGAAGACGCGGCCTCGTCGCAAAGGCAAGCAGACGGCTCCCAACGGGGACGCGGAGCAGCAGCCCACTGTCGGCAGGGGCCGTCCCACCCACGTACGCAACCGGCTGATCGTCGCCGTGGCCGTGGTGGCCGCCGCGATCGCCGGGGCCGGGGCCCCGTCCGTCGTCGCCGCCTCCGGGCAGCTCGGCGACTCGCAGGAGCTGGTGACCCTCGCCGAGCAGACCCAGGACGCCCTCACCCTCGCCCACTCCCTCGCCGACGAGCGCGACGAGGTCGTCCCCTACATCGCGGCCGGCCGCCCCCAGTCCAAGGCGCCCTCCGAGCAGCACAGCGCCCGAGTCGACCGGCAGGTCGAGGAACTGCGCGCCGACCCCGACACCTCCGAGACGCTGCGCGAGCAGCTCGACGCCGTCGCGGCCGTACGGAGAGCGGCGCTCACCGGGAAGAGCAGTGCTCTCGAAGCGCATCGGGCATACTCGACCGCCATCACCCAGCTGCACCAGGTAGCCGAACAGCTCGCCGAGCGCACCCCGCCCCGGGCCGGCTCCGGGGACCACGCGCTCGCCGAGCTCGACGCCGCCGTCCAGCAGGCCGCCGCCACCCGGGGACTGCTGCTCGCCGCGCTGAACGTGCCGCGCACCACGCAGACCGTGATCGACCCGATCACCGGCCTGCCGACCACGTCCAGCACCTCCTCGGAGGCCGACACCAAGCAGCGCGACGCGCTGACCGCCGCCGCGCTCCAGGCCCGGCTGCGCTCCGACGCCGGCCTCGCCGACTTCCGCGAGGGCGCGCCCGACACCGCCCGCGCCTCCTACGACTCCACGGTCAACGGACCCGAGGTCGACGCCGCCGAGAAGTACCTCGCGAGCCTCACCGACGAGCCCACCCTCTCCGACGACGAACTCGGCACCAGCACCAAGAAGCTCGCCGCCGCGCTCACCGCGCGGATCGACGCGATGCGCGGGGTGGAGTCCGCCCTCTTCGACCAGCGCACCAAGGACCTCGCCCAGCTGCGCGACGACGACGTCACCGAGCTGGAGATCCGGATCGCCGTCCTCGGCGCCCTGATGCTGCTCACCGTCGGCATCGCCACGGCGATGGCGCGCACGCTCACCCGGCCGCTGTCGGTACTGCGCCGGGGCTCCGCCCGCCTCGCCGAGGCCGAGGACCCCGCAGCGGAGGAGCCGGTCGCGTTCACCGGCCGCAACGACGAGTTCGCACAGGTCGTCCGCTCCGTCAACGCCCTGCACGCGCACGCCGCCAGACTCGCCGAGCGGATCGCCACGCTGGAGGCCGACCGCAAGCATCTCGTCGGCCAACGGCAGAAGATGGCCGACGCCCGCGAGGAACTGCGTACCGAACTCGCCGAGTCCGCGGCCCATCTGGAGCGCTTGCGGGCCGGCATCGGCGGCACGTTCGTCAACCTCGCCCTGCGCACCCTCGGGCTGGTCGAGCGTCAGCTCGGCGTCATCGAGGGGCTGGAGGAGCGGGAGGACGACCCGGACCGGCTGGCCACCCTGTTCAAGCTGGACCACTTCGCCACCGTCATGCGCCGGCACAGCGAGAACCTCCTCGTCCTCGCCGGCACCGAGCACGGCCGGCACACGGCGGGTCCGGTGCCGCTGGTGGACGTCGTACGGGCCGCGGTCAGCGAGATCGAGCGGTACGAGCGGGTGCGGATCGCGGCGCTGCCGCCGCACGCGCACATCGCCGGGTTCGCGGCGGACGACCTCTCCCATCTGCTGGCCGAGCTGATGGAGAACGCCACGGCGTTCTCCCCGCCCGACATGCCCGTCGAGATCTCCGGCTGGCTGCTGGAGAACGGCGAGGTCATGCTCTCCGTCCAGGACGAGGGCATCGGCATGGCCGCCGACCGGCTGGAGCGGCTCAACTCCCGCCTGTCCGAGGTCGACCCGGACGCGACGTACGACGCGGAGGCCGAGGACGGGCTCGGCCTCGGCCTGTACGTCGTGGCCCGGCTCGCCCACCGGCACGGTGTGCGGGTCCAGCTGCGCGAGCAGAAGCAGGGCGGGATCGCGGCGGTCGTCGTCCTCCCCGACCCCCTGCTGGCCGCCGCCACCCCCACCGCGGTCCCCGCCTCGGTCTCCGGCACCTACACGGTCTCCCTCCCGGGCGCCGACGCCGAGGCCAACTCCAACGTCCTGCACGGCCGTACGGAGTCGGGCGACCCGCTGGTCACCCTGGCCGAGAAGGCGGTGAGCGACCGCGCCCTGGCCCACACGGACGAGCCCGCCCCGGCCCCCACCGGCGGGCCCGCCGCCGACCACGCGGACGAGCTCACCGCGGCCCACCGCCCCGAGCCCTCCCCCGGCGCCACACCGCCCTCCGCCCACGCGGACGCACCCGCACGGGGCGACGGGGAGGAGCCCCAGCCCCATGGGCACCCGGGCGGGGAGCCCGTGGGTGCCGGTGCCGGTGCCGACGCGCAGCGCGCGGATGACGCCGTCGCCGGTCACGCCGAACCGTCCGCGGACGGCCCCGTACGGAACGTGGGCGCGGACATGCCGCCCGAGCGGCCCGCCGAGGCCACCATGGAACTGCTGATCCCGGCCCAGCCCGACGGCGCCGACGAGCCGCCCGCACGTCCGGGCCCCGAGCGGCCGGAGTCCGGCCAGTCGCCCGGAAGCGGTCAGCACCCGTCCGGGACCCCCGGCCTGCCGGACCCCGATGCGGCACGGCCGGGCGCAGGCCATGCCTTCAGCGCCGAGCCGGCACCCACCGACCGGCCGCAGGCCCCGGCCGTACACCCGGCTGCCGGAGCCGCGCCGCAGGCGCCCGTCACCGGCGCATCCGACGCCGTACCCCCGTCCCACGCCGTACCCCCGCCCGGCGCCCTGCCGCGCCGCCCGGTCGCCGGGGACGGCCCCGGCGCCGAGCACGAGCGTGTCGCGGACGGTGGCGGGGACGAGGAGCGGGTCACCGACAAGGGACTGCCCAAGCGCACGCCGAGGATCAGCGCGCCCGCCGCGGTCCCGCGCCCGCGGACCGGGACCGTGGACGCCGAGGCACTGCGACGGCGGCTCGGCGGATTCCGCCAGGGTGCCGACGCCGGCCGCCGGGACGTCGAGGCCGAGATCGCCGAACAGACCGGCCACCACCGGACACCGTCCGCCACGAGCGCACGCAACGAAGACGCCACAAGCGCACAGAACGAAGAAGCCACGGGGGGCACCGTCGAGGAGGCAAGCAGTTGACCGCGCCCAGTACCTTCGGACTGAGCAGTGAGGCCCGCAACCTGCACTGGCTGCTGACCAACCTTGTCGAGGAGGTGCCCGGCATCCTCTCCGTCGCGGTGGTCTCCTCCGACGGCCTGCTGCTCCTCTCCTCCGACGACGATCGCAACACGGAGGCCCGCGGCGCCCGGAGCACCAGGCGTTCCGGCCCACGCGGCTCCGCCGCCGACCTCGCCACCGTCGTCTCCGGCATCGGCAGCCTCACGATCGGCGCCACCAAGCTGATGGGCTACGGTCCGGTCAAGCACACCATGGTCGCGATGGACCAGGGCAGCCTCTTCGTGATGTCGATCAGCGACGGCTCGCTGCTCGGCGTACACGGCTCCGAGGACTGCGACATGAGCGTGGTGGCGTACCACATGGCTCTCTTCGTCGGCCGCGCCGGCCATGTGCTGACCCCCGAACTCCGCAGCGAACTGCGCCAGAACCTGGAGAACGATCCCACCGGGAGCCGCCCATGAGCAGCACGTCCAGGAAACATCTCCCGGTCCGTGGCGGCGACCGCAGAGTCGCCCGGGTCCGCCCCTACTCGCTCACCGGCGGCCGCACCCGCTTCGGTCACGTCCTCCTCGTCGAGACGTTCGTCGGCGCCACCGCCGGCACCGCCGCGCTCGACGCCGCCGAGGAGCGCAGGGAACTCACCAACGGCGGCCTCACCTCCCGGGTCATGCCGGAGATGCGGGCCATCGTCGAACTGTGCCGCCGTATGCGTACGGTGGCCGAGATCGCCGCGCTGCTGAGCATGCCGCTCGGCGTGGTCCGCGTCCTGCTGAGCGACCTCGCGGACCAGGGAAAGATCCGTGTCTACGGAACGGGAACCGGCCACGGCACGGGCCGTCCCGACCGCGCGCTGCTGGAAAGGGTGCTGAGTGGACTCCGTCGTCTCTGACGCCGCGCCCGGCGTCTCCCCGCTCGTCCACGACGACGGGCCCCTGCAACCCTGGCAGACCGACCCCACCCGGGCGCCGGTCGCCACCAAGATAGTGGTGGCGGGCGGCTTCGGCGTCGGCAAGACCACGCTGGTCACCACCGTTTCGGAGATCACGCCCCTGGAGACCGAGGCGCTGATGACCGAGGCGAGCGAGGAGCACGACGACCTCACCGCCACGCCGGGCAAGCTGACCACCACCGTGGCCATGGACTTCGGCCGCATCACGCTCGACGACGACCTGGTGCTCTACGTCTTCGGCACGCCCGGGCAGCAGCGGTTCTGGTTCATGTGGGACGACCTGGTGCGCGGCGCGATCGGTGCCGTCGTGCTCGCCGACACCCGCCGTCTGAAGGACTGCTGGCCGGCGCTGGACTACTTCGAGAGCTGCGGACTGCCGTACGTCGTCGCGGTCAACCAGTTCGACGGCAGCGAGCGATACGACCCCGAGGACGTGCGGGAGGCGTTGACCATCCCCGCGCACATACCTGTCATGATCATGGATGCGCGCCGCCGGATCTCGGTCATCGAGACCCTCCTGTCCCTCGTGGGCCACGCGCTCGACGAAACCCCCGAGTAGTCCCCGGCAGTCCCCGAGCAGTCCTCTTAGGAGCGTCCCCCGAATGCGGAAGATACTCGTCGTCGGAGCCGGCCAGTCCGGTCTCCAGCTCGCCCTCGGCCTCCAGTCGCACGGGTACGAGGTCACCCTGATGTCCAACCGGACCGCGGACGAGATCCGCACCGGGAGGGTCATGTCGACGCAGTGCATGTTCCACACGGCCCTGCAGCACGAGCGCGACCTGAAGCTGAACTTCTGGGAGTCCCAGGCCCCGAAGATCCAGGGACTCGGCGTCTCGGTCGCGGCCCCCGGCTCCTTCGACCCGGGCCCCTCGCAGCGCGCCATCGACTGGCTGGGCCGTCTCGACGGGTACGCGCAGTCGGTGGACCAGCGGGTGAAGATGGCCGGCTGGATGGAGACCTTCGCGCAGCGCGGCGGCCAGCTCGTCATCCACGGCGCGGCGGTCGGCGACCTGGACTACTTCTCGCGGACGTACGACCTCGTCCTCATCTCGGCGGGCAAGGGCGAGCTCGTGCAGATGTTCGCCCGTGATCCGGAGCGCTCCCCGTACAGCGAGCCGCAGCGGGCCCTGGCGGTGGCCTACGTCCACGGGCTCGGCCCGCGTCCGGAGCACCCGGACACCGAGGCGGTCCGCTGCAACCTGGTCCCGGGCGTCGGCGAGATGTTCATCATGCCCACGCTCACCAACTCGGGCCGCGCCGACATCCTGTTCTGGGAGGGCATACCCGGCGGCCCGCTGGACGCCTTCAAGGACGTCAAGGACCCGGCGGAGCACCTCTCCCTGACCCTGGAACTCATGGAGAAGTTCCTTCCCTGGGAGTACGCGCGGGCCACCAAGGTCGAACTGACCGACGCCGGCGGCACCCTGGCCGGCCGCTACGCCCCCACCGTCCGCAACCCGGTCGGCCGGCTGCCCTCCGGCGGTCTCGTCCTCGGCGTCGCCGACGTGGTCGTCGCCAACGACCCGATCACCGGCCAGGGGTCCAACTCCGCGTCCAAGTGCGCCGCCGCCTACCTCGCCTCGATCCTCGAGCACGGCGAGAAGGAGTTCGACGAGGAATGGATGCGGGCGACCTTCGACCGTTACTGGGATACGGCCCAGCACGTCACCAAGTGGACGAACGCCATGCTCGCCCCGCCGCCGGAGCACGTCCTCAACCTGATCGGCGCCGCCGGACAGCTCCAGCCGGTCGCGGACCGTTTCGTCAACGGCTTCAACGACCCGGCGGACTTCGAGAACTTCTTCTTCGACCCGGAGAAGGCCGGCGCCTACCTGGCGGAGGTCTCGGGCGCACCGGCGGCGGAGTAGCCCGCGTCGGACCCCTGCGCGGCCCACTCGGGGAGTTCCGGCGGCACATACCGCCGCAGGGACTTACCGCCGGGGTCGGGACGTACGGCGCCCAGCACCGGGTTGGCCGCGATGGGGGAGACCTTGATCCGGGCGCCCGGGTGGGGCGCCTGCACCACCTTGCCGTCGCCGAGGTAGAGGGCGACGTGCGTGGCCTCCGGGAAGTACACGACGAGGTCCCCCGGCCGCAGCTCCACCAGCGGCACCCGCTTCAGCCGCGCCCACTGCTCCTGGCTGGTCCGGGGGATCGGCGTCCCGGCGGCACCCCAGGCCTTGGAGGTCAGCCCCGAGCAGTCGTACGTCGCCGGCCCCTCGGCTCCCCACTCGTACGGCTTGCCGAGCTGTTGCACGGCGTACCGCACGGCCCGTGCGCCGGCCGCCGACGGGTGTGTGCTGCCGTGGCCCAGCGCGCCGGAGGTGACCAGCTCCTTCTGTGCCTTGGCGATCCGGCCGCGCTCCAGTTCGGCCAGCGCGGCGAGCTGCTCGGCGGTGAGCGAGGCGAGCAGCTTCTCCACCTCGCGGAGCCGTCTTCGCACCTCGTCCCGCTGCTTCCGGCTCCGCTCGGTGAGGGCCGTCCGGACGGCGAGTGCCTTGCGCGCCCGGCCCGCCAGTTCGCGGGCCTCCCTCTCGCCGGCGGTCAGCCGGCCCACCGTCTCCGCCCGCTGCCGCGCCAACTGTCCGATGACATGCCCCTCGTCGAGCGCGCGCTGCGGATCGCGCGCCAGCAGCAGACGCAGGTACGGGGAGAGGCCGGTGAGGCTCTGGTACTGCTGCCGGGCCAGCCGCCCGGCCGCGCCCCGGCTGTCGTGCAGGGAGAGCCGGGTGCGGGCGAGGGCGCGTTGGAGCCGTTGGGTCTCGGCGCGCTGCTTCTTCAGCCGTTCCTGGGTGGCGTTGTGGGCCTCGGTGGCCTTTTCGGCCTTCCGGTACAGGCCCTGAAGCTCCGTCAGCAGCTCGGCGACGGACCGCCCGCCGGGGCCGGCGGTGCTTTTTCCGCCTCCCGGTTCCGGAACGGCCGCCGCGGACACGGGCGCGAGCACGGTACCGGCCGCCAGCGCCGCCGTACACACCAGACGCAGAAGCATCGCTGACACACCCTCACCTCCGACACGGGGCGGCTCGTCCGCTCCGCATCGCGAGCATCCGGCGGGTGCGCGCGGTCCGCTCGGCGAGTGTGCGCGGTTCGGCGCAACGGGGTCACCCCTCGGCGTCGTCCGGCTTGCCCTCCGGCGTGGCGTCTGGAGCGGGCGCGGGCTTGGACCACGGCCACCTGGGCCGGCGGCCGGCCTGCCCCGTCGGGTCGTGGAGGTACTTCCACCCCCGGTGCAGACCGGTCCGCGAGCTCCGGCCCCGGGGCACCCGCCGGTAGACCAGCACGGTGGGGGGGCCGCCGTCCGGTGCCGGGACGGGGATGCGGTACGTCTTGGGCGGGTGCCCGGTGATGCCCAGCAGCACGGGCAGGACGCGCCCGTCCATGGGCCCGCCCTCGAAGGGGGTGTTTTCGCTCTTCACCCCACCAGTCTCGGCCACCGGGCACCGGCGCGCGGAACCGGCCGCGGTACGCCCCCGGCGCCGGGCGGTCAGAGGTCCTCGGCCAGCACCCGCACCAGCGCGTCGGTCTGCGCGTCGCGCCGCGCGGTCACCGCCAGCACCGCCACGAACTGCTCCACGAGCCAGTCCCGCAGCTCCTCCAGCGGCGGCTGTTTGTGCTCGTCGAGCCAGATCAGCGAGGCCGCCTCCACGGCGGTGATCCACATCCGGATCGTCATCCGCAGCCGGGGGCCGGGCTCGGTGACCGCGAGATGGCTGAGGATGTGCTCGGCGGCGGCCCGGCGCACACCGTCCACGATGGCGGTCGTCCGGGAGGTCTCCACCACGCTCCCGCCCTGGAGCAGCGCGCTGAACCCGGCGTCGTGCTGGTCGACGAACGCGAGATAGCGGTCGACCGCCCGGGACAGCCGGGGGAGCAGCGGACCCTCGTGCGGCTCGTCGAAGCAGGTCCGCAGCTCGTCGGCGGCGGACATCAGGGCAGCCTCGTACAACTGCTGCTTGCCGCCGGGGAAGTACCGGTAGACCAGCGGCCGTGACACGCCGGCCGCCTCCGCCACGTCGTCCAGGGACACGTCCTCCGGGGCGCTGTGGGCGAAGAGGGACAGCGCGGCCTCGAGCAGCTGGCTGCGGCGTTCCTCGACACTGAGCCGCCGGTAGGCGGGGGTGGGGGCCTGCGGGGTCATGCCCGCAGGGTAACCGCCCGCCCCGCTACGCGAGCAGCCCCGACGACTTCCACAGCCGCCGTCCGACGCCCCGCAGCACACCGATGTCGTCGAGGAAGTCCGTGAGCCGCTTCGACCCCTGCTGCATCACGTCCCGCCGGTGCCCGCTCGCCCGGACCTGGGCGACGGCCTCCCGCCGGTCCAGACCGACGTTCGTGTACACCTCGGGGTTCACGAACGCCACCGAGAACACCCGGGCGAACTCCCCCGAGGTGAGCCGGGTGAACTCCTGCGACCACTTCGGGGCGGTCACCATCTGGCGCCGCAGCTCCTCACGGGCGTAGCGCACATGCCGCGCCTCCTCGACGACATGGATGCGCGTGACGCCCCGGATCAGCGGCTGGACGCGCTCGTCCGGGAAGGTCAGCCGCTGCATCCAGTCCAGGACCTCCTCGCCGAGCAGGGTGGCCGTGAAGGAGCCGGGGGTGGTGGAGATCGTCTTGAACAGCCGGCCCAGGTTCTGGTGGACCCGGCTCACCGGGTACCAGGGTGTGCCACCGCGGCTGATCACCCGCGCGAACATCTTCGAGTGCCGGCACTCGTCCTCGATCTCGGTGAGGGCGTACCGCACATGCGCGCTCGTCGCCGCCTTGTCGTAGATGTGCCGCACCAGCAGCTGCATCAGGATCAGCTCGAACCAGATGCCCAGCGAGGCCAGCGCCGCCGCCTCGTGCTGCGAGAGCAGGATGCGCTGCTCCTCGCTCATCCGCTTCCACAACGGGGTGTCGTACAGCGACACCAGCTCCGGCGGCCAGAACCACTTGCCCTCCTCGAAGGGCGCCTCCCAGTCCAGCTCCTTGTCCGGGTCGAAGGAGTGCTTGGCCGAGGAGTCGAGCAGTCGCTGGGCCACCTGCTCCCGGTCCTTGAGCAGCCCGAGCGCGTCCCGCAGACCGTCAAGGGCTTCGGTTTCCGACAGGGTCGTCATGGCGGCTCCAGCTTATGGGGCGTCCGGGTTACCGGCGGGTCACCCCTTATGAGACTGCGTGTCAGCAAGCTCGTCAATCCCTGCGACCCGACTTTCTTGAAGTCCCCCTAGACCGAACACCCCAGCCCCTCCGGCACCTCCCCGGCCAGCGGCTCCGCACCGCCCGGCGGGAACGAGGTGCGCAGGGTGAACGCGTACGGCGTCGGACCGTTGGCCCGCAGATGGAGGAGGCGGGACTCGGCCTCCGCCACCGTGGGGCGGTGCCCGGCGGGGACCCACCACAGGGCCACCATCGCCTCCTCCACACGCTCGAACCTCCCCCACTGCCTCAAAGGCGTGGGGGGACCCCCACCCTGCGCCGCGCCAGCATCTCCCGGTGCCGTCCCTGGTACATGAAGGCCGTCAGGGCGTCGGTGTCACGCCACACCGACATGTTGATGATCAGCCAGGAGTCGCCGAACACGGAGATGTCCGTCGCGTCGCCCTCCTCGCTCTGCAACCGCCAGACAAAACCACCGGCGGCCTCGGCGTCCGCGTTCACCGGGTCGAGGTTGTCGACGAAGTCCTTCAACTGCGGAGAATCCAGAGGGGCCTTGAGACGGGCGATGTTCACCTGGGCGAGTTCGTACGCGGTCTCGGTCATGGACCGGACGTTAGGTAGGGAACGGAGCACTCCGGCACCCCCGTCTCACCAAATGGGCCTCCGGGGCCCCTACTTCAGCACCGCCTCCATCACCGCCCGCGCGATCGGCGCCGCCGTACCGCCCCCGCTGATCTCCCGCCGGTTCGCCGCCGCGTCCTCCACCACCACCGCCACGGCCACCTTCGCCTCGATGTCCTCCCTGCCCTGCGCCCAGGAGATGAACCAGGCATACGGCGTACCGGAGTTGCCGAGCCCGTGCTGGGCCGTACCCGTCTTGCCGCCGACCACGGCCCCGCGGATCGCGGCCTTCTTGCCGGTGCCCTTCTCCACCACGCCCCGCATCAGCTCCCGCAACCGCATCGCCGTCGCCGGATCCATGGCCCGCCGCACCGGACGGGAACCGGCCGTGGACACCGTGCCACCGCCCGCCCGGGTGGTCCGCTCCACCAGATACGGCTCCCGCACCTGCCCCCCAGCCCCCACGGCCGCCGCGACCATCGCCATCTGCAGCGGTGTCGCCCGGGTGTTGTACTGCCCGATCGACGACAGCGCGAGCTGCGCCCGGTCCACCGAGGTGTCGAAGGTGCTGGGCGCCACCCGGAACGGAATCCGTACGTCCATGTCGTTGAAACCGAACCGTTCGGCCGTCGCCCGCATCTTCGCCACGCCCGTGGACACCCCCAGCTTGGCGAACACCGTGTTGCACGACCGCACGAACGCCTCCCGCACCGTCGCGTCCTTACAGCCCTTGGACCCGTCGATCAGCCGGGTCGTCGTACCCGGCAGCGTGTACGGGTCGGGCGAGTCGGTCGGTTTGTCCAGGCCTTTCACCACGCCCGCGTCCAGCGCCGCCGCCGCCGTGACCACCTTGAACGTCGACCCCGGCGGGTACGTCCGCTGCACCGCCCGGTTCAGCATCGGCCGGTCCGGGTCGGCGTTCAGCCGCGCCCAGGCCTCCCGCGCCGTCCTGCCGTTCCCGGACAGCAGCGCTGGCTCGTACGACGGGACGGACACCAGCGCCAGGACCTTGCCGGTCGACGGCTCGATGGCCGCCACCGCCCCCTTCCGCGAGCGCAGTCCCTCGTACGCCGCGCGCTGCGCCGCCGGGTCGATCGTGGTCACCACGTGTCCACCCGCATTGCGGGAGCGGGTGAACTCGTTCCACAGCGGCAGAGGCGCGAGCAGCGGCGTGGCGCCGGACAGCAGCCCGTCCTCCGTGCGCTCCAGCAGCGTCGTGCCGTACTCCTGCGAGGCGAAGCCGGTCACCGGCGCGTACAACGGCCCGTCGCGGTACGTCCGTTCGTAGCGCAGATGCTCGCCCGTGTCCCGCGAGCCGGTGACCGGCCGCCCGCCGACCAGGATGTCCCCGCGCGGCTGCTGATAGCGGGAGATGACGTCGCGGCGGTTGGCCGGGTTCGCCTGGTACGCCTCGGCGTGCAGGACCTGCACACGGGCGGCGTTGACGAGCAGCGCGACCAGCAGCAGGGCGCAGAACAGCGCGGCGTGCCGGATATGACGGGTCACCGGGCGGCACCCCCGGCCCGCTGCCGTCGCGCCCTGTCGCTCAGCCGGACCAGCAGCGCCACGATCGTCCAGTTGGTCACCACCGACGAACCGCCCTGCGCCAGGAACGGCATCGCCATCCCGGTCAGCGGGATCAGCCCGGTCACCCCGCCCGCGATCACGAACACCTGGAGCGCCACGAGCGACGCGAGACCGACGGCGAGCAGCCGCCCGAACGGGTCGCGCAGGGCGAGGCCCGCCCGGTAACCGCGCTCCACCAGCAGCCCGTAAAGCAGGAAGATGGCGGACAGCCCGGCCAGGCCCAGCTCCTCACCGGCCGTCGCCAGGATGAAGTCGGACTTGACCGCGAACCCGATGAGCACGGAGTGCCCGAGCCCCAGCCCGGTGCCGAGGATGCCGCCCTCCGCGAAGGCGAACAGGGACTGGGCCAGCTGGTTCGGTCCCTCACCCGCCTCGATGGAGGCGAAGGGGTGCAGCCAGGTCTCGATCCGGTGGTGCACATGCGGCTCCAGCCGGCCCACCGCCACCGCCCCCAGCGAGGCCAGCAGCAGCCCGACCGCGATCCAGCCGGTGCGCCCGGTGGCGACGTACAGCAGCACCACGAACAGCCCGAAGAACAGCAGCGACGTACCGAGATCCCGCTCCAGGACCAGTACGCCCACACTGACCAGCCAGACGGCGAGGATCGGTCCGAGCACCCGCCCGGTGGGCAGCTGCAGCCCCCACACCCGGCGGCCGGCGTAGGTGAGCGCGCTGCGGTTCGCGGCGAGGTACGCGGCGAAGAACACCGCCAGCAGCACCTTGGCGAACTCGCCCGGCTGGATGGAAAATCCGGCGATCTGAATCCAGAGGCGGGCCCCGTTCACCGCCGGGAAGAGGATCGGCGCCGTCAGCAGCACGAGCGCGACGGCGACACAGACATACGTGTAGCGCTGAAGCACCCGGTGGTCGCGCAGCACCAGGACCACCGCGGTGAACAGGGCCACGCCCAGCGTCGACCACACCAGCTGCGTCGGGGCGGCCGGTTCGCCCGGTGCCTCCAGATCGAGCCGGTAGATCAGCACCAGGCCGAGGCCGTTGAGCAGCACCCCGATGGGCAGCGGCAGCGGGTCGGCGTACGGGGCGCGCCAGCGCACGGCCAGATGCGCGACCAGGGCGAGCACACCAAGCCCGGCGCCGTAACCGGCGGCGCCGGGCGGGACGGTGCCGTTCCTGGCGAGGCCGACGGCGCAGTATCCGTACACCGACAGCAGGACGGCCAGGACGATCAGGGCAAGCTCGACGCCACGGCGCCGGGGGAGGCGGACGGCGGGCGTGAGCGGGTCCGCCGTCGCCAGGGTGGTACCGGCCTTACTCATGTCCGGAACTTACCCATATAGGGTCTGTGCGTTTCGCTTATCAGCACCAGCGTGGCGCGGGCCCGATGTTGTCGATGTGCGCGGCCGGACCCCAGGCCCAGGTGCCGTCCGTGAGCAGGTACCAGAGGGGGTTGCCGTTCACCCTGTCGCCGGGGACCTTGCAGAAGATCGAGACGACCTCCCCCCTGTGGGCGAACCGGATGATGCGCGCACCGCGGTTGGGCGCGGTGCGCAGGGCGAGCCTGTTCGCGGTGACGACACCCTTGAAGTCGCCCTGGTTGCGGCCGGCCTGCTGCTGGCGGCCGTCATTACCGCCCTGCTGACCGAAGCCACCGCCGTTGTTGTTGTTGCCGTTGCCGCCGAAGTTGTTTCCGCCGTTGTTGTTGCCGTTGCCGCCGCTGTTGTTGCCGTTCCCGCCGAAGTTGTTGTTTCCGCCGTTGTTGTTGCCGTTGCCGCCGAAGTTGTTGCCGTTACCACCGCTGTTGTGGCCGTTGTTGCCGCCGAAGTTGTTGGCGTTCCCGGCGTTGTTGTTGCCGTTGCCGCCGAAGTTGTTGTTTCCGCCGTTGTTGTTGCCGTTGCCGCCGAAGTTGTTGCCGTTACCACCGCTGTTGTGGCCGTTGTTGCCGCCGAAGTTGTT
>NZ_JBFAWL010000001.1:755248-913955 GCF_040680275.1 Streptomyces sp. NPDC052079
ACGTTGGCGTTCCCGGCGTTGTTGTTGCCGTTGCCGCCGAAGTTGTTCCCGTTACCGCCGTTGTTGTTGCCGTTCCCACCCTGCTGACTCCACCACCCCTGGTTGCCCTGGTTCGGGTCGTCGGCGGCGAGGGCGGGGGTGACGGCCGTCGCGACCGCAAGGGCCCCGGCGGCGAGTGCTATGGGCAGTCGGTGAGAGAACGGGTGGCGCGGAGCCATGACAGTACCTCCATGTAGGGGGAGAAAACGGGTCGAAGGTGACTTGTCGCCACACTAGGAGCGCCCTCAGTTGCCCGCCCGCCCTGCTGCGCCATCGGTGACGGCATTCCGCCCTCCGGGTGGCGGCTACTCCGTCAGCTCCTCCAGCAGCCGCGCCGTGGTGAGCCCCGCCCGCAGATAGTCGACGAACAGCTCGTTGTGCAGCGCCCACGAGGAGCGCCGGGATCGGATCAGCCGGATCGCCGCCTCGGCGGTGCGTCCCTGGCGCATCAGTGCGTGCGCGATGACCAGACCGGAGCGGTTGTACCCGTGGTAACAGCGCACGAGGACCGTCCGGCCGTCGTCCAGCGCCTCGCACGCCGCCTCGGCGAGCCGGATCACGCCCGCGAGCTGCGTCCCGTCCAGCGGTCCGTCGGGAATGGGCCACACGTGGTGCTCGATCCCGGGATCCGGACCGTGCCCGGGCAGCCGCAGCAGCGTCTGCACAAGATCGAACTGCCGGTTCACGACGGCGAACTCCAGCTGCCCGGTCAGCCCCCGGAACTCGTGCCCGCCCATCCACAGACCGGGCACGACCTCGCTCCACGGAGCGTCCGGAGCCGGTACGTCGGGTTGATTCCTGCGGGTACGCAACGGCGCCTCCCCACCCTCACCGCCCAACTCCTCTCCAAGGTAACCGGCTTCTTGCCCCTGGAGCACCCCGCCTGTTCCCATGGACGTGGGGTGATGGTGCATGAACGAATTGCGCGTCATACCGACCTGGCAGCATGGCCGGGCAAGGCTGTACGTCTGCCTCCCGGACGGCAGGAACCTCGCCTGGTACGACCGTGAGGCGGCCCGGGTGAACCTCCTCCGTGAGGATCAGGAGGACGAGGTGCTGACCGCACTGGGCCCCTACCTCACCGGCCCGGTCTCGGTCGGCCCGCCGCCGGTCCCCACCCCCGCCGAGCTGGCGCGCCTCACCCTGCACCCGGACGACGATCTCGCGCCCAACCGTCCCGGCGAGGCACTGCTGATCGCCCTCGACCGCGATCCCGGCCCGGCCCGCCGCCTCCGCCCCGACCCGCGCCGCCGGGCGCTGGCCGCGCAGCAGACGGTGGGCGAGGCCCTGGACCGCCTGGAGGAGAGCGGCTGGCACACCCTGCACTCGATCCCGCTGCCCGGCGGCGACCGTATCCACCACCTGCTGATCGGCCCCGGCGGCCTCTACGCCGTCCACACCCTGTACGCCCGTAAGCAGCGGGTGACGGTCGCCGACCCCCGGATCGCCTTCGGCCGTCATGAACCCGTCCCCCTCCTCCGCCGCGTCCGCGCCGACGCCGACCGGGCCTCCCACGCCCTGACGGCCGAGGTCCGCGCGGTCCTGGTGCTGGTCGGCGCGTCCGCCGTGACCGTCCGGCCCCCACCCCCCGAGCTGCGCGTCCTGACGGACCCCGACCTCGACGCCCTCACCCGCCCGGGCGGCGTACTGAAGCCGGCCGACATCGAGGCCCTGCACGCCGTGGCGAGGGACCGGAACACCTGGTCCCGCCTGTGACGGACTGACGACACGCCCTACGGCAGCCGGGCCGCGTGCGCCGGATCCAGCAGCGGCGCCAGCAGATCGCCGTACTCCTGCACGCGCGGCTCGATGTCGGGCGCCAGGAACGCCAGCCGGTCCGGCGCCCGGCACTCCTCCACCTCCTCCCAGGTCACCGGCGCCGACACCAGCGGCTCGGGGCGCGCCCGCAGCGTGTACGGGGTGGCCGTGGTCTTGCGGGCCGCGTTCTGGCTCCAGTCGACGAACACCTTCCCCGGCCGCAGACTCCGGGTCATCCGGTGCAGCGCCAGCCGGGGCATGGCCTTCTCCGCCTCCACGGCCAGCGTCTTGGCGTACTCCGACACCTGCTCGGAGGAGGCGCCCCGCACCGCGGCCAGCAGATGCAGCCCCTTCGAACCGGACGTCTTGACGTAGGCCTCGATCCCGTCCGCCGCCAGCCGCTCCCGCAGCCACAACGCGACCTCGCAGCAGTGCATGATCGTCGCCGGCGCCCCCGGATCCAGATCGAACACGATCCGGTCGGCCTGCCCGGGGTCCCCTATGAGCCACTGATGCGTATGGAACTCGGCGACCAGGTTCGCCGCCCACATCAGGCTCGGCAGATCCTGCACCAGCACCATGCGGGCCGGGCCGTCGCTCCTCGGCACCTCGACGGTGGTGACCCAGTCGGGCGTACCCGGAGGCACGTTCTTGGTGAAGAACACCTCCCCGTCCGCCCCGTCCGGATACCGCAGGAAGGACACCGGCCGCTCCCGCAGATGCGGCAGCAGCACGTCGGCGACGGTCGCGTAGTAGTGCAGTACCTCCCCCTTGGTGAACCCGGTGGCGGGATACAGCACCTTGTCCAGATTGCTGAGCACGAGCCGTCGCCCCTCCACCTCAGTGATAGGAGCCATACGATGAGAATCTCACGCAAACCATGACAAACGCCCCGACACTGACCGGAGAGGTGCTGCAGTGCGATCCATTTGGAACGGCGCGATCTCGTTCGGCCTGGTCAGCATCCCGATCAAGCTGGTGAACGCCACCGAGAGCCACTCGATCTCGTTCCGTCAGATCCACACGAAGGACGGCGGCCGGATCCGGTACCGCAAGTTCTGCGAACTGGAGGACGTCGAGGTCTCCGGCCAGGAGATCGGCAAGGGGTACGAGGACGCGGACGGCACGATCATCCCGATCACCGACGAGGACCTGGCCCGCCTGCCGATCCCGACCGCCCGCACGATCGAGATCGTCGCCTTCATCCCCTGGGACCGGATCGACCCGCTCCAGATGGACGCGGCGTACTACCTGGCGGCGGGCGGGGCCCAGGCGGCCAAGCCGTACACGCTGCTGCGCGAGGCGCTGAAACGGAGCAAAAAGGTGGCGATCGCGAAGTTCGCCCTGCGCGGCAGGGAGCGTCTGGGCATGCTCCGTGTGGTCGGCGACGCGATCGCCATGCACGGCCTGCTCTGGCCGGACGAGGTCCGGGCCCCTGAGGGGGTCGCGCCCGACACCAACGTCACCGTCCGCGACAAGGAGCTGGACCTCGCGGACGCCCTGATGGACACCCTCGGCGAGGTCGACCTGGAGGACCTGCACGACGAGTACCGGGAGGCGTTGGAGGAGGTCATCGCCGCGAAGGTCTCCGGCGAGGCCCCACCGGAGGCTCCCCAGCCGGAGCCGGGCGGCAAGGTCCTGGACCTGATGGCGGCCCTGGAAAACAGCGTCCGCGCGGCACGCGAGTCCCGCGGCGAGGAAGCCCAGGTCAAGGACCTCCCCCAACGCAAGACGTCGCGTACGGCGCCGAAGGAGACCGAGGGCAAGAAGTCGACATCGAAGACGGCGGAGAAGAAGGCGTCTTCCAGCCGGAAGTCGACGTCGAAGGCGGCGCAGGCCGAAAAGAAGACGACGAAAAAGTCGCCCGCGAAGAAGACGGCGGCGAAAAAAACAGCATCCCGCAAACGCTCGGCCTGACACCGTGACCGTGGGGCCCACGGTGGGTGGCTGGCGCGCCAGCCGCGGGCAGTCGTGCCTCCCCCAGTGCCTTAAGGGCCTGGGAGGTACCCCCAGGGCGGCACGGGTGGGCGCGACGGCACCCCGCTTGCGCCGGGCTGCGCGAACAACCCCCGGCCCGCACCCACGCCGGTACCCGCAAGCACCGGCCCGCGCGGCCCAGCCCGCCCCGCCGCCTACGCCACGCGCCTCAGCGCCAGCACGTCACGACCCCCCCGCCAGATCCCAGATCTGCCGCGAAAGCGACTCCGCATACCCCACCGGGGCCGGATCGTTCGGCAACTGAGCGGGCACAGTAGTGCCCTCCTTCGCACCGGCCCGGTCGGCGAACAGCGCCACCGCCAGCGTGAGCCGGGAGTCGTACCCCACCGACCACACGGTGCGCCGGGTGATGCCGCCCCCGGCCCCGGCGGTGAGGAATGCCCCGCCCCCACCCCGCACGCCGGCCCGGTCGACGGCCGGGGGAACACCCACCTCGGACGCCCCCCAGCCAGAGCCGTCCGCCTGCGCGGTCACCACGTAGACGCCCTTCTCATCCATCACCCGCCGCCTCTCCGCGCGAGCGGTATCCACCGTCCGCCCCTCCCGAGTAATCCGCGCCACAGTATGAGGAGCCGCATGCACACCCTCCGCGGCCACAGCCGCATACGCCGACGCCAGCCGCAACGGTGTAGGCGCCGTAACATCGCGCAACCCCCGCAGCGGCCCACCCAGCCGCACCCCGGCGAACGGATCAAGCACCGACCCCGCCTCCACCGCCCCACTCACCGCATCGTTGAACGGCTGCCGCGCATAATCCGCCCCGCCGTACAGCACCCGCACGGCCCCGTCCCCGGGCTCGATCCCCACCACGGCCGTATGCACCCGGATGCCGCCCTTCCCCCCGGACCTGCCACCCCCGCTCCCACCCTTCGTGCGCTCCTTCACCGACTCCGCGGTGGCGTCCTGCAACGCCAGATCAAAGGTGGTGTGCACGGTGTACCCGCCGCGTGCCAGTTGGTCCTCGGTGATACCCAGCCGGTCGGCGGCCTCCTTCGACGCCACGTCGATCAGATACTGCCGCTGCCCCTCCGTCCCGCCCGGCGGATAGAACCGGAACGCCGGAAAACGGGCCTCCGCCCGCTGGGCGGCCGTAATGCTGCCGCCGGCCTCCATCGCGTCGAGCACCCACTCCCAGCGGTACCGCAGCTTCGCGGTCACCTTTGGATCAGACCCCGCCTTCTCGTAGTAGGAGGGGATGTTGACGATCGAGGCCAACGCGGCGCCCTGGGAGACGGTCAGGTCCTTCACCGCCACGTCGAAGTAGTTCCGAGCGGCGGCCTGGACACCGGCGGCCCCCCGGCCGAAGTACACCGTGTTGAGATAGCCCTCAAGGATCTCATCCTTGTCGCGCGTGCGATCGAGCTTGATGGCGATCAGCGCCTCCCGCGCCTTGCGGGACAGCGAACGCTCGGGGCTGAGCAGCGCGTTCTTCACATACTGCTGCGTGATGGTGGAACCGCCCTGCGGGGCGCCGCCGGACACCGTGGCCCACACCGCGCGGGCGATGGCGCGCGGTGACACCCCCGTGTCCGTACGGAACGACCGGTTCTCGGCCGCGATCACCGCGTCCTGGACATGCCGGGGCACCTGAGACAGCGGCACCTCCTGCCGATCCACGGGACCCCGCCGGCCCAGGTAGGAGCCCTCGGCGTCCACGAAGACCGTGCTCTGCACCACCGTCTCGGGGTGCGGCTCAGGAATGACGGTCAGCTTGTACGCCACAACAGCCGCACCGCAGACGACGGCGAGGAACCCCACAAAACAGAAGAAAAGCCGCCGCAGCCAGCGCCCCCGATTGCGCCGGAGACGGACACGAAAAGGCACACGCGCAGCCCGTTCCCCGGACCGGCGACGCCCCCGGACACCCAGCGAAGGCAGCTTCACAACCGCCACACCCCCGCAGGCACCGTCTCCCCAGGCCCCGACTGCCCAGGCGCCCTCCCCTCAGGCACCGACCCCACGGGCACCGCCCGCCCGACCGCCGGCCCAAGCTCCGACCGCACCAGAACGTCACCACTGGCGTCGTACACCGTAACGACCTGCCTGCTGCCGCCCCCGCTCCCGCCCTCGCCGACCGGTGTCTTCGCGTACCACACACCCCACCCCGGACTCCCGGCCAGCGTCAGCACGTTGGCGGTGACGGTCCTGCCACCGGTGCGGATCTCGATACGGGCGGCCTCGCCGTCCAGGCCGTAGTACACGCCCGTCTGGAAGTACGTCTCGTCGTCCAGCCGCTCGCCCTGGACGGAGATCCCCGGCCTGCCGTGATCCAGGTTCCCGTCGCTCACCGGGCGGAACCGCGTCGGCGCCTGCGCGGAGGACCAGTGGTGGCCGTCCGGAGTCAGCCAGACGTCCACCCCCGGAGCCGCGGCCACCCGCTCACCAGGGGCGACGATGCGCACCGGGCCGGGCGCCGGCTGGTCGGGAGCCTCCGCGGCCCCGGTGGTGTCACCGCCCGTGAGGGAACCGGAGGTGAGCACGGCGGGCGGCGCGAGCAGCAGCGCGCACCCCGCGGCGACGACACCCGCCCGCCGGCGGCGCCGCAGCGCACCGTCCCGCCGGATGTCGTCCAGCGGAACGGCCGACGGCACGAAGCCGGACATCAGCGCGGCGAACCTCGCCTGCCTGGCCTCGGGCGGGACGTTCTTGGCCCCGCGGCGCAGCAGCGCACGTACGGCACCGACCGAACACCCCAGCACCTGCGCGATTTCGGGCTCTCCCAGCCCCGACCAGTGCCGCAGCACCAGCACCGCCCGCCGCCGACCTCCGATGCGATGCGTCCGCAGATAGCCTCGGACAAGACAGCGCCGTACATGGAAGTCGACGTCGTTGCGCGGGATCCGCCGCCACCGCGCACACACCCGCACCAGGGTGCGCCGGGCCAACTCCTCCCCGGCGCGGGAGTCTTCGGTGAGCAGCCGGGCGGTGGCGACCAGCCGCGGCCACACGCCACGGGCGTACACGTCGAAGTCGCTGTCCACAACAGGCACTTGGGAGGCGTAACCCGACGGGGGCGGGAGGTACCTCACGTCTCTCGCCGCGGCCCCTCTGCGGTGCGCACCCACCTGCACGACGGGTCGATGGATCCCGGTACCCGTGTTCATCGTCTTCCTCCAGGGGTGTGCTTCGATGTGCGCGACCTGCGAAACCTGTACGCATGGCAGTGGCGGAAGGGTTGCAGGGGAAAATCCGAGACTCCGGTGGAGGGCATGACCGAGGACGAGTTCGACGCTTTCTACGCGGCCGCTTTCCCCCGGCTGACCGGGCAGCTCTACGCCTTCACCGGGGACCTCGGCGAGGCCCAGGACGTGGTCCAGGAGGCGTTCGTGAGGGCCTGGGACCGGCGCCACAAACTGGTGGCCGACGAGGCCCCCGAGGCCTGGATACGCACCGTCGCCATGCGTCTCGCGGTGAGCCGCTGGCGGCGGGCGAGACGCTGGCTGGAACTGGTACGGCGCACCCCGCCGCCCGAGCCGACGCCCGGCCCGGGGCCCGACCGCGCCGCCCTCGTCGCGGCGCTGCGTCAACTTCCGGAGGCGCAGCGCATGGCGGTCGTGCTGCACCACCTGTGCGACCTCAGTGTCGAACAGGTAGCCTCCGAGACCGACGCGCCCGTGGGGACGGTCAAGGCCAGACTGTCCCGCGGACGGGCGGCACTGGCCAGGCATCTGGCGGTGGACGAGGCCGCCGAGGAGCCGGCCTGGGAGGAGGGCGGCCGTGTCGGATGAACTCGCCGATGCCCTGCGCGAGTTGGCGGCACAGCATGAGACCCCGCCGCGCGTGGACGCTGCGGGGATCCGCGACCGCGCCCGGCGCCGCTCCCGCCGCCGCAGGGCGACCGTCGCCCTCGGTACGGCGGCGACGGCGGCCTGTGTGGTGACGGCAGCCGCCTTCACTCTGCACACCGAGGACCCCGCGGGGAAACGGCAGCTGCCGGGCGCGTCCTCGCAGACACCCGCCCCGACCGCGGCGACCCCCACCCCCACCCCCACCCACCCCAGCCGCCCCGCGTCCGGCCTGCTGGATCTCGGCCTGCACACCCTCACCGTCCGCGACCGGGTGATCCGCGTCGACTCGAATTCCTTCGGCCGGTCCCCGTCCGACGACCGGCTGACGGTGGTCTCCAAGGCCGACAACGCGGTGCTGCCGCTCAAGGGTGATCCGACGATCGAGGAGGTCAAGGTCCCGTACCTGGTGGAGCTGCGCGCCCCCGACGGAAAGCCCGTCTACGCGGGTGCCCTCACCTTCGACGCCAAGGTGCTCGAGGGTCTGTCGGACGACACGGGCTGGCTGGGCATGAGCTTCAAGGACGCGCAGTGGTTCTACGACCAGGTCCGCGAGGGCGACGGGATCGAGGTGACGTCGACGGTGCCCCCGGACGCCGGAGCCATCGCCGCCGTACCGGCCTCCGGGGCGGCGACCACCCTGCCGGAGACGGAGAAACCGTAGGTACCCGTACCCCAGAACGCGGCCCTCAAGGCACCATGGCACACATGGCCGACGACAACCGGATAGTGAACACCCACCAGTTCGAGGCGTGGAACGGCTACGAGGGCCGGCACTGGGCCGAGCACCAGTCGCGCTACGACGCCCTCAACGACCCCACCAACGCCCCGCTGTTGGACGCAGCCCGCCTCCGCGACACGGACAGCGTCCTGGACATCGGCTGCGGCAACGGCCGCCTGACCAGGCTCGCCGCCCGCACCGCGCGCCGCGCCGTCGGCGTCGACCTGTCCACACCCATGCTGGAACGGGCCCGGGCGAGCGCCGTCGAGGAACGCCTCACCAACGTCACCCACATCCAGGCCGACGCCCAGGTGCACCCGTTCGAGACCGCCTCGTTCGACGTGGCCCTGAGCCGCTTCGGCATCATGTTCTTCGCCGACCCGGTGGCCGCGTTCACGAACATAGGCCGCGCGCTGCGTCCGTCCGGCCGGCTGGCCTTCGTATGCCCGCAACCGCTCGACATGATGGACCAGTCGACGATCTTCAAGGCCGTGGCCGAGCACGTACGCCTGCCGGACTTCTCGCAAAAGACCGAAATCGGCCCCGCCGCCTTCGCGGACCCGGAACGTACGACAAGCGTCCTGTCGACGGCCGGTTTCGATCAGCTGGCCATCACCCCCCTGGAGGTCTCCCAACGCTGGGGCCCGAACGCGACGGACGCCGCCGACTTCCTCTTCGGCTGGGGCCCGATGCGCCACTGGCTGCGCGACGCCACCCCGGAGTCGGTAACCCACGCCCGACAGGCAGCAGCCGACGCCTTCCACCTCTACGAATCAACCGACGGCGTACACCTCACGGCCCGCTACTGGCTGGCCACGGCGACCTGGCCCAGCTAGGTAGTAGGTACTGCCGCCTCAACACCGTCTGCCAGGCGACTCAGTTCGTGTTGCCGCACGCCTCGGGCCGGCTGAGGCCGCACGACGCGCGAGTAGCAATGCCACTGGGCTCTACAGCAAGTGGTCGGCTTTACCGGCCTTGATGTCGGTGATGAGGGTGCGCAGGGCTTCGAGGGAGTCGGTAAGAGGGCTGTGCTCCTGGCCGACAACAGCTATGTATCCGTTGCCCTCGGAGTCGGTACCGAGGCGGAAGCAGGAGCTCCCCTCGCCGCAGAACGGGGCTTCCCAGGCGATGACAGCCATGTGGCCACTCCTCAAAGTTGGTGAGCGATCTCGCGGATGAAGTCGCGGGACCGTTCCGGGGACAGTGCCAGATCTTCCAACAGGTCGAGCTGGGCGCGGTATTTCGCGAGCTGACCGTCGGTGTGGAGGAAGTCCGGTCCATGAGAGTTGTCGATCTGCACGGTGTCGAGCTGCGACACGGGCCCTTCGGCGTAGACGACCGTCTGTCCCGCTCCCGGGAAGGCGCCGTGATCGAAGGGAAGCACAAGCACGGTGACGTTGTCCCACTCGGAGACTTCCAGCAGGTACTTCAGCTGCCCTCGGGCAACGTCCGGTCCTCCGAACTGCATCCGAAGCGCCGCTTCATGGATCACGGCCACATAAGGAACCGGATGGTCGCGAGTGAGCACACTCTGGCGTTCTGAACGGTGAGCGAGACGGAGAGCGACTTCATGTTCAGGAAGCTGCGGGACGACGGCGCGGAAGATGGCCGTGGCGTGCTCCGACGTCTGGAGCAGCCCCGGCACGTGCACGGTGTTCGCACCCCGCAGACACACCGCGTAGGCCTCGGTTTCGGCGATGTCCAGGAAGCCCTGGGGCAAGCTGCCCCGATAGCGCTCCCACCAACCCGCCTGGCCGGGCTCGGCCATTTCGGCGAGGGCATCGACGTAAGTCTCGTCGGTGCAGTCGCAGTTGCAGGCCAGCGTGCGCAACCGCTCTACGCTGATGCCGCGCAGTCCGGACTCCATGTTGGAAATGCGGCTCCGGTCGACGCCGAGGAGCCCTGCGGCGTACTCCGCGGACATGCCGGCTGACGTGCGCATCCTGCGCAATTCGCTCCCCAGACGCTTCTGTCGTTGAGTGAGGATCGTCCTCGGAGGCATGCCGTTCCTTCCATACGGTGCAGCGCCCTGATCAGTCCTATGAACACAATTTCACCGCTTCGAGGCCATTATTTCGGGCGGCATGGCAAATATGGCCCCTGCTGCTCTACTGTCAGTATCGCGCAAGTTACACAACGCGAGCCGGAAGTGCACCGCGCGAGCATGCCCGCCTGCCTTGGGACGGGTGTGCCCGCGACCAGGGCGGCAGGCCACCGGCGACCCCAAACCATCCCCACCGCACCGGAGTTCACCATGCCCGAAATCCCCCTGGTACCCGATCACTGGCACTTCCCCGCCCACCCCACCTCTGTCCGGCGAGCCCGCCAAGCCGTCGCGGAGTCACTGCCACACGCCCTCCGCCCGCACCTGAGCGACGACTTGAGCCTGCTGACCTCCGAACTGGTCACCAACGCGATCCGCCACGGAACCCTCCGGGAGGACGAGGACCTGATCGAACTCGTCCTGTGGCCGGCCGACGGCCACTACTGGCTAGCCGTATCCGATCCCGGCACCGGCAAGCCCGAACTGACCCACCCGGACACGGACTCGGAGAACGGCCGGGGCCTACTCCTCGTCAACCACCTCGCCACCGCCTGGACAGTCCGCCCCCGCCCCACCCGCGGAACATCCGTGATCGCGGGCCTCCCCTTCCACCAAGGCGGTTGACCCGACGAAGCGCTCGCTGGACCTGGTCGAGCAGCCGGGCGTCCCGGCCGCCCGCCGATCTCGCTGAACCGGCCACGGCTCGCGCGGTCCTCGACCCGCTCAGCTCGGCGCTCCACGGCACGGCGAGAGCACCCGACCATGCCCGGGCCCCTGGCATCCACCAGGGGCCTCGGTATTTCCCAGGTGTGCCCGCTCAGCACCCTGGGTCCACGGTGTCCTCGGTCGGGAGTCGCTGTGCGCGGGTGCCGAAGGGGTTGTCGATGACATACCGCCAACGGCCGTCCGCACCCCGCCGGGCGATGTCGGTGGCAGTGCCCTCGACGTGCACGGCTCTGCCCCTCCCGCCCGGTCCCGTCGATGACCCAGTCGACTATCAGCAGCGCCACGTCCCCGCTGCGGTACACATGCCGCGGACGGACCGCGATGGGAACTCCGAGCCCTTGCAGGCGGCCGTTCACGGCATGCAGTACAGGGCAGGTCGCCGGTGTTCCCGGCTGCGGCACCAGCACTGCTGCGTCCCCGTAGACCTGCGCCAACGCGGCGGCGTCGCCGCTGTTGAACCGCCCGGCGAACACTGCGGGCACATCTTCGGGCCGATCGGCCAAGCCTCGCATGATCGACAGACGTGAGGCGATATGCCACAGGGCCGGCGCATCGCAGACTTGCTGCGCGAGTACGAATAGGCATCACTGCCCACCTCCGACGCCCCTGGTATCGCGTCCTGGGGCCGCATTGGTGCTCTGCGTCTCAGCTCGTCGGATAGCCGATCTCCGCAATGTCCTCCGAGAGATCCGCCAGGACGATTTCCGAGTTCAACGCGCGGACCGCTTCTTCGGTCAGCGGGCGGGAAGAGAAGACGTGACGAACGGCCTCCAAGTCGACCGGGACCTCGTAGTGATCCTCGGCCCATCGCTGAAACGCTTCCGGGGTGCGATCCACCAGCAGTCGGAAGAGGTATCCGGCCCCGTCCGAATCTTCTGTCGCCGCATCGGGAAAGTCGATCGTTCCCACCTTCCAACGGGCGTCGACTGTCTCGCGCCACGTATAGGCAGTGACGAGGGGTATTCCGTCTTCGTCAGAGAACGCCGGTGCTTCGACATAAGGCCGGAAGACCTCAGGAACCTCGTCGAGCACTCCGGGCCATGGCCCGTCCTCCGCATAGGGGCTCATGGGCGATTCGTGATCGAATCCCCGCACGTAGACGCCGGCGGGTGAGAAAACGATCGAGTACTCGTCGCCCGATCCGTTCCGCATCGAGGCCACCGACTCCGTCTCGGACCAGTGGTCGTCGAAGGAGTGGTGGCGGCTCTCCCACTCAGGGCTCAGGACTGCCTCCAGGACGGCCAGGGAGCGGCAGTGCTCGCGTAGGACTGCTATTTCGGGCAGGTGTCGAGCAACGTCATGAACGGTCACCTGCTCATTCAAGCGCACGCCTCCGAGACGTCAGGCTCCTGCCTGACGGGTGCTATCGGAGCCTTCGCCCGGCCGGATTGCGGTGCGAAGGCTCTGGCATGACTGCGAAGCCGCCCGTCTGGTTCCTTGTGGCGGGCGGCTCGTGCCGTAGGTGTGCAGAGACTCGAGATCGCCGGCGGGATTCGAACCCGCGTCACCGGCTCGCGAGTCGGAGTAACGGCAGCGAGCGGCCGCTTGATTGAAAGGGCCTGTCCGCGCAGGGCCTGAGCGAAGACGATTGCAGTCAGTTTTTTTCCTGCCATGCGTGGATGACAGGTTGGGACATTCAGGCGATGACGCGGTAACGGCGGCGCAGTAGCGCCAGGACTACGACGGCTGCGAAGGTCATCCACATTTTGCCGAGGATTTGTCCAGGCAGGTAGTTGAGGGAGCCGAAGGCAAGGTGGAGGAACAAGAAGCTGTCGGCGAGAAGTCCGACGATGTTTGAGGCGAGTATTGCGACCAGTAGTCCTCGCTTGCGCAGGGGTTCGTAGACGACGAAGTCCATGGTTTCAGCGACGGCGAAGGCGACCGCTGAGGCAGTGGCGAGGCTGGGGTCGGCGAGGAGGTAGGAGAGGACGGTGCCGACGGCTATGGCGGCGAGAATCGCGCCACGGCCGGTCGCCTCGCGTGCAAGGTCGCGCAGGACGAGCGCCAGGCCGACGAGGTAGACGCCAGCAGGTGCGACGTAATTGAGGCCGACGGGTACCGCGCCGAAGTGAGTGACGGCCAAGTTGGCGGTTGGAATAGTGGCGATGTAGGCGATGAGTGTGGCGATACCGGCAGGAGCGGGGGCTTTCACGATCTACTTTCTGTCTCGGTGGTGGGGTGCTGCGCTCGGCTCCAGCGGCGGCGAGCGGGTGGGTGGGACGAACGTGCAGACATGCAGCGCACGGCACTGACATCCATAAGGCGTCGGTCCGTGCTGAAGTGCTGAGGGGAAGTGCCTGGTTCCGGCAGTGTGCAAGGTCCGGGTGGGGTCAGGCGGCGATGCTGCGCTGAGAGACTCGGGTGGGGCTCTCGACGGCGGGCATGCCAGACAGTGTCACGGATGCCAGCCCGCTGTACGGGCCACGGGACGCGTGCATAGCCGCCAGTGGACGCCTCCCGCGGGCTCGGGCGGGCGTGGGCTCAGCCGGTGTGGGTCAGGCTGGCGATGGCGTCGTGGCTGTGAATGCTTTCCAGATTCTTCGCACGAATCGCGTGATTCAGCCCCCTTTTACGACAGGCAAGGCTTATGTCACGGATGATGTCTTCGACGAAAACGGGATGGTCGTAAGCCTGCATGGTGACGACGCGTTCGTCGGGCCGCTTGACGAGGGGTAGGACAGGGGCGGAACCGGCGCTGCGCAGCAGGTCGACGATTTCGTGGATCGCCAGGGGGTAGGGCTCGTCGGCGGTGCCCGTGACCGTGAGGGTGATCTCGCTGCGTTGGTTGTGGGCCCCGTAGTCGGAGATGACCTTGGAGCACGGGCACAGACTGGTGACGTCGGTGGTCACCGTGGTCGTGACGGTGCAGGTGTCAGGGGTAATGCGGCCGGTGATGGTAACGTCGTGGGTTTGCCACGACTGCCGCTTACTGGCGGGTGCGGTCACGGTCGTGGCGATGGGCAGGGACAGCGTCACGGCCAGGGTGGGGGATTCCAGCAAGGCGAGCCCTCGTTTGAGGGCGATGGGCAACTCCTGCGGGGCGAGAGTAGCTACTTCCTCGTGCACCAGGGCGATCATGCGGCTCATGTGGGTGCCCCGCCGGTCGGCCTGCAGGCCGACGGTGACGCTGATGTCGGCGATGCCGTGCTGGCGCGTGTGGCCGTCATCGAACGTGACCGGGTAGCGCAGGCCGCTGATTCCTACTTCGTCGATGGCGATGCCGCGGTGGTCGGCCTCGTTTTGGATGTCGCGCATGCTGCTACTCGCCTCGGTAGGTGCAACCGGAGGTGCACGTCTCGCGCACGGTGATCGCTGACAGGGCGGGGAGTTCGGCGATCATCCGGTCCCAGATCCAGCGGGCCAGGTTCTCGCTGGTGGGGTTTTCCAAGCCTTCGATGTCGTTCAGGTAATAATGGTCTAGTTGTGCGTCGATGGGCTTGAATGCACGCTTGACGTCGGCGAAGTCCAGTACCCAGCCCGCTTCCGCATTTACTGGCGCTTCGACGTGCACGGTGATTTTGTAGGAGTGGCCATGGAGGCGGGCGCACTTGTGTCCTTCGGGGACACGTGGCAGGCGGTGGGCCGCTTCAAAGGTGAACTCGCGAAAGATTTCCATTACTGAATTCCCAGATACTTGTGCGTCTGGAGGGAAAGTGTCCAGCGCGGGTTCTTCAAGCAGTACTCGACGGCGGCGCGAGTGTGGGCCTCGCGATGAGCGTCGTCCAGGGGTTGCAGTCTGAAGTGGCGGAAGTTGAGGTCTTCGAACTGGGCGGGGTCGCCGCCGGCCTGGGGATAGACCAGCTTGAGTTCGTCGCCGTGAGTGAGGACCAGTGTGGAGCCGATCTTGGGGCTTACGCACAGCCAGTCGATACCCCGGGGTGCCGGGCGGGTGCCGTTGGTTTCCACTGCGACTTCGAAGCCGCGGTCGTGGAGGGCGTTGATGGCCTTCTCGTCCAACTGCAGTAGGGGTTCTCCTCCGGTACACACCACGAACCGGCGTGCGCGATCGGCAGTGGGCCAGGCAGCCTCCACGGCGGCGGCCAGGTCGTCGGCGGTGGTGAAGCGGCCGCCGCCTTCGCCGTCGGTGCCGACGAAGTCGGTGTCGCAGAACTGGCAGATGGCGCGGGCGCGGTCGCGTTCCCGGCCGGTCCACAGGTTGCAGCGCGAGAAGCGGCAGAAGACTGCAGGGCGCCCTGCGTGGCTGCCTTCCCCTTGGAGGGTGTAGAAGATTTCCTTGATCAGGTAGGTCATGCTCAGGCGCTCTGGTACTGGACCGGGTCCGTCACGCCGGCCTCGGCGAAGCCTTTCAGGCGCAGCAGGCAGGTCTCGCACTTGCCGCAGGCCCGTCCATGGTCGTCGGGGTCGTAGCAGGAGGAGGTCAGGGAATAGTCCACACCCAGACGCAGGCCCTCGCGGACGATGTCGACCTTGGACAGCGCGATCAGGGGGGAGTGCAGCGTGATCTTGGAGGTGCCTTCAACTCCGGCCCGGGTAGCTAGGTTGGCCATTGTGGCAAAGGCCTCCATGTACTCGGGGCGGCAGTCGGGATAGCCGCTGTAGTCCACGGCCGTAACCCCGGTGAAGATGTCACTGGCTCCGACGGTCTCGGCGAACGCCAGCGCGAACGACAAGAAGATCGTGTTGCGGGCCGGCACGTACGTAATCGGTACCCCGGATTGCGGCTTGTCCTGAAGTGAGTCGTGCTTGGGCACCTCGATGTCGGCGGTCAGGGCGGAGCCGCCGAAGACCCGCAGATCGATGTCGGCGATGACGTGCCGGGCCACCCCCTGCGCCTGGGCGACCCGCCGGGCTGCCTCCAACTCGATGGAGTGGCGCTGACCGTAGCGGAAGCTGAGCGCATAGGGGGTGAATCCCTGGTTTTTGGCGATGGCCAGCACCGTGGTCGAGTCCAGGCCGCCGCTCAGCAACACGATCGCGGGACGGTCCATGCTGTCACTCCCTTGTCGATGTCCGGTTGCCTCAGTTGAGGCAGGTGAAGCCTACCCCCTGTAACTAGCGGCTACAGTAACCACAACAACAGACGAGTTAGGGAAGCCAGGGGTCGATCCGCAGTGAACGAGTTGCCCATCGTGGTCACGTGCACGGACCGGAAGGCTTCACCGCCCGTGACCGCCCTGCGGGCCCGCGATCTGCCCGCCGCGGATCTGCCCGAGAGGGCCACGGAATGGGAACGCCGCCTTCGTACCGCCTCCGAGGCGCGGGTGGAGTTGGCACATCTCTACCAAGGGGACCAGTGGCGGCGTGCTCAAGCCCTGGCTGCCGTTGCTACCCATGCCGGGTTCGCGCCCCGACTGTATGTGGCCTCGGCCGGACTGGGTCTGCGATCAGTCTCCAGTCTCGCCCCCTCCTACGCGGCCACTTTCATGTCCCGACACGCAGATTCCGTGGCTTCCTCCACCTCCCAGGCGGCCGACTGGTGGGATCATCTGCAGCGCATGGACGAAAGTCGCAACTTGTCGAAGATTGCGGCTTCTGTCGGACGAATTCTTGTGGTGCTGTCGGAGACATACGCCCAAGCCATGCACCGCGAGCTGCTCGCCCTGGCGGCCAGCGGAGCGGACACGGTGCTCATCGGAGGCGCCTGCGACCTGGACGGCGTGCTGCGAATTCCAGCCAACGCCGCCCTGCGCAACGCCCTGGGCGGCACCCTCACCAGTCTCAACGTGCGCATGGCGGCCGCCTGGCTGCAGCACTGCACACCAGGCCGTCTCATTACCCCTGCCGCTAAAGAGCGTTGGACGACCTGGGTCGGCCAGGCGGCCTGCCCAGAACGCTACGCCCGCACCCCCATGTCGGACGCTGCAGTGATCGAATTCATCAAAGACATGAAACGCCGCTACCCAGACTCGTCCCGTACGCGCCTGCTACGCCTACTGAGAGACAAGGGGATGGCCTGCGAGCAAAAGCGCTTCGCAGGACTGTACTCGTCAACGATTGGCCAACGATGACCTCCACTGTGCTTAAGCGTCGGGCTCTGCGGATCGAGCAACACCCCACGATCCCGCTGTATGTGTTCACCTTGGCGGCGGAAGAGGTCCACCAGGTCGCCGACGTAGCCCGAATCTCGCGAGACGAAGCGGGCAAACTGATCGGCTACCAACGCCCTGAGAAGAAGCAGCACGTGAAGCAGATCCTCGAGTACCTGGACGGCGACGAGGTCCTGTTTCCCAACGGGCTGATCATGGCACTGCCCTCGAGCGTGCGGTTCAAGTCCAGCCCCGGCCCGAGCAGCAGCGACGGCTTGTGCACCTCGGGCACGCTGGAAATCCTCCTGCCCGATGCCCCCGACGCCCCCCGGCCCGCCTGGATCGTCGACGGCCAGCAGCGCAGCCTCGCCCTGGCCCGCACCCGCAACACCCGCCTGGCTGTGACCATCGCCGGCTTCGTCGCCGAAGACCTGGAAACCCAGCGCGACCAGTTCTTGCGCGTGAACACGGTATCTCCGCTGCCCACCAACCTCGTTACCGAACTCCTGCCGGAAGTCGGCACCCTGCTGCCGACCAAGCTCTCCGCCCGCAAACTCCCAGCCGTGCTGGTCGAGGCCCTCAACCACGACAAGGACTCACCCTTTCGAGGCCTGGTGCGCCGCCCGTCCACCACAGCCGAGCAGAAGACGGACGCCGTCGTCACGGACAACAGCCTCACCACGGCCATCCAGGAATCCCTCAACTCCCCGTCAGGCGCCTTCTTTCCCTACAAAAACCTATCCAATGGCACGGTCGACACGGCGACCATCCGCCAGATCCTCGTCGTCTACTGGACCGCAGTGCGCGACACCTTCCCCGACGCCTGGGGGTTGCCGGCGACCAAGAGTCGACTGATGCACGGTGTCGGCATCCGCTCCATGGGACGCTTGATGGACCGCGTCATGATGGCCATCGACCCCGCCTCACCCCATGCCGTGGAGTTGGCACGGGCCGAACTCGCCCTGATCGCTCCGCACTGCCGCTGGACCAAGGGACGCTGGCCCGACCTGAACACCCCCTGGAACGAGCTCCAGAACAACCCGCGCCACATCAGCACCCTGTCGAACTACCTCCTCCGTATCTATGTGCAGGAAAAGGCAAAGGCCGCGTGAAATTCTATTTCCCTGACAGCCAGGACCTGGTCAGCCCCACATACGACTTCATCAACGACGAGTACTCGCCCTACCGAGTCCGTCAGCGTGACGACGTCTACGCCCACCAGGCCGTGACACCGATCCCCTACGACGGGATCCTTGTCAGTAAAGCGGTTGTCGACGGATCCATGAAGGGTGCAGGCAAATACTCTGCCCCCCAGCGCGAGCGCTTCTACCGCCTGGGCGTCAGGAACTTCTTCCGCCTTCCCGACGAATGCTCCACCATCGGAGACTGCGGCGCCTTCAATTATATCGATGAAGAGCGCCCACCCTACGAAGTTGACGAAGTCCTTGACTTCTACGGCCGATGCGGATTCGACGCCGGCATCAGTATCGACCACATCATTTTCGGATACATCCCTCAAGAATCCGACCAAGAACCCGAAGCCGCCTGGATCAACCGCCAGCAGATCTCTCTGGCACTCGCTGAAAAGTTCCTCAATGCGACCAAGAAAACGGGCGTACGGTTTCAACCCGTCGGCGCAGCACAGGGATGGGGGCCCAACAGTTACGCGCACAGCGTCCAAGAACTGCAGAAAATGGGATATCGACGGATCGCGCTCGGTGGCATGGTCCCTCTCAAATCCCACGAAATCCTTGCCTGCCTGGGCGCCATCGACAGCGTCCGCAACATCGACACGGAACTGCATCTGCTCGGCATCAACCGGGTCGAGAGCATGGAAGAGTTCGCCCGCCACGGCGTGACTAGTTTCGACAGCACCTCGGCCTTCCGCCAGGCCTTCATGGACGACCGCAACAACTACCACAGCGCAACCGGCTCCTACACGGCCATCAGGGTCCCCCAAGTCGACGCCAACCCCGCCCTCAAACGGCTCATCCTGTCCGGCAGCATCTCCCAGTCCCAGGCCATCGCCGCCGAACGCGCCTGCTTGCGCGCCCTCCGAGAATTCGACCGCGAAGAGACATCCCTCGAGGAAGTGCTCAGCGCTCTGGAAACCTACGAATCCCTCGTTCTCGGACCGAAAAAGAAAAGCTATCTCGCACTCTACGAACGCACCCTGAGTGACGCACCCTGGCGCACCTGTCCCTGTGCCCTGTGCAAGAAATGCGGAGTCGAGATCGTAATATTCCGAGGGACGGAACGCAACAAACGTCGCGGTTTTCACAACCTGACCGTGCTCGAGGCAAAAATGCGCTCCCTCGCCTTCACGTAGAGCTTAGAAACATGTCCGCCTTTAATTTATTTCAGGAGTTGCGATGGCCGACCGATACGAACTAAGGCTTCCGGCGCTCGAAGTGCGCCAAGGCAACCGAAAAATTTACTGCTTCGCCGTCGACGGAAAGGAACTCCACAGCTTCGCCGCCGTCTCCCGCGTACGCCGGGACGACAGCAGTACCCTCCAGGGCTACCAGCGGCCCGAGGTCCTCAGCCACATCCGCGGCATCCGCCGCTACCTCGAGTCCGACAACGCCATGCTCCCCAACGCCCTGGTGCTGGCCTTGGACGACTCCGTCCGCTTCGAGACCACAGCGCGCCGTAGTAAGGGCGTCGACTACTCCGTCCCGGGCGAGCTGGTCATTCCCGTCGATGAGTCGCTTCCCGATGAGGACAAGCCGGCCCTGATCGTGGACGGTCAGCAGCGCAGCGCCGCCATCCGTGATGCTGACCTGGCGGAATTCCCCGTCGCCGCGGTCGGCTTCATCGCCGATACCCAAGAAGACCAGCGCTCCCAGTTCATCCTGGTCAACAACACCAAGCCGCTGCCCAAGGGCCTCATCCATGAACTGCTGCCCGAAACCAGCGGACACCTGCCCCCCTCCTACGCCCGCAAGCGGCTCCCCGCCCACCTGATGACCCGTCTGAACACCGACGGCAAGGGCCCCTTCTACGGCCGCGTGGCCAGCCCCACCTCGCCCGACGGCAACATCAAGGACACCAGCCTGCTGCGCATGCTGGAGCACAGCCTCTTCGAAGGCGCCCTCTACCAGTACCGCAACCCTGAAGACGGCTCCGGCGACGTCGAACGCATGCTGCTGCACCTGCGCAACTTCTGGATCATCGTCCAGCAGACTTTCAGCGACGCCTGGAAACTTCCGCCCCGCCAGTCCCGCCTCACCCACGGCGTCGGCATCCAGGCCATGGGCTTCGTCATGGACACCGTCACCGACGGCATGGCGGCGGAAGACGTCGACTGCGACCAGGTCCGGGCCGCGGTCCTTGGCTTGATGCCGGTGACCGCCTGGACTTCCGGGATGTGGCGCTTCGGTGACGGTGAGCAGCGCCGCTGGAACGGGCTGCAAAACACCCCTAATGACGTCCGCCTGCTCACCGACCTGCTGGTGCGCGCCGTACGGGACTGACGGCCGGCCGCGTTCACCGTGCCCTTTTGGGTACGGTGAACTGACTACGTCACTTCCCGCGCCTGCGCCCGCCCTTGGGGGCGGCAGGTTGGGCGGAGCGATGCTGCAGCGCATCTACGATGGCCCGCACTACCGACACCGACCCAGCCCCCTTTGGATACACCACCGCTTGCGTGTGCTGGGTGATGAAGTTGGTGGCGGCATGCGTGGCACACTGTGTGATCAGCACACTGAAGTCCACATGCCGGGCGACCTCCCGTAGTCGGGTGGAGCCCACCTTGTCCCCGGACAACGACACCTTCACCCGCGGGTAGTGATGGGCCATCCACTGCCGCACCCGCTCCAGGACGCCTGCATCCATGCCATACACCAGCACGTGCGCCGGCAAGATGGTGACAGGGCTGTCGCTGCTGGAGGTCTCCTGCCAGGTGGGCCAGACAAGGCCCAATTCCAACTCATCGGACAGGGAATGCGCCGAGGCCAGGCACGCCTCGTCAAGTCGCTCGGCGTGCCGGTTCAGCGGGGCCAACAACTCTAGTGCAGCCTGCGCGCGTACCTGCGGATCCGGAGTAGCGAAGGCGGCCAACCGATCGACGAAGTCCAGCGCCTGGCTGGCCGTCTCCGACGCAACCCACTCCTGTACTCGCATGGTCAGATACTCGAGGAACTCGTCGTAGTCGTCTGCGGACGGCGACGTCCGCAAGAACAACTCCAGCAACAGGTCCAGCACGGCTAGGTTCGCCGGATCACGCCGCTGGCCGATACTGCTGGTGGTGATCTGTGCCAGCGTCAACGGGAGGGAAATATTGCTGCGGGCGACCTCCTGCAAGAACGGGGACAGCGCGTACCGCCACACGTTCTGATACGCCGCATCACTCAAACCGGACAGCAGGTCGGCCAAAGCCGCATCCACGCCGGCATCCGCCGCCAGGGGCAACTGAGTGCCGCCGTCGGCCTCCATGTCCCGGCAGACCTGCAGCGCGGCCTTGTCCCCGTCGGCGACGGCTGCGAGCAGCTCCTCCCACGATGCCGGCAGCCAGGCCACGCTGGCATGGGAGGCTCCTGCTGTGTCGGCGGAGCCTGTGGTGCTGGCCTCCACCGCAAGGTCCGCTTCAACTGAGCCTGTTCCTGTAGCAGTCGTGCGGTAGGAGTCCATACCGGTTGGGACCACCGACGAACGCTGTGCCGCATCCAAGGTCGCAATAGCGCCGGCCAACTCCGTGTCCTGCCCGCGCGCCAGCAGGCCGACGAGCAAAGTCGCTGCCGCTGCATCACTGAAACGCACCGGCTCTTCTTCGGCCAGAAGCGCTATCGGTACTTGCGGTTGCGCCAGCGCTGCGCATGCCTTCTCCAACGAGCCCTCGGCCAACGCCGACTCGACACAGGTGGTGTAGATGGCGCTGAGGATCAGATCCTTCACCGCCCGGGGCGGATCCTGCAGCAGGATCTCCCGCAAGCCTGGCAGGTTAAGCAACTCCTGTGCCTGACCCAGCACCGCCAGGCGCTTGATCTGGAGATGCTTGAGGTTGGCCACCGACAGACCGCCTTGTCGGCCTATCTGGTCCAAGATCTCCGCGGCCACCTGAGGGGCACCGCCCACCAGCGCCGATTCAAAATCCGTCAGCAACCGGCCCAACGGCTTTGGCGCCGACCACGCCCGCTGCGGACTGTGCTCCACCAACGCCAGCATCCGCGTCAGCGCCGCGTGCAATGCTTTGCGCTTATCGCGTGGCGCCCGCAGCTTGAACGTGCTGGCGGGCCCGTAACGGGCGGCAATCGCCGCCTCGATCACATCACCGTCATCCAGATCGACGGGAACGTCGTAACCGACCTTGACCATCGACGGGCCTGCAAAGGCAACCAGAAGACCACGCACCACGGCTGCCTCGTTCGGCCGTCGGGCGATGACGTAATAAGCGGACTCCGCCGTCGCCTCCCACAGACGCGGCAGTACCAACGGTGCCCGCTGGGCCTGCAGAGCGCTGTCACGGAACACCGCGCACCATTCCAGATGCCGTCCCGCGGCGTTGTGCGCCGGATCAAGAAACAGATCAACGAACGCTTCCAGCGCCCCGCCCTGACTGGCCTGGGTCCCCTCAGAGCTCTTCACGCCTGCTCCCACTCGTGTTGAAACTCCACCAGAGCCTGTGCAGCGGCGCGCTCGTCCACGGCGTACGTGATCTGCTCCTTGTTACGCGCCAGGCCGTTGCGGGTGAAGTTCATCGAGCCCTGGAGGATCCATCCAGGACCCACCAAACACTTTTCGTGAACATTGTCGTCTTCGACCACCCGCAGGTGGCAGGTATCATCCGCCCCGGACCGCAACCGCTGCACGAACGTCTCATTGGCCGTGGCCGGTCTCGTCACCACCCGCACTTTCGTTTCCGTCCGGGCCAGCATCACCAGCAAATCCGACAATAGACAGCGCTCCGGGGGGTCCTCGCCGAGCAGATAGTCGAAGGCGCCATCGGAGTTGTCGACCAACTCCACATCGCTGATCCACGCTGACACCAGCCACACCTCGCCGTGTCCGCCGGCCAGTTGTGCCAGCAGAGCCGTGCGGATCAGGGAGTCCGCGCGCAACGCGCTGCGCGCATTGGTGCGCAGCGTCCGAGGCATGGTCACTGCTCCGACTCCCTAATGGTGCAGCGCACCAGAATGTGCTGATGATCCCGGCTTACTTGAATTACCTCTCCATAGACCCGCATCACGCCGCGATCCACCTCAACCAAAGGCACCTGCAGCATCACTGCACGGAGCACTTCGGGCTGATTCATTGGCACAACCAGGTCCACTTTCGCCGCGTGCGTCAGCGTCTCCTGGTACTGCTCGACCCAGGCGTCGGTGGTGGCATCAACGCGCGGGACGTTCTGCGCGTGCACGGTCGCCACCAGCAACCGGTCCAGCACGGCCGGGTGGTCACTGTCCCGGTAGGGCTGGTAGGTCTCCAAGTGATGGTTACGGGCTTGGTCGCCACGCGGCCAGAGCATGCTAAATGCCTGGTCCGCGGTCAATGCCCGCGGCAGGGGCACCGCGCCGGCGCCCGCGGCATACGCCACCACCCGAGCATCCACCTCGATGCCCACGGCTTCCTCCAGACCATTCCATGCCTGAATCAGCGCCCACGCAGCGGCATCCGTCATCCGGTCAGAGCCCGGACGCAGCAACCGGGTCGCCAACGCCGCCACGTCCGCATGCCGAGGCGCACCGTCCAACGCGCCCCAGGCTGCTCTGACCTGCCGCAGCGCGGCACCGGCAGCACCGGCTGACCCAGCATCCCGCACTTGCCCAAGGGCCTGAGCCAACTCCCCACTCGGCTCCTCCTCGACGACATGCCGCAGTAGATCCGTTAGCCGCCGATCGGTGTACTCATACGCGTTGGGCCGCAATGCAGCCTCCACCAGCGTCCAGAAGCGAGCCGGATCTTCGCCGTAGTGGTAGGCCAGGGCTTCAACGATGCCCAAGCCCCCTTCGGAGGTTTCACTGATCCAGATCGTGTCGACGCCCTCGTCGGTGCCGGCCACCACATCGATGGTCACATCACCGTCCTGGGCATCCGGGCAGATCCTCAATGCTGCCTCGAGGATTGCCGCAGCCAAAGTGTCGCGGTAGGCGCGCCGGGCAAGTTCGCCGGTGGCTTCTTCAACCTCCGCGGAAAACAGCAGCGCGCCTGCCTCGTCCATGGCACGCGCCACATCCGGCACCTGGCTCAGAGCCTGGAGATCGGCTGTCACCCGGTCGGCAGACCCGCCACCCGCAGCCTGAGCGCCACTGGCTATTGGATCCTGCCGATACAGCATCTGGATGACCTGATCCGCCTGCTCACGCCACGCCCCGCCGGCCAACGCAGCATGGATCGCCTCCGGCGTCTCCTTCTGCAACCCGCGCACGGCGAACGTGGTCAGGTAGACCAGCGCCAACCAGCCCCGCTGGAACACATTGGCGTGCGCACTGATCCGCGGATCCTCAGCAACGATGCGGGTGAACGCCTTTGTACGCCACTGCCGTGAGCGAAGATGCTCCACGATCCGCGGCGCTTCGATATCCAAGGCAGCCACCTGGACCTGCAGCGCGTCCGCGGACGACGCAAACCCCATAGCGGCAGCTTCACCATCCAGGGTGTAGCGCACCGACACCCGTTCCCGTTTCACCGGCGTGCCACGCGCGATGTCGCATTCCGCGCCGTAGGTCATACGGCGCACTTCGATGGGGTTACCCGCCGCATGCGTGGCAAAGCCCACCTGCGTGATGCGGCCCTGCCACGCCGCCAACTCCGGCACAGTGGCCTCGGTGGGACCACCTGACCAGTTGGGGAGGAACGCACTCGCCCACAGCGGGCGCCCCTGAGAATGGGTGGCCACATCGTCATCAGGTGCGGCCAGGATCATCCTGTGGGGACGCGTGACCATCAGGGTCCCCACATCTCCTCGGCCGCTGTCCCATCGGCCTTGCGATGACGCGAGCCGAACGATCCCGCTCAGATCGAGCGTGACGTCACTCGAACCTGCCGGCACCGCCAGCCAGGTACGGTGACGGTCGCTTTGGTAGCCGTAGCGGCGGCTGACCCGACCAGGGACCGCTTCCGCCAGCGCCCGTCCCACCGGCAGTCGCTCATCCCCGTCGGCGGCGAAGGGAAGTTCGAACTCCACCTCCGGCAGATTCAACGGATCGAACAGCGAGCGGGTGACGAACTCCGGCAAGAACGCGAACGGACCCGCTCCTGCATCGCTGTGCACCGGATCACGGCCCACCGCAAGGCGCCGCAGGATGGTCGGCGCCACAGCCAGCATCAGCGACCGCGGCTGTTCCCACAGCAGCGCCAATACACCGTCGTCATCGAGCGCCAACGCTTGCTGCAGGTGCACGGTCAGAGCGGCCAGCAACCCGTCGTCGCCGTCCAGCAATCCAGCAAGGTCGCTGCATACCTGCTCCCGTGCGCGCCCATACCTCTCACCCGGAGCCGGGTCGGCGGTTCCCGTCAGCAGTTGGCGCGCGTCCACCCCTAGGCCGCGCTGGCGCAGTCGCATGCCGAGCCAGTCCACCAGCGCCTGCGCGCCTTGGATCTTGATGATGTGGCGGTTTCCCAAGGGCAGGTTGCGCGCGGCAACCTCGGGGGAGAACAGCGCGTCGTAGCCCTGATAGGCCAATCGGTCGCGGCCGAAGTCGGAGAGGGTGACCAGCGTCAAGGGGCGCGTGCCGCGCTCACGCCCGGCACGACCCCGCCGCTGCAGGAAGGACGCGGCATCATGCGGAGCCTTGTGCTGCAGCACGAACCCGACGCGGGGGTCGTTGAAGCCCACTTCGAGCGACGCGGTTGCCACGACCAGATTGGCTTCCGCGTCGACGCCGGCGTCCTGGGACGAAGTCCGCCCGATCAGCAGAGGCCGCTGGACCAGATCGGCACTGAGATGGTGCCCGATGCGTTCGGGAAGGTCCCACGACTGGCCCACCGCATACCGGGCATCCGACGCTGGCAGATCCTGACCGCGTAGCGCCGCCAACACAGGCTTGTCGCACTTCCGGCGTCCTAGGCGGCCTATCTGGCCTCCTTCGGCATCACGCAAGTCGTCGTACAATCGGTTGGTGACATCCAAGTCGTCAGTGAACAAAAAGCCCCGGCTGCCGTGAAGAGACTGTTGCAGCGGGGTGCGGTAGTCGAGCAACCGGCCGTGCAGCATGGCGGTCTGGATGGCCACCGACAGCAAGCTCACCCCTGAGATCGGATCTCCGCGCAGGGCCAGGGCGTACTCACGGCCCTCGCTCTCCAGGTCGTCCGGATGCGGCTCGATCAAGGTGACCTTCCCCGCCTCCAGTCCGGTCAACTGCGCCATGAACTGATCAGCATGACGCAGCGTTGCGCTCAGCCCCACGAATGTGACGGGGCTTCGCCGGGCGTGGCGCCACCGCCGCAGCAACAAGGCGGTTTGCGCTCCTGTCGAACTGGTGTGCGTGTGTACCTCATCCAGCAGCACCACGCGCGGTCCCGCCCCGGGTATCCAGCCCAACACCCGTCCCAACACGGACCCGGCACTGACGCGGTTGAGCATCTCCGTAGTGGTGAAGAGCAACTTGGGGGCGTCTTGACACAGTGACTGTCGCGTCAGCGCCACCATCCCTGAGGGCAACTCCTTGCGACACTGAGCACAGCGCAGTACTTCCCGCTGGCGCTCGATGTCGCGTCGCGACCACTCCAACAGGCCGCCATCGCACGAGGGGCAGTTCAGGTAGGGACAGACGAAGCCGTCACGTGACGCTGGCCATGCCCCTGGCCGCTTGGACTCAGCCTTGGCAATCAGGTCCTTCCCGTTCCAAGGCGTACTGCCATACAGCACGCCGATGCGCAGCGCGCTCAAGCCCCGCTCTTTCAGCCGAAGGTTTCCTGCCACCGCGTCCCGCAATTGGTCCCGCAGCAGTTCCACCCGTGGATACAGCGCCAGGGTATGCACCACGTTGTGACGTCGGTCGTGGACCAGGGCCGCGAAATCGGGCAGGTAAAACGCCAGCGTCTTGCCACTACCGGTACCCGCGCTAACCACAACGCCACGCGAGTCGGTGGCCTGCAGACAGTGCAGGACTGCCTTGGTGGCATCCACTTGGAACCGCGACAAGTCGTAGGCGCCGATCTGACTGCGCGCCACCTTGGCATGCAGATCCGTCCATCCCGGCACTTGGGCCATCTCGGCGATTGCCTCCGCCGCGGGGACGTTCCGCTTGGGATAGCGGCGTTCGGCCACGTGCAGGCGGTAATCCGCCACCAAGCGTCGGCCCTGCTCCCACCACCGCTCCGGCAACTGCGACGCGCCGGGCTTAAAGCCTCGCGGGGGGAACAACTGCCGCAACGCTGCGGTGAGCCGCACCCCCTCTGCCAGACGCGTGCGGTAGCGCTTGGGGTTGTCCGGCAAGGGGAACAACAGATGGTGCCGTTTCAGGCTGTCCAGCAGCCCATCGCCCCCGAATTTTGCAGCTTCAGGGTCGTCCGCGGCCAACTTCCACAGCACATTCAGCACTTCACCGCGCGCCAGGGCACCCTCTGTCACCCCCCAGGACAACAACGGCAACTCAAGATCTTCAAGTACCGTAAGCGCACGTCCAAGCAAAGCGCGGCTGGGAACCGTCTGCGAAACCACCGACCGTCAGTCCGCCTTCCGGGTGACAGAGATCCAAACGTCCTGATCGTATTGACGCAGCAACGCAATGTCATCCGCGCTCAGGTCACGCAGCGTCATCCCGCCGGCGTCGATCCGTTCGACCAACTGCGCAAGTTCCGCCGGCACGTCACTGGGCGCATGCGCCAAGAGGCGCATCATGTCTGCATAAGCGGTGCAAAAGCCGCGGATCACTGTGCCGTCGACGGCGCGCCGCTCGGCATAGGCGCGCAGATCCCGCAGCAGTGCCTCCGCCTCACGCCGCTCCGCCGGAGCCAGAGCTGCAAAACGTACCGAGGAGACACCGCTCACCTGCGCCCGAGCCCACTGCGCCCAGGCCTCTCGGATCGCTGAGGTGAACTCCTTCGCGCAGGCCTCGAGCGCCTTTTGCGCCTCGGTGAACACCCGATCACCCGGAAGACCGCCACGGGACTTGTTCACAAACCGCTCATAGGCGCCCATCAAGGGCGTCAGGTCCACTGACTGCCCGGTGCGCTCTTTGAGCAGCGAGGCAATCGTCACCTGCCCGGTGGCTTTGTCCAGCGCGCCACGCACCTCATCGATGCGTCGTACCAGCCGCTCCTGCTGTACTGCATCCTTTCGTGCCTCGGCGATATGGCGCGCCTGATTTTGCAGTTCGCGCGCCTTGTCCAGAACCGAAGTGCTCACTTTTCGCCCTCCGACGCCGCCTGTGCGACCTGAGTGATCTGCTCCCAGGTGTCCGTCAGCGCTTCCATTTGCTGACTGGCCGTGCTGGCGGCTGTCTGTCCGCGCTCTTGAGCGGATCGCAGCGCATCGCCGAGGAACGCGTCAGCCTCCTGCAACAGGCGATGCATGTCGGCCAGGTGCGCATCCCTCAGTGGTATGACGCCCTGCAGCATGGCGGCCAGCTCGTCAGGCTTCTCCAGGTCGGGGGTGAGCTTGGCCAAGTCTTTCTCCAACACCGTCACACTCGCCCAATCGGCGTCCTGGATCTCCTCCATCAGTTGGCGGATTACCGGTACCTGACCGCCACCTTCCAGACCCAACTCCACCGCCACCCGCAGCGAAGCCTCCAACTGGCTCAGCAGATCAGCTGAGCGCTCTCCTCGCGGGAAACGCTCCCGGATCCCCTGCAGCAAGGCGATCAGGTGTGCGTGCTGGGTCGGCACCAGGACGTGCCACCCCGCCAACGGCTGTGCAGCATCTTGCGCCCACTTGGGCAGTTCCATCTCGCCCAAGTCCCACCTCTTGATCGCACGGCGTAGCAGTGGCAGTGCTCGGGCAGCGTCGATGACCTGTACTGCGCCCGTTCCCTGTCCCACCCCGAGCGCTCCGCGCAGCGTGTCCACCAGTGGCCCGCGTCTGGCCAGGTGGCTGATGAGGCTCCGTTGCCACATCTCGGTTCGGGAGGAGACATCCGGGCGCTTCCAAGATTGTCCGGAGTCGAAGGCGGCAGCGTGCAATTTCTCCAGCGGCATGCCCGGGTGAGCTCGGCCGGCGAGCGCTGCACCCATCAACGACACGCGCAGCCCCGCCACCAAATCATCGTCGGTGACTTGTGACTGCTCGGTGACACGTTCACGCAGGACGCGGGCGTAGCGGTCGGCCATGCTGGACAAGCGTACGACGTCCTGAGGCCTCACCCCGACCGCGGACTCAGTGCTCAGCAGGATCAGGCTTTTGAAGAATTCGGCGTTTGCGGGCTTCCGCTTGAGAATAACAGGCGAGTCACCCCGGGCCAGTGCCTCAGCCGATGCCTGCTCAATGGAGACAGTGCTCGCCTTGTTGGTCCAGCCTGCCTTGTCAAGTTGACCGGAAGACAGTGGCTTCACCGGAGGGTTGAGCCAATCCTGTCGGTAGAAAGCGGCTCGTGAAACCATCGAACGCACGGTGGAGGCCTCCGCCGTCGGCAGGCCGGTGTCCCCGGTGCTCCAACTCTCCACCAGGTCCAGGCGCTTTCGCAGACTCGGCGGTAGGAGGGATGGCCCCACATCGGGCGGGGCGACTACAGGGGTCTTCGCAGTCGCCTTGGGCGTCTGGGGGAGCACACGGGGGCGATCAACGTCGAGGGGCAGGTCAGGTAGGGAGAAGGCGGTGGCGATACCGGGTTCGAGGTTGATCAGTTCGGCGGGGCTGTTTGCCCAGAATTCCAGTAGTTTCTCGCGGCGTGCGCCATCGGTCTGGTCGAGGTCTTCGATCTGTTCCCGCACTCGGCTGGCCAGAGGCAGGTCTCCTGCCTCGCGGTTGCTCTTGAAGCGGCCGCGGAACTGTTCGTCGGGGAACGAGCCCTCTTGGATGCTATCGAAGCCTTCGGTCAGGACAGGGATCAAGGCCCGGCTGAGAACGGTGCGTGGCACGAACGCCTTCGGCTGTGCCGCCGGAGCGACCGCGTGGACGGTCCGGTTCAGTGCGAAGCGGTTGAACGGGTACAGGCCATACCCCTCCGCCGACTTGCCGAAGGTGTCATGGCAGGGGGCTTGGAAGGGGCATTCCTCGCACTGGTTGGGTACCGACTCTCCGGCGTGTGCCTCCAAAGCCTTGCGGCCCACCCGGGCGGCGTTGAGGTAGCGGCCGGCGAAGGAGGCGACGGCTTCGGGGCTGTCTTCCTCCAGGACAAGGTCCAAGTTGTAGACGTGACCACCGGTGGAGGCCTCAATGCGGGTGAGAGCCGTTTCCGGTAGATCGTGGAAGTAACCGCTGGTGATGGCCATGAGAGTGCGCATCGGAGCAAGGGCGGTGCGGCCCTCGCGCTGCGACGTCTCGGTGATCGCATCGAGCAGATCACGCTGCACACCCTGAATGAGGGCGAAGTCCTCGACCAGCAGGACAATCTCTTTGCCCTGCCGCGCGTAGATCTCCCGCACCTTCTTCATCGCATCAAGGACGCGTCCACCGCCCAGCGAGGAGGTGGCCTGAACAGACTTCTCCCAGTACTCGTTGAGCATGTCCACCGCAGCGTCGCGCATCTGCGGCTTCGACAACAGCAACCGCAGCATGACCCGTGTGGGCGCGGCCACTCCGTCCATCACGGAGTCAACACTGAGCGGCAGGTCATCAACGGTGAAAAGGGGAGGACGCTCTGCATCCGAACCGCGATCGCTGAGCATGTGCTCGGCGAAGCGCGGGATGAACTTTCCCTCCTCCAACATCTGATCTTGCAACACCGGGTCCTGCAAGATCACCGCCAGGCCCTTCAGACCCGCGAGTTGCCGCTGCTTACCGCGCAGTTCACCAGCCACAGTCCCCGCAAGCGCGATCTTCAACTCATTGATGAGCCGCAGGGCCAGCGTAGAGGCATCCGTGCCGCTGGTGGAGCCCCTGACATCCGAGCGGATCTGAGTGATCTCCTCATCGTCGATTCCCTCCAGCAGCGACTCGATCACATGCCGCAGGCTGGTCTTGGATTTCTCAAGGTAGATCACCTTGCGCTTGTCCGAGGCCGGCAGGTTCTCCCGCACCCAGCGCACCAGGTGAGACTTTCCCGATCCGGACTCGCCGACGATCGGCATGAGCACCGTGCCGGTGGCAGTCTTGCGTCCGAGGAAGTCCTTGAGGACATCCCTTTCGCTGACGAGTTGGCCGGTGTTGGTGAACTGCCTGCCGTCGATCTCAGCACGCTGCATCTGCAGAGGAGTGTGTGTCGCCAAAAAGACTGCGGGGGAGGCCACCACCGCTTCGGTCTGGATGGTTGAGACAACCCGCTCGACGTCCCAGCAGACGTAGTCGCGAAGTTCAGGCATCGTCGCCCTCCAGCAGGGTGATGGAAGAACAAATACGGGGAGAGGAACGTTCCGGGTCATGCAGATTGATGACCACGGAGGCGTCCGAGTCCTGCCCGAGCAGCAACCACCCCTCGTGCTCGCCCCGCAACAACGCAAAGGACAAGGCCGCACCAGCAACCTTTGGAGCATCAATGACATAGCCCAGCGACGTGGCGAGGGCCCCACCAGACACCACCGGCAGGTGGTGGCGCAGCAGCTGGACGGCCGTCATGGAATCAGTGGCGCGGCCACGCTCGAGTCCATCGGTGAGTACCTGATGGATTGCACGCGTGCAGTCCGGCACGTGCCGATTGGCGGCGTGAGGCGCCGGCGCGATCAGCCCTAGGGCGGTTCCCCAAGCAGCGAATGAGGGCCACCGTGTGTCATTGGTCAATACGAGTTGGCCGTCCGGCGCGTCGCGATTGTGGGCCTGGTCGACGAGCGCCCAGTTGAATGCTTCCTTGAAGGGGTCCCTTGACAGGATCCAGGCAAGAGCGCGCCGGATGTCCTCCGGCGGATCCGGCACCTCGCCGTGGACCCCCAAGACGGCCGCGCGCGCCACCTTTTGGAAACCGGCGAAGTCGTCAACGGCAATCTTCTCCAGCCCCCCGGCAAGGGACCAGCAGTCGTCTTCGGATGCGGCAGCCAGGCCTAGACCCTTCAGCGTGTTCAGGGCGTGATGTACCGGGCCGGTGTTCTTCGCCGCCTCTCCCGGCTCCAAGTACATGGTGATCGTCTGCTTAGATACGGGTTTTCCCTCCGACGCGAGGAAACGTACCGCAACCCACATGACTCCCGGCTGCGGAGTGGGGGTGTTCAGCAACTGCATCGTTAGAGCTCTTTTCTCGCATGCTCGAGGGAGACCGTGGTCGCATGGGTGTCGAGTAGGAGGCGACCGGGGCGTTCTGGGTCTTCCGCCTTCTCGGGATGCAGCAGGTAGAGGGGCTCGCCGTCGGACAGACGCGTCCAGGCGTCGGCGTCCACGATGGTTGCGTTCTCCTTCTCCACCCACACCATCAGGCCTTGAACCTCGTGCACCAGGCTGCCGTCGTTATCGAAGACCACCGCGGCCGAACCGGCCTCCTCTTGGATCTGGAGTGCCTGCTCGGCGCTAAGACCGGGACCGCCGAAGTAGGAGGCTCCCGACCGCGCCAGGCGCACCAGCAAGGGCAGCAACTCTGTGCGGCGCTCGTCGCCGCTGCGCCAGTACAGGCACAAGCTCGCACCGTAGGGGTGCAGTCGGTGCAGCGGAGCCCTGGTGCGCGGCCATTCGGCGATGTCCGGGTCGGGGGACAGGGGAGCGCGATACAGCGTGCCTGGGCCGCCGGGTGGCAGGCCCTGGCGCCGACACGAAGGGCACCCGCGACAGCCCGGCATGGTGAAGTAATCATCCACGGTGTAGTACTGCGCCAGGTCATCGGCCAGGCAGCAGCGACGCAGCAGCAGTTGCTCCATCCGATTAAGGGCGCTGTCTTGAGCTCTTCTGATGTTGCCTCGCACCCGGTCGATAGCGGCGGCGAAATAGGCGGGATCGTTGGTCTGCCCGTCCTTGAGGTCGACATCCACGAGGTCGGGCGCCTCGTCGTAGAACGCGGTCAGCCTTCGCCGCCACGCCGCCTCGTCCTCTCCTTGCCCACGATGCGGCGGCTCGGGGGGCCGGATCTCGATCAGGCCGGCGCGCACCATGAAGTTGAGGATCTGCTCGTTCCATCCGCGGTGGCGTTTGAATCCTTCGGCCAGGCGCGTCGGTCGGTGCGTCAGGTTCAGCCGGTAGCAGGTGCCCTCGGTCCTGGTGTGCTGCAGGAACATACCTTCCCACCAGCGCTCCCACGCGGTAGGAGCGGTGATGAGGTTCTGGCGGTTGAGGGTGTGCGCGATCGCGCGATCTGAGGGAATGGTGGCGAGGTAGGCCAGGGACGGGCTGCCGTCCCGCCCGCCGCGCCCGACTTCCTGGTAGTAGCGGTCCACCGTCTCCGGCAGGCAAGCGTGGATCACCGTGCGCACATCCCCCAGGTCGACCCCCAGGCCGAAGGCGGAGGTGCCCACGATGACATCGAACCGTGTCGGCACGGGGGAGTCGCCCTGGCGGCCTGCCCAACCGGACAGTGCCGCACGCCGCTCCTCCTCGGTGGAATCACCGTGCACGGTGCCCACCCGGTGCAGTCCGGCCTGCCGCAGCTTGTGCAGCCACAGTTTGGCGTCTTCACGTCGCGCCACGTACAGCGCCATCGGCTTGGGCAGGCGGGTAACGGCCTCCAGTATGGCCTCTGTGCGTTTTTCCTCGTCAGAGAGGGAGTCGATGAAGTAGGCCGGCTCCTGCCGCAACTCCGATGCCCACACCATTTTCGCCTGCCGTGGCCGGGCGAAAAGGTTTTCCAAGGTGCTGACCTGCTGCTGCGTAAGCGTGGCACTCATGGCAACGGTGCGCGGTGCCCACTGCTGGCCGGCTGCGCCGATCCAGTTGCGTCGCTGTGCGGCCAGCGACTGAAAGGCCGTGCGGAAGTCGTTGCCCCACTGCTCGACGAGGTGTGCCTCGTCCAGGATGAGGTAGTGCAAGTGCTTGGCGTTGGCAGCCTCCAACAAGGCCGCCTGCAACCCCATGGTCACCGCCTCGGGGGAGGCCACCACCAACCCTTGGCGTCCGGAGACGATGTCGTCACGGATCTGCTGTTTGGCGGCGGCATCCAAGGAGCCGACATAGGCATACCTGCGCCGGGCGGCGTCGGGATGGGTGCGACTGAGCAGGCTGCGGATGCGGCGTTCCATGTCGATGGCCAACACCACCGTGGGAACCACCAGCACCGACACGCCACCGTGGGCACCGGCCAGCAAACATGCCGCGAGCGCCACCGGGGTCTTGCCATGTCCGGTGGGAAGGCAGACGATCGCCGTTTCCCCCGGCGGCATCATCGCTAGCGAGCGCGCTGCCTGTTGCTGGCCCCGGGACAGGTAGTGGCGGTAGTTCCACACATGCGTCCAAAACGGGTCGGCCGGTGTGTGGTCCAACGCTCGCCGCATCGAGGAGTCAGTCCCCAAGACGGCCTGGCGGACCTGGTCCAGGCCTGCTTCGCACGCTGCGGCAGAGTCCTCCGTCGGCGCCCACGGCACGCCGCGCAGCAAGACGCGCTCACCGTCGAAGAGCGCGTCCAGGCCGCCCGCCCGCCACTGTTCGAGCGTCGGCAACCCCTCACGCAGGGGGACCGGCAGGCGGGCAGGGTTGCCCAAGGCGTCAGCACGCAACAGGATTTGATGCGTCAAGGTGACGACGTCGAGCCATCCGCCGGCACCACTGCCTAGTCCGGCCAGCGCGTCGCTCAACCGGCGCGCCGTTCCCGCCGAGGGCGCATCCGTACCGGCTGCCGGCCACGCGGCGAACAGGCGGCGGGCTTGCCCCCATTCATCCATGCTCATGCCTGCACGTACTCCAAGCCCCTACGCACGACGCACACGGCGGCGACGATACGGATTACCGGACGGGACAACCCCTTGGCCAACGCCTCCAGGACGGCGGCATCGGTAACCAGGCCCTCGGTGTCGGTCACCAGGTGGCCTGCGGCGCGCCGCGCACCGCACTGGGCGTTGAGGACGGCGGCCACCTCCAACGCCTGCTGCTGGGCTTCCTCGCAGGTGGCTGTCAGATTCGTGTGCTGGTGCAGGAAATCGAAAGCGGCCTCCGAGGCCTCGCGGGCAAAGGCAGCGGCGACCTTCTGCCCGCCAAACAGGGCGAAGTACTCATCGGCGCGGGCGCTGTTGTAGTTACGGTCACCGCTGAGCTTGTTGTACGGCGCGTTCAGCCATGCCACCTGCGCCGTGTCGGTGACGCCCCGGTTGGTACCCCCTTCCACCCACACCCGGTGCACGAACGGAGCCAGTATGCGGTCGGCTTGCCGGCGCAGGGCCCGCGCCGCATCCGGGCTGTCTTCCACACAGGACAAAGCGGCTGCGACATCGGCTTCGATGAGGAAGTCAAAGCCGTAGTAGGGCTGAGGCTCCTCACCACGCGCCATGCGCCGGTCGATGCGGCGAAACACCGCGCATTGCCCCAAATCGTCACTGAGGACTGCTTCGCCGAGGAGGTCCACAAACGGATTACCCAACCTGAAAAGCCGCGCACCCGGACACCGCAGTGCCACCGAACGGTTGAACACGCCCGCCGCCAGCCCATCATCAGTGATCCGCTGATGTACCCGCCGCCAGTGCCGCGGCGCTAGCAAGGGATGCGCAGAACTGACGTTGAACTGCACCGCCGGTACGCCGTTGACCGAGCGTGTCACGTGTTGCAGGCGGATCCCCCCACTGTCCTTGTCGGTGTAGCCCATAAGCGCCGACTGGATCTGCTTCCAATCCGTCTCCACATCGACCAGGGATTGTGGAACGCTGCGCAGCCCTTGCCCGGCGGTGTGAATGGACTCCAACAGGTCCATCTTGGCGATCTCCTGCTGTTCCTCCCTCAGACGACGGCGTACTTCCTCTCGCTGCGCCAGCAACCCCTCCGGTCCGGCTGCAAAGGCCTGCTCCCACACCCCGTGAAGGGACTGCGCCATGGCATCCTGCAACGTTGAGGTGGAGGCGTCGAAGACCCCATAGCCCTCGGTCAGCAACGCCGCCCAGGCCTCGTCGAAGGAGGCATCGCTGCCGTTTTCATCGGCTACACGGAACTGTGCGGCAGGCTCGTCGCGACCTGCACTCTGCTCACCGGGATAGCGGTCCACCCTCCCCAACCGCTGCTCCAACTGATTGGCCGACCATGGCTGCCGCAGGTGAAACACCCCGTCGGTAACCTGCAGGTTCAATCCGTCCTCGGCGGAGTCGTCGGCAATGAGTACCGCCTGTCCCGCAGCGTTCGACCACGTCGTCAGCGCATTCGCCGCTACCGCCGGCTCCTGACGCTGAGAGTGCTCAGCCACCGTCAGCCGCCCGAATCGGCGTCTTAGATAATCAGTGAGGTGGCCGGCCATCTGACCCGGTCCACAGAAGATCACCGACTTCTTCAGCCCACGCAAGTGGGGCAACAACGCGTCTACCAGGCCGCGCATGTCCTCCCGGGAAGGTGCAGAGATCTCTCCTTGAACGCTGTTGAGCAGGCCGCGCTCGACAGCCACCACTGGGGCTGCGGCCAGCAGCGTCCTTTCCTGTGCGCTCACGCCGGCCCGCTGCGCGGCGGCCTCATCGGCATCCAGGCGCCAGCGCAACACATCGACGACGTCTTGAGGCAGGCCCGTCGCTCGCGTAGCAAGAACGGCCAGCACCATGCCGTAGGCGGCGCTCTCGCCGGTGGCCTGCTGGTTGTCCAGATGGTCACGCACCTGGCTCCACCAGCGCAGCACCAACTCCGGCCCCGCGTCCGCAGCGCCGGAAGCGGCCGGGATGAGCGTCGGCCGAGCCCGGCCCCGCACCGCGTATGTCAACCCCACCGATTCGGGCTCGGTGCTCTCCCGCAGTACCGCCTCGCGACGATGGCGGATCACCCGCCGGTGAATACGGTAGGTTTCACTGAGATGAGCACGCACCTGTGCGACCCGGTAGGCGAAGTCACTACGCCGGGCCTCATCGACCAGTTCGTCCTCATCATCGAGCAACGCCAGCACATCGCCAGCGAGCTGATGAAAGCGCGTGTCGGAGGCGGGCAGGAGGTCGGCGATGTCAGTCAGGCTGTCGCGGATCACATAGTTCAACTCCGGATCGAGGGACTGCACGGCGTCGGCTAGTGCCGCGCGCATCGCATACCGCTTCTCAAACTGTGCCTGCTGATCCCATCGGTACAGCTTCGGATCCAGCAGGTGCAACAGGCCCAGATTCGTCAGGTAATGCGAGGTGACCGGCGTCGCGGACAGCAGCAGCAACCGCTGCGCAGAGTGCGCCAGCGCACACAACTCCCGGTAGGGCGACTGCTGCGGACCCGACTGCACCAGAGCGTGCGCCTCATCGACCACCACCAGTGCAAAGCCCTCATAGGCCTGCCACTTGTGCGGGGTCTCGTGAGAGGTGACGACCAACTGCTCCTTGGAGAAGTCGCCAATGTGGAACTTCTCCTGAAGCTCCCTCAGCCACTGCCGGCGAAGCGCTGCGGGAGCGACCACCACAACCCGCGCAGTCGGATCGTCCAGCAGCACCTGCCGAACCACATAACCCGCTTCGATCGTCTTGCCCAGCCCGACCTCATCGGCTAGCAGGTACCGTTGGACGGGGTCGGACAGCACCGTCAAAGCGGCATCGACCTGATGAGGGTAGATCTCCACCGACGAGGAGGAGAACGCACTCATGCCGGCGCAGGCACCACGCTGACGCACCAGGCTGTGCAACATCGGCAGGCGGGCCTGCCGGTAGGGAGCGGTACTGCCTCCGCGCACGGCGAGATTGGCCGTAGGATCCTGCACGGGGCGATCCCAGCGGACGTAGAGATCGTCCACGGAGACTGGCAGGTCGTAGTCTGCATTGGGGAACCGCACGATGTACTCACGCTCACCGGCGTAAGCAACCCGCCCTGCGTTCCACGCCCCGTTGCGGTTGCGACTCCTCCACCAGATGCGCTCCTCGACATCGAGAAGCACCCGGTGGGCAAGTCGGTCAGCAACCCACTGTGAGTGCGCCACGGTGGTAACCGGAGACTCGAAGTAGTCGACGCGGACACGGCCGTCCTCCACCGCCCCGACCTTGCCGATGCCCGGACCCCCCGGCACCTGCACGAAACTACCAATCCACGAAGCATCGGCGCGAGCGTACGTCATGGCCCTACCCCCCACATGCCGTGCAACCTGCCGCTCTTCCGAGCTAACACCCCCCAGGCGTTATGGCTGCAAACCTTCACTATTTGATCACATCCTGGGCGTGTATTTGAACCCATGAGGATGTGCGGGCTTCGCCGAGCGAACGGGGACGCCGATATAGGTGTAGCGCACATCGGCCATAAGGGGAAGGATCCGGCGCTTTCACCATCCCTGCAGGTCGGATGAACTGAGGCGACGCGTGAGCCCTCAGGTCAAGGCGCTGCCCTGTCGGCAGCAAGGCCAGTCACAGCCAACCTGTTCGCCTGCATGTACTACGGCGCCTTGCGCCCGGCTGAGGCCTCGGCCTCACCGATGCGGACCTGAAGCTCACCGAGGTCGGCTGGGGAACGGTGCTGCTGAACCGGACGCGCCCCCGTGTCGGCAAGCAATGAACCGGACTCCGGCGAGACCCACGACGACCGGGGCCTGAAGAACCGGCCGGCGGAGAAGGTGCCGCTCGTACCGATTCCGCCCCAGCTCGTCGCCACCCTCCGGCAACACTCGACACCTTCGATAGCGACGAGGACGGGCGGCTGTTCGCCGATGAGCGTGGGGGAGTGGTCGGCTCCTCGACGTACTACCGCGTCCGGCACAGGAAGCGCGTGCGCTGGCGCTCCCGCCGGTCGCGGTCGCCTCCCCGCTCGCGGCTCGCCCGTATGACCTCCGGCACTCGGCACTGTCGACCTGGCTCAACTCCGGAGTTGACCCGACAGAGGTCGCCGAGCGTGCGGGCGTCAGCGTGGAGGTCCTGCTGAGCCGCTACGCCAAGTGCATCGACGGACGGCAGGGGATCGTCAACCGCAAGATCAAGGAACTGCTGCGCGAGTACGAGTGATCGGGCGGTGCACTGTCGGTGCCGTCCTTTACGCTGCGCCTTTGATTGAACAGTCCAGGTGGGGAGGGACAGAGGTGGGCGGCAACGCATGGCGGGACACTGGTCCGTATCAGCGTGATCTGGACGCCGCATTCCGGCAGGCCCAGGAAGAGGAGCTGGCGCGGGACAACCACGGTTTCGAGGGCCGGTCTGTCGAGGAGCTGTGGCGCGACCCGGACTGGCAGGATTACGTTCTCACCGGCGGCACGGGCACCGTGCTGGACTTTCCCTGCATGATCGAGGCCACGGACACCGTCAACGGCCCGTTCATGCGGCTGCTGACCGATGATGAGGTGCGTGCGTGGGCTCCTCACGGCCGGCCCACCTACGCGGAGTGGGACGCCGCCCTCGCCTCCGAGCGGTTGGGCTTCCCGGGCCGCGCCCAGGGGAACTGCACGGTGCTCTACCGCGACGGCCGGCCCGCGCAGATCGCCTACTGGGGGGTCACTGCCGACTAGCGGGGCGGCGTCGTGATCAGGCTCAGTGGAGGAGACACATCGGTGGTCCCCGAACTCGTCCTGGGCCACCAACGTTGTCCGCGCTTCGGTAACACAGCTCACCGAGCGGGGAAGGTGAGTCGCAGAACGATCTCGCCGTCGTCGATCTCCCCGGTGGGCTCGAACCCGAACTTCTGGTAGAAGGGCCACGGCTCGCCGTCGCCGGGCTCGTAGCTGGTCAGCAGCTCGGTGGCGCCGTCCGCGCGCACCAGGGTGGCGACCTGCGTGAGCGCTTCTCGGCCGATCCCTCGCCCCTGGTAGCGCTTGTCGACGAGGAGGCGCCAGAGGAAGTGACGCCCTTGGTAGGGACCGGCAGGCGGTTTCCACGACAGCATCACGAAGCCGACCGGCTCATCGCCGCGGTACACGGCGCGGTACCAGGGATTGGCCTCCGGTTTCTTCGCCGCCTCCTTGAGGGAGTGGGACACGGAGGCGACGAATTGCTTCTGGTCACGTCGGACGCGGAGGGCACGGACGGCATCCCGGTCGTCGTCGGTGATCTCCCGTAGGTGCACGCTCGGGGATCTCATCCCACACCCCTTCCGCATCCGGCAGCTGCGCCGTCTCGGCCTACGTGAAGAGCCGCCACCGGGCGGCATTCCCGCGCATCCGCGTCGTCGAGGCCTCCAGGTCGGACGTCTTCGCAGCGTATTCGGCACAGGCGATCTGGAGCGGGACTGGCACGCCGTGCTGTGACCGCGTCCAAGACAGCTCCCAGGAGAGCAACCTGGCCTGACGCGGCGATGCGCGTGCGCAGGCCCCTTCGTCAGTTAGATGCGCTGACCTGGGTAATCGCTCGGCCGCGACCGGCTCCACGTCGACCCGCGGACGAGCCGGATGGCGCAGTCGCAGGTGATCGCGAGAGGTTTCCTTCGGAACTTACCGAAAGGCTATTGACTTATGACATCTGGCGTGCATCGTGGTTAGTAGGCCATAACACCGAAAGGGTTGCAAAGTCGATGACGACGTCTAGTCGACGTAGTGACTTGGACAGGATGTGGTTCAGGCCCCCAGCAAGCCGGCGCGACACCGAGGCGACAGTGACGACTGAAGCTTCAGGACACGCGCAGTACTACTGGGGACTGTTTTTTGCCCCTCAGGGCGCGGCCACTGCACTGTGCTCTGCCGCGACGGTCAGCAGGCCGAGATCGGCTACTGGGGTCACCGGCGATCAACCGACCCTCAGGCCCCTGGACTTGTCCGGGGGCCTTACTGTTTGCCGGGGCTGACCTGGGCAGACGTCTCAAGATCCTGTCCACGAATAGTCCACAGACGCCGACATACGGCGCTCCGGGCGGCATACGCCTGCACAAACACGAAGACCCCACCTTCAGCGTTTTCGCTGGTGGTGGGGTCTTTTGGCACCTTCTTCGAGGTGCCCCCGGCAGGATTCGAACCTGCGCACACGGCTCCGGAGGCCGTCGGATTTACTGTGGCGTGAATCACAACGGCTGGATTGAGTCGGACACCGGGGCCAATTCCGTACTCTCTGCTGACGCGTGAGACCCGGACTGCGAGGATGAGGCGCCGTGACCGCTGGGGGGTGTACTCGCACGCTCAGGGCCGCTGTGTTCGCGGCCGTCTGCGTGCTGCTCGCCTCCCTGGGCCACGTCATGATGTCGGGAACCGCGGTGCCCTGGTGGGCCATGGCCGCAGGAGCGGCGGCGACCGGCGGCACGGCCTGGCTGCTGGCCGGCCGGGAGCGCGGGCCGGTCGCGGTCGGCTCCGTCACGGTCGCCGCCCAGGCCGTACTCCACGCGTCGTTCTCGCTCGCCCAGGCAGCCGTACAGCCGAAACCGTCCGGCGGCAGGTCGCTGGTCCAGCAGTGGCTGGGCTATCTGCTGTGCGGTTCGCCGTCGGGACCGGGCACGGAGCACGGCGCCATGCCGACGTCCATGACCTCCATGGACCACGCGATGGGTACCACGCACTCCATGGGCTCGATGGACCACATGGGGGCCGCGCATGCTCTGGACCACGACATGGGCGGCCTGTCCTCGACCGGCATGCTCGCCGCCCACCTGCTGGCCGCGCTGCTGTGCGGCCTGTGGCTCGCCCACGGCGAGCGCGCCGCGTTCCGCATCCTGGGCGCTCTCGCCGGATGGCTCGTCGCTCCGCTGCGCCTGATCCTCCGGCTGCCCGCGCCGCCGCACCGGCCACGCGTCCGCGCCCCCAGAGGCGGCTCGGAGCGCAAGCCGCCGCGACTCCTCCTCACCTACGCGATCACTTCTCGGGGTCCACCCATGGGGACCGCTGTCGCCTGACGACAGCCGGCTTCCCGAGGCCGTGCACGGAGACGACGAACGGTCGGCTCCCCACCTCGGGTACCGGCCGCGCATACCCGCGCCCGGCCGTTCACCCCGACACCCCTTCACCGGTTCCGCCGTGCCGCTCGCACTGCCCTGTGCGCGCCGTCCCGGACACCGGTCCAGGCCCGGATGCTCGATCACCCCTGGGCCGGTGCCTGCTCCAGGCGGGCCAGGGACCAGCTGAGTGTCCCGGCCTGGCCGCGCAGGGCCTGCCCAGCGTTTGAATACAGCCCCTACACCATCGAAACGAGGGAGTCCTCCGTGCACCGCCCGACCCTGGTACGCAACCTGCGCCTCACCGGCGCCCTCTCAGCAGCCGCGCTCGCAATCGCTGTCGCCACCGCGGGCCCGGCCGCGGCCCACGCCGAGGTCGAGGCGGAGGGTGCTCGGGCCCTCGACCAGAACGTCGAGCTGACCTTCTCCGCCGAGTCGGAGTCCGCCTCGGCCGGGATCAGCAAGCTGGAGGTGATCCTGCCCAAGGGCATCGCCCCGCAGGACATCACCTATGAGGAAGGCCCCAAGGGCTGGAAGTTCGCCCCTACCGGCCGGGGCTACACGGTGTCGGGGCCGAAGCTCGCCGTGGGCGAGGACGCCGAGTACGCCGTGACCGTACGGCAGCTGCCCGACGCGAAAGAGCTGGTCTTCAAGACTCTGCAGACCTACAGCGACGGCAAGGTCGACCGCTGGATCGAACTGGAGGAGGAGGCCGAGGCGGACGGACACGGGCACGGCCATCCCGCGCCCCGCCTGGAACTGAAGGCAGCCGCACCCGGCGCCAAGCTGGTGAGTCCCAGCCCCACGGACGAACCGACCACCTCCGCTCCATCGTCGGCCGGCACCTCGGACGAGCCCGCCGCCGACGAGTCGCCCGCGGAGCCGGTGGCGGATGACCCGAAGGACGACGACGGCATGCCCATGGCCGTACCTCTGGGCATCGGTGCGGCCGTCCTCGTGCTCGGCGGTGGCGTGTGGTGGTTCAGGAACCGCCGGAGCGGATCTGCCTGAGCCCCCTCGGTCCGGTCGAGGCACGCCCCCTGGGAAGCCAGACAAGAGAAGTGATGTTGCGAGGTGCGCGCTTGAATCAGGGTGGGAACGAACACAGGCACCAGCGGCGCGCTCTCATCGTCGCCTACGACGACGCGCAGATCGCTGTCGCCCACCCGCTACGCCCACTACATGTAAGGCAAACCGCCGGGCGGCTGCGCATGTGAGCGGATGCTTCGGCCGCAAGCGGTAACCGGAGGACACATCAGATCTTGATGACGGTGGCGCGCCCGCCGCACAGCAGGGTGACGTCCTCCGGATCGGAGGTCAGGATCGTGGCCGGTCCGGGCGCTGCGAGTGCGGTGGCGCTGAGCATGGCGTCGATGGCGTACTTGTGGCCGTGCAGGCCTGCGTCGGCGAGGAGGGTTGCGGCGTGGCGGGCGATCGGCTCGGTGACCGGTTCCACGACGAGGCGGGAGAGGGTCCACCCCAGGGCGGGGCGGTTGATCCGCGGGTGGACGACCTCCACCAGGGTGGCTGCGGAGGTGATCACCCGGAGGTCGTCGGCGCGGGCGAGTGCGAGCCAGGCGGTGACGGTGCGGTCGCGGAGGACGGCCTTGGCCAGTCCCTCGCTGTCCAGTACGAGGGTGCCGCCGGGGACGGCGGGGGAGCGGCTCACGCGGCGTTCGCTCCGCCCGTCGCCTGGTTGTCGCGGGCCTGGTGGAGCAGCTCGCGCAGGGCCTGGATCTCCTCGTCCGTGACGGGCCCGTGCTCGGCCTCGGCGACGGTGATGAGCTCGTTGAGGTTGTCGCGCTCGATCTGGCGGGCGACGGCGGCGGCGACGTAGGCGGACAGGCCGGAGGGGCCGCTGCGGGCCTTTGCTGCTTCGGCGATGTCGCGCGGCATGGTGATCGAGTACTTGCCGGTAGGCTCACTCATGCTACCTATCCTACCGTGAATCCTCCCGGCGGTGAGTGCGGATACCGAGCCCGCTCAGACGTGCCCGCCGCATTCCGGTCCGATGGTCGACCCGTCCTTGCGGAAATCCCCGGACGATCCGGTGCGACGGCCGGACCATGCCGCACTCACCGCCGGCCGCCGCGCGCGGGGCAGTTGCCGGGGCGCACGGGTTCGCGGCACATGGGCTACGCCGTGCCAGGGGTCGACAGCCTGCCGGTTGCCCGGGGGTAGGACGTCCATCCTTGATCGAGGACCGGATTGCGGTCCCCCTCGTGTCCGTTGAGGCATTCATTGAGAGCCCAGGTGGAGCGCTGGGGGTCGGCCGCCCGTTCCAGGAGCAGAGTGCTGGGTGTGGTGTCTGTCAGGGTCACCAGGCGTTCGACTTCGTGGGCTGCGACGACCGTGGTCGGGATGTCGGCGATGGGCAGGCCGAGGTGGGGCAGGTTGGCGTTGGCGACGGGGAACGGTTCAAGGGTGACGATCAGTGCCTGGCGTGGACGGTCGGTCGGGATGCCAGCGAATGCCGGATGGTACTGGTCGATCTGGGCTGAGGTGGCGTTGACCTGGCGGGGCTGTGGCCGCTCGGGCGTGCTGTAGCGTGCCGCCGCTGTGGCGATCAGTGGCAGCAGTGAGCTGTGACGATGCCGCCGGATGCGCTGGCGGTATTCGTCCTCCGTCACCAGCCGGTCATACAGGTACGCAGCCATTCCGCCATGATCCTCGTCCTGGAGCGGTTATTCGACAGATTTCTCCCGAGTCAGTCCCGAACGTGCCTACTTGAGGCGTGATCGCGCGGATCCTCGCGTTTCGGTGTGGGCCGGCCCTCACACCCCTGCCCGAGGTCAGTGTTGTGCGGGGACGCCGAGGTCGTCGAGGAGCCCGCGGACGCGGTGCTCGATTTCGTCGCGGATGGGCCGGACGGCGTCGACGGTCTGGCCTGCGGGGTCGTCCAGGGTCCAGTCGAGGTACCGCTTGCCGGGGAAGACGGGGCAGGTGTCGCCGCAGCCCATGGTGATGCAGACGTCGGACTCCCTGACCGCGTCCACGGTGAGCATCTTCGGGACCTCGGCGGAGATGTCGATGCCGACCTCGCGCATGGCTTCGATGGCGGCGGGATTGACGTGCTCGCCGGGGTTGGAGCCGGCGGAGCGGACCTCGACGCAGTCCCCGGCCAGGTGGGTCAGCCACGCGGCGGCCATCTGGGAACGGCCCGCGTTGTGGACACAGACGAACAGCACGGAGGGCTTGTCGGACATCAGAGGTCTCTCTTGTCTCACGACGACATCAGGTGCGACTGACATCAGTACCCGGTGGTGTCAGTCATCACTGATGTGACACTATCAGTCCATGATGACGTCAGTCGACACTGACCTGATCCGGGTTCTGGCCGACCCGCTCAGGCTCCGGATCGTGACCCTGCTCGCAAAAGAAATGCTGTGCACCACCCACCTGGTGGAGGAGACCGGTGCCAAGCAGACCAACCTCTCCAACCACCTGAGAGTGCTGCGCGAGGCCGGGGTCGTCGAGACGGAGCCGTGCGGCCGGTTCACGTACTACAGGTTGCGCCCGGATGTCATCGCCCAGCTCGCGGGCCAGTTTGCTGACCTGGCCGAGTCCGCCCGTACCGCCGCCGACAACAAGCGGTCCTGCCCCTGAACTTCGCCGTCCCAGGCGACTGCACCAAGGAGTCTTTGTTGACCGCCACGCACGAGTCCGCCGCGGAGTCAGCGATGTCCGCCGCCGAGCCGCAGCCCGCCCCGGGCGCCACCCCGCCCCGCAGGCCGCTGGCCGCCCGGGCTGCCGCCGAACTCGTCGGCACCGCAGCCCTCGTCGCGGTGGTGATCGGCTCCGGCATCCAGGCCACCGAGCTGACCAGGGACGTCGGGGTACAGCTGCTGGCCAACTCCCTGGCCACCGTCTTCGGCCTCGGTGTCCTGATCCTCCTGCTCGGGCCGGTCTCCGGCGCGCACTTCAACCCCGTGGTCACGTTGGCCGAGTGGTGGACGGGCAGGCGCGGTGGCGCAGGGGTGACGCTCCGCGAGACCGCCGTTTACGTCCCGGCGCAGATCGCGGGTGCGATCACGGGCGCGATCCTGGCGGACGCGATGTTCGGCAAGCCGCTCGTGGAGTGGTCCACCCACGACCGGTCCGCCGGGCACCTGCTCCTCGGCGAGGTCGTCGCCACCGCCGGCCTGATCCTGCTGATCTTCGGCCTGGCGCGCGCCGACCAGCTGCGCTTCGCCCCGGTCGCGGTCGCCTCGTACATCGGCGCCGCCTACTGGTTCACCTCCTCCACGTCCTTCGCCAACCCGGCGGTGACCATCGGCCGCGCCTTCAGCGACACGTTCGCGGGCATCGCGCCCGGTTCCCTTGCGGGCTTCATCGGCATGCAGCTGATCGGTGCCCTGGTCGGGCTGGCGCTGGTGGCCCTCATCTTCATGCCTGGCCGGGACACCGCCAAGTGACGCACGCAGTCCAGGTAGTGGTGATCGGCGGCGGCCAGTCCGGGATCGCCGCCGGATACAACCTGCGCCGCCTCGGTGTCGACTTCGTCGTCCTCGACGCCCAGACCACACCGGGCGGAGCCTGGCAGCACACCTGGGACTCCCTGCACCTGTTCTCCCCAGCGGCCTTCTCGTCTCTGCCGGGCCGGCTCATGCCGCCGCAGCTGGGGGAGGAGTACCCGGACGCTGCCCACGTGGTGGAGTACCTCGCCGACTACGAGAAGCGCTACGAGCTTCCCGTCGAGCGCCCGGTACGCGTCCTCGGCGTCCACCGCGACGGCCAACTCCTGCGCGTGGAGACCGACTCCGGCACCTGGCAGGCACGCGCCGTGATCAGCGCGACCGGCACGTGGTGGCGCCCATTCCTCCCCGCCGTCCCCGGCCGAGGGGACTTCGGCGGACGCCGGCTCCACGCCGTGGAGTACCGCAGCCCGCAGGACTTCGCCGGCCAGCGGGTGATCGTGATCGGCGGAGGCAACTCGGGCGCGCAGATCGCCGCCGACCTCGCCTACGACACCAAGCTGACCTGGGTCACCCAGCGCCCGCCCCGCTATCTGGCCGACGACATCGACGGCCGCGCCCTCTTCGACGCGGCCACCGCCCGCCGCCGTGCCCTCGACGAGGGCCGCACCGACACCGGCGGCGTCGCCTCGCTCGGCGACATCGTCGCCGTGCCTCCCGTTCGCGAGGCCCGCGACAGCGGCCTGCTCAGGGCGAGCCCGATGTTCACCCGCCTGGTCCACGGCGGTGTCGAGTGGGCCGACGGCACTCGCGCCGAAGCCGACGCCCTCATCTGGTGCACCGGCTTCCGGCCGGCTCTCTCGCATCTCGCGCCCCTCCGACTCCGTGGCCGACGCGGCCACATCGCCACGTCCGGCACGCGCGCGGTGGACGAGCCGCGCCTGCACCTGTTCGGCTACGGAGACTGGACCGGGCCCGCCTCTGCCACTCTCATCGGTGTCGGCCGACCCGCGCGCGAGGCGGCACGAGAGATCGCCGGCCTGCTCGCGTAAGCGCCCACTTCCCGACCACGCCATGCCCTGTGCGACCGTTGGGGCAAGCGGAGACCCCTCCGGGGCCTCCGCCCCCGGAGGCCGACTTCGGCTCAGGAGCCGGAGAGCGAGGATCATCGTCCTCCCGGGTATCCGGCCGTAGCCGAACCTGAGAAGCCAGCGGGACGGAGTGGCAGCCATGGACGAGCGATGCCCACTGGACCGACAGGCTGTCCACGCCGACTGGGAGCGCATCCAGGCCGACTTCCATCGCTTCCTCGCGGAGGCGAGCGCCACCGACCTGCGCCGACCGACAGCCGGGACACGCTGGACCAACGAGCAGCTGCTGTTCCACATGCTCTTCGGCTACATGCTCGTCCGCGTGCTCCTGCCCCTGCTGGGACTCTTCACCAGGCTGCCGCGCACTGCGAGCAGGATGTTCGCCCGTCTGCTGAACGCTGCGGCCAGACCGTTCCATGTCATCAACTACGTCAGCTCCGTGGCTGGCTCGCTCTACTTCAACCACCGCCGCATGGGAGCGAAGATGGACCGTACCCTCGCTGCCCTCCATCGGCGCCTGGACCGCGAATGCGCAGCCTCCCTCGAGCGCGGCATGCACTACCCGCCCCGCTGGGACCCCTTCTTCCGCGACTGGGTGACCCGCGCGGATCTGTACCGCTATCCCACCCAGCACTACGACTTCCACCGCGCCCAGCTCACGCTGGGCCCTGCGCACGACTGATCCGGTTCGGCCGGCATCAACTGGTCCGCCGTCACCGCTTTGGGGCATCGGTCAGGTGACAGCGGGGCTTCGGCGCTCGATGAGGACGACGTCGCGCCAGCGGCCGTGGTGGCGGCCGATGCGTTCGCGGGTGCCGATGACGCGGAAGCCGGCCCGTTGGTGCAGGGCGATGCCGGCGGTGTTCTCGGGGAAGATGCCGGACTGGATGGTCCAGATCCCGGCCGCCTCGGTGGAGTCGATCAGCGCTTTGAGCAGGGCGGAGGCGACTCCGTGGCCCCGGGCGCCGGGATGGACGTTGAACGAGCTGGTCGAGGCCGCGGACGAGAAAATCCTGACCAAGACCATAGCCCGCTACGGGCGCGCCGATCTCCTCTGCATCGACGAACTCGGATACATGGAGCTCGACCGACGCGGCGCCGAACTGCCGTTCCAAGTACTCACCGAGCGGGAGGAGAAGAACAGCGTGGCCATCGCCTCCAACGAGAGCTTTGGTGCATGGACAAAGACGTTCACCGATCCCCGGCTTTGCGCGGCCATCGTCGACCGGCTCACCTTCGGCGGCAACATCATCGAGACCGGTACCGACTCCTACCGCCTCGCCCAGACCAAGGCTCGGGCCGAAGAGTTCCGCACCCGCTGACAGCCACCGCACACCATGGTGCGGTGGCTGACGACGTGCACAGACGCTACAGAGCGGTTTCCAAGGTCACCGACTGAGACGCGAAGCCGTTGCGCTCATAGAACCGGATGGCCTCGGCGTTGCTTGAGTAGGCCGTCACCTCCGCCTGCCCGGCCCCCACCTGCTTCGCCCAAGCGAAGAACTCGCTGACCAGGCGACCCCCGACCTGTCCCCGACGGTATGCGGGCTGCACATACATGCTCACCAGCGTCGCGACCTTCACCGGCTTCATCGCGGATGCCTCGCCCACCACACCCGTGAGATGCCCCACCACCTTGCCGCCGCAGTCGGCAACGAGGAGAAGCCGACTCGGATCAGCTAAGCCAGCCGCGAAACGCTGCCGTCCGTGCTCGCGAGGCCAGTCGATGTTGATGCTTGGATCTCGGGTTCCGGCGTCCTCGGCGAATAGGGCGCTGCTGCATGCGACAAGCCCTTTGACATCCGCCTGTTCGGCTTTACGGACAACCACCTCTTGTCGTTGATCACTCATGGTCACGACACTAGCGACCGGCACCGACACCGCCGCCCGAGTGCCTCTCAAACGCGTGAACAAACAGCGGCATCCAGATCGGCAAGTGACTCCCGAGCTCATGAACAAACGCCATCGTACTCGTCGACATAGCCAGTCGCGGGAAGATTCTGCCGGGTAGTCGGCGCGTGTCGAGAGTCGGTACTCGCCGGCCGGGCCCTGCGCTGCGCGGGCGAGCGGCAGCAAGAGGGGCGGGATCTCGTTGCGGTGCCGGCGCATGATCTGCCGCAGGGCGCGGGCGCATGACGGGCGGACGCTCATCCGCGCAGCATGGCAGACAATCACCCGGCGGCCGGCCACTGCGTCACCAGGCTGCTGTCGCCTCGTCGGTGAGGGTGATGCGGGCGCCGGGCCGACCCCAGTTGCCGACCCAGGCCGCGAACTTCCGGCGGGCGACAGCTTCACTTCCCCACCATCCGTGCTGTACGGGCTGGGAAAGCCGGCAACAGGTTGGTGCCTCGTCTATCCGGTGATGGCGACTGGCGCGTCCCAGGCGTTGCGATCCACGACGATGGTGTGACCGCCTCGGGTTTCCTTGCTGTTGACGGCGTACTGGTGCGCGCGGCTGTGGTTGGTGTACAGCGTCGGATCCCAAGGCCAGTCGGCACAAGGCCGACAACAAGTCCGAGGCCATCGACTACACCTTCCACGCCGGCCCCGGCGGCTTCGTCCAGCCCGCCGATGGCGAGCGCACCGCTCGCCGCCTGCCGCTCGTCGCCGAGGCTGACGGCACTAAGTACAACCAGGTCTCGTTCTCCTGGCGCCGCTCCGAGGCCGATGCATGGACGCGGATCCCCGCTGGAGACGTCACCAAGGATGGCACCGCGCTGACGTCGTGGCCCATCGCGCCAACGAGCGGCAAGAGTCCCACCCTGGCGTGGAGCGCCACGGACACCGTGAATCCCGATGGCAGCATCGAAATCAAGGCCGACTTTGACGGACCCAACGGCGCCTCAGGCAGTACCGAGGCGCTGACGGTCGTGGTCGACCGGAATGCCGACAGCGCCGCCACCGAGGCGATCGGTCCCGGTTCGCTCAATCTCCTCACCGGTGACTTCCTGCTGTCAGAGACCGACGTCTCGCAGTTCGGACTGTCCGTGGAACGCTCCGCGTCCTCTCGTACTCCCGCGGCCACGCAGGACGGCCAGCTACCGATCTTCGGCAAGGAGTGGGTCAGCGGTACTACCGCGGAACTCACCGACTCCGACTACAGCTACCTGCGGAGGATTTCCGACACCGCGGTGGACGTGGTGACCGCGGACGACAGCTCCATCCACTTCACCGCGAACACCGCCAGGACCGGCTGGATTCCTGAGCCCGGATCGGAGTACCTGACCCTCACGGGCAGCACCGCCGGAAGCTTCACTCTGACCGAGACCGAAGGTGTCGTCACTGAGTTCACCAAGCCCGCCGGCGCCACCACCTGGCAGGTGAGCAGTTCCAGGAACGACGGCCAGACGGTGTCGACCACCAGCATCGAGTCCAAGACCGTCACCGTCGACGGCAAGGAACTCGCGCGCCCGGAACGAATCTTCGCTCCCACCTCGGCGACGACCACCGCGGCCTGCAAGGCCGATCCCTCGACCAAGGGCTGCCGGATCCTGCAATTCGTGTACGCCACGGCCACCACAGCCACGGACACCGCCTACGGCGACTACAACGGCCAGGTGAAGGAGGTGCGGCCTCTGGTCGACTGCGCCTGGTGCGGCGACGGCGACGGCGAAGACGGTGCAGAGCTACGCGTACGACAGCACAGGCCGGCTGCGGCAGACCTGGGACACGCAGATCTCTCCCGCTCTGAAGACCGAGTACGACTACGACAGCGCGGGCCGGGTCATCAAGGTCACGCCGCCCGGCGAACTGCCGTGGACCTTCACCTACGGCAAGGCGGGCGCGAGCAGCGCGGCCGGTGACGGCATGGTGCTCAAAGCGTCTCGCCCTGCGCTGAAGCAGGGTACGGCCGCCACCGTCGAGGGCGAGGCCGTCACGTCAGTCGTCTACGACGTGCCGCTCACCGGGACCGCCGCCCCATACCAGATGTGAACGGCTGACGTGAAGGCGTGGGGGCAGACCGACGCTCCCACGGACGCGACAGCCGTCTTTCCCGCTGACTCGGTGCCCACTTCCAACACGGGCACCTCGCTCGGCGCGGGTTCCTACGGCCGAGCCACGATCCACTATCTCGGCACCTCCGGCCGTACCGTCGACAAGGCCGACCCGGGCGGCCACATCACCACCACCGAGTACGACCGCTTCGGCAACACGGTGCGTGAGCTGACGGCCGCCAACAGAGAGGTCGCCGTCCGTACCTCCGCCGAGAACACCGCCGCGCGTGCCGACCTGGCGCCCAGCAGCGATCGGGCGAGACGCTGTCCGGGCTGACCCTGATGGGCGCTCGGATGTACGACTCGGCCACCGGCCGTTTCCTTCAGTCGGACCCGGTGACCGGCGGCGGCGCGAACGCCTACGGCTATCCTGTCGACCCCATCACCATGTACGACCTGAATGGCAAGTGGTCGTGGTCGGGGAGCACGTGGTGGAAGATTGCCAAGTGCGTCTGGGCCATCATCTCCGTGGCGATGTGGGCCAGCGGGTTCGGATGGCTGATGAAGGTCAACAAGATTCGCAAGGCCGTGAAGCTCATCCGTAAGATCGGCTTCAAGCGTCTGTACAGACTGATCAAGGTGATCAGGAATAAGCCTCGACGCAAGTGGTATAGGGCTGCCGCGGGATTCGGGGCCGCGCTAATTTCGGCGGTCGGTGTCCTCATGGGCTTCTCGTCAGTCCAAGAAGACTGTTACGACGCGTTCAAGTAACAAGCAGCCGGGGGGCCCGACAGGCGGGCCCCCCGGCTACCCTTCTTCTCGAATCGGAACCAAGATGCCTGCCTCAGTATGGAAGTCGGCCGGAGTCGTAGCCCTTCTCCTCGCCATCGTCATCACAGTCGCGTTCCTGGTCACGGCCCTTTGGATGTCCCGGACCCGAAACCCCAAGCGCGAGTATCTCAAGTGGTCCCTTTCTTTGCCCGTCGTCGTGGCTTCGGTGCTTAGCGTTCTCATTGGCGCATGGGCCACCGACCGGACCCCGCACTTCGAAATGGATGAGTTCAAGACGGTGCTGATTCCACTCACCATGGGACTCTCAGTGCATGCCCTCGTCCGCGCCTGGCTCGCAGACGACAAGGGAGTTCAGTGGCCGACGCGTTATATCCCGGCTGCTCTCGTGCTGCTCTGCGGAACACTCGTCTCCGGTGCGACTACCTACCTCGGCGCCTGACAGTAGGAATCCGCCCCTGCGGTGAAAGAGCCGGGGTGGATTGATCAGTCCGTGCTGGATGATGCCGCGGCTCGGGCTTTGCACACCGTGAGGCGTTGAGCCTTTTCCAACCTCACTCTGCGCTGGTCAGGTGCAGGGCGAGGACGGCCTGGACGAGACGCGTGCTGCATGCAGCGCGCCGGAAGCTGGGTCCCTGGGTCTCGCACCCGCGTACGGCCGGGTTCGTCCGGAGTGGTCCCCAGGGACTGGGGCGGCCGATACCGTTGAGGGAGACGCCAGTTCTGCCCTTCTGGAGCCCTCGATGAGCGAACAACCGGCACCCGCCGACCACGCCCGGCAGCAACTGGAGCCCGCGGCCGCCGACGGGTTGCGTGCGTTCGCGGCCAAGACCCGCGCCAGCGCCGACCAGTTCGCCGCCGTCCTGGAGGACATCGCGGCCAACGGGCTGCCCTCGGTGGAAGACTGCACGCCGTGGGAGGAACTGCGCGAGGCCCACCTCGCCCGGCTCGCCGCGCAACACCCGGCCGTCGCCTGATGGGCCCGCGCCGCGCCCGGATCGCGGTGGTGGCCGAGGCGGGGGCAGCCAGGGCAAGCGTGGCCACGGCGGTGACGACTTCGCTGCGCATCAGGTTCTTGATCACGGCTCCACAGATAGGGCGGTGGCTGGCAGGTTGAGCCGGTAATGCTGCTGTGTTCACTCTGGTGGAGCACGGTGTCGAGTGGGCGTATCGGTTTCGACTGCCATGAGCGCGGCGAGCACCTCCTGGACCGCAAACGGGTCTCATCGTCCGCGGCCCCGACCTCCACCACGGCCCTGGTGAACGAGGCCGCCACGGTCAAGCGCCTGTCCTCATACCGAGTCAGGTGCGTAGCTGGGTGAGTCCGTCTGCGCGACGCTGGTCCTTCGGACGGCCGAGGGCCCGCCGCATGCGGATCAGGTCGTCGAGTGCGGCGTAGCGGATGGTGAATCCTGCGGGGTCACGGGTGGTCTCGGCTGAGGTCAGGCAGGGGGTGACATCCATGGTGCCCCAGGGCAGGGCGGGGGTGCACAGGTCTCCGCTGGCACCGGTGACCCGGTACCCCACCTGTGAGCGGTCGAGATCGGGCAGTTCGGGCAGCCAGTCAGGGCTAGGGCGTCGCGCAAGGCGTGCGCCTCGTCAGGGGCGCCTTCCCAGAGCAGGTCGAGGTCCCCGGTCAGTTCGGTCGAGCCGTGCATGATGCCGGCGACCTGGCCGATGACTACCGCGCGCCTCGACGCGCATCGCGGCACAGACCTGCTGGCGGTAGCTCGGCGGCTTCAGGCAGGCCAGGTAGGAGAAGTCGATCCGGGTGGCCGGCGTACGCGCAGCGGTCGGAGACCTTCGTGGCGGCGACCCAGCCGAGCACCACCTCATGCTCGCCGTGGGCGACGAGCGGTGCTCAGGCAGCTTCGCGGCGTCGAACGTCTGCCAGGTCGGTGCGGTCGTCTCGAAGGTGGCGTTCCCCCCGTCGATGCCTGCCTGGTAGATCGCCGGCACCTGTTCGGCCTGCACGATGGTCATCGGCACCATGGCCACGCTGGTCGGACTCGACACGGTGGCGTATCCCCTCGTTCCCGGCCGCTGGTCAGACTGTGCCTGGCGCGATGGTCAGCAGCTTGCCCATGGCGGCCAGTACGGACGGCTCGACGCGGTAGTAGACCCACGTGCCGCGCCGCTCGGAGGTCAGCAGCCCGGCGTCTTTGAGCTTCTTCAGGTGGTGGGAGACGGTCGGCTGGGAGACCCCGACGTCGGAGATATCGCAGACGCACGCCTCGCCGCCCTCGTGCGAGGCGACTGCGGAGAACAGCCGCAGCCGTATGGGGTCACCCAGGGCCTTGAACATCCGCGCGGCCGTCTCGGCCTCCTCCGCGGTGAACGGGCGCTCGGTCAGCGGCGGGCAGCACGGCGCCACGGCCTCAGATGCCTCGGATTCGAGCAGCGGCAGCACCTTGGTATTCGACATGCATCTATGTTGACACACGTCAAACCAGGCGGCCCAGGGGTGAATGGCTCAGCCGCCCCGCGGCGAGCTGCCGCTGGCCCCGGCCGGCCGCCACGATCACCACCGAGTCGATCCGCTCCACCCCGATCCCCTGATTCGGTATATGTCTATGTTGACGCTTATCGATACAGGTGCCATGCTGGGTGCTGCGCAAGGAATCGACAAACGTCGAATCAAAGGGGAACCTCGTGAACGCGCCCATCACCGACCAGCTGCCCGTCGTGGTCATCGGAGCCGGTCCCATCGGGCTCGCAGCCGCAGCCCACCTCGTCGACCGCGGCCTCGAACCGCTGGTCCTGGAGGCCGGCCCCTCCGCCGGCACCGCCGTACGCGATTGGGCGCACGCGCGGCTGTTCTCGCCGTGGGCCGAGGTCACCGATTCGGCCGCCGAGAAGCTGCTCGCCCCGACCGGATGGGTCCGCCCCGACGGCGCCACCTATCCCACCGGCGACGACTGGCTCGAGCGGTACCTCCAGCCGCTCGCCGACGTCCTTGGCGACAAGGTCCGCTATGGCGCCACCGTGACCGGCGTCGCTCGCGCCGGCCGGGACCGGATCGTCGACGCCGACCGCGCCGAGCAGCCCTTCAACGTGCACGTCCTGCTGGCCGACGGCGGCGAGGAGCGGGTCAGCGCCCGCGCCGTTATCGATGCCTCCGGCACCTGGACCCTTCCCAGCCCGATGGGTGCCGACGGCCTGCCCGCTCTCGGCGAGACGGCCGCCGCCGGTCGCATCTCCTACCGCGTCCCGGACCTCAAGGACCCGGTCGTCCGCGCCCGGTACGCGGGCAAGCGTGCCGCGGTCATCGGCTCCGGCGCCTCCGCCTTCACCGCGTTGGCCTACCTCGCCGACCTGGCCAAGGACGAGCCGGGCACGCACGCGCTGTGGATCGTGCGCCGCGGGATCACCGACTCCACCTTCGGCGGCGGCGAGTCCGACCAACTGCCCGCCCGTGGCGCTCTGGGCCTGCGCGCCAAGGCCGCTGTCGAGGACAGCCACGCATCCGCTGTGACCGGCTTCCGCACCCAGGCCGTGGAGCGCGACGGCGACCGGCTCGTCCTGGTCGCCGAGGACGGCCGCCGCCTGGACCCGGTCGATGAGATCATCGTGCTCACCGGCTTCCGCCCCGACGTGTCCTTCCTCTCCGAGGTCCGCCTCGGCCTCGACGAGCGCCTCCAGGCCCCGACCGCCCTGGCCCCGCTCATCGACCCCAACGTCCACTCCTGCGGCACGGTCTACCCCCACGGCGTGAACGAACTCTCCCACCCGGAGCAGGACGTCTACCTGGTCGGCATGAAGTCCTACGGACGCGCGCCCACGTTCCTGGCGATGACCGGCTACGAGCAGGTCCGCTCCGTCACCGCCGCACTCGCCGGTGACCGCGAGGCCGCCGAACGGGTCGAGCTGACCCTGCCCGAAACCGGGGTGTGCGGCGGCGCGGGCCTGTACGACGACCCCGACGCGGCTCAGAGCGGCGAGGGTGGCGGATGCTGCGCGGCCCCGGCCACTCTGCAGATCGGTGTCGGTGCCCCGACCGCCCCCTCCCGTGGCTGCTGACCGGCCAACCCACCCCAACCAGCAGGAGGTACGCCATGTCCCGTGTACAACTCGCGCTCCGCGTCCCGGATCTGGACGCATCGGTCGCCTTCTACAGCAAGCTGTTCGGCACCGAGCCCGCCAAACTCCGCGACGGCTACGCCAACTTCGCCATCGCCGAGCCCCCGCTCAAGCTCGTCCTCGTCGAAGGCACCGCAGAGGAGGCCACCCGCCTGGACCACCTCGGCGTCGAGGTCGAGTCCACCGAGGCCGTCCACGCCGCCACCGCCCGCCTGAGCGAGGCCGGCCTGGCCACCGACGTGGAGAACGACACCACCTGCTGCTACGCCCTCCAGGACAAGGTCTGGGTCCACGGACCTGGCAAGGAACCCTGGGAGGTGTACGTCGTCAAGGCCGACGCCGACTCCCTGGCCGAGCAACGGGGCAGCACCTGCTGCGCAGGCCCGGCCGTGGCCGACAGCGGCGCGACAGATGAGGTCGCCGCAACCGGCTGCTGCTGACCGCTGGATGAGCGGCTTTCACACGAGTCAGGCCGCGACCGGTGCGGGGGCGGTCTGCTGGCAGGGCGGCCAGCACCCTGTAGAGGGTGGCGGAGCGCATGCGTACCGCCCACGACGCGCCGGCCCAGGCGCCCAGCAGGCTGCCGGCCAGCAGGTTGACCGCGACCGGCCGGCGTGAGGCGACGTCGGCCACCGAGACCGCTGCCAGGCGGGCGGGCAGCGGGACGAGAACCACGACCAGGCTCATCGCCTTGTTCAGGATGACGACCGGTAGATCGTCCCCGACCAGCGTTCCCCGCTGTCGGAGATCACCCTTGGCCGAGAGGGGCGTTCCTGTCCTCAGGAATTGCGCGCCGGTGGCTCCGGGGTGTATGTCGGGCCGGGCCATGAAGCAAGGCTGGCTTCCATCACTCGTTCAGAGGCGCATCTCATGCGCATTACGCGCATGATGCCCAGAGTTGACCACGACTAGTTGCGTCTACTTGCAGGGGTAAAGGATCATGCCGACGTTTGTTGCGCTGCTGAACTGGACCGACCAGGGAGTCCGCGGCTACAAGGACACCCCGCAACGCGCCGAAGCCTTCACGGCAGCGGCTCAGAAGCTCGGGGTGAAGGTCCTGAACCTCTTCTGGACCGTCGGCCCGTACGACGTCGTGGCTGTCGTGGAGGCGCCCGACGACGAGACTGCCACCGCGGTGCTCCTACAGGTCGGCGCGTTGGGCAACGTCCGTAGCACGACCCTGCGAGCCTTCGGCCGGGAGGAGATGGACCGCATCATCGCCAAAGCCGCCGGCTGAGGGACTTCCCCGTCGAGGTTCTGTCGGTACGAGTGACACGCTCAAGGCGGTCCCCACAAGGCCCCTGGACCTGTCCCGGGGCCTTGGCGGATACCAGGCATGACCTGCGCTTACGTCCCAAGATCCCGTCCACGCCTCGTCCACAGACCCCGACATATGGCCGCTCCAGGCGGCGCATGCCTGCACATACGCGAAGACCCCGTTCTCAGCGTTTCCGCTGGTGACGGGGTCTTTGGGCACCTCATAAACGGTGCCCCCGGCAGGATTCGAACCTGCGCACACGGCTCCGGAGGCCGTTGCTCTATCCCCTGAGCTACGGGGGCGTGTCGTCTGCGTGGTGATCGCGGCGACGGGTAGAACACTACCAGTTCCCCGGGGGTGGTCAGGAACCCGTTTTCGCAGCGGGCGGGGGCGGTCCGGAGTGCGGGGGTCGCTCGTGCGGGGCGGAAGTGGGGAAACGCCGGACGCGGTGGCCGGTCGCGACCTACTCTCGAGTTGTGCCAGGCGCGTCGGGCCGGGTTCTTGTTGTGGACGACAACAAGGTCATCCGGCAGTTGATCAGGGTCAACCTCGAGCTGGAGGGCATCGAGGTCGTGACCGCGGCCGATGGTGTCGAGTGTCTGGAAGTCGTTGATCAGGTGCGGCCCGACCTCGTCACCCTCGATGTCGTCATGCCGAGGCTCGACGGGCTGCGGACCGCCGGTCGGTTGCGTGCCGACCCGCGGACGAGGGACATCCCGCTCGTCGTCGTCAGTGCGTGTACCCAGTACGAGGTCGAGAGCGGGCTCGATGTCGGGGTCGATGCGTTTCTTGCCAAGCCCTTTGAGCCGCAGGAGCTCGTGCGGATCGTTCGGGAGTTGATCGCGGATCCGCTAGGGCAGCGCGGCCACGGGGACACCGAGCCGGCCGCCGGGCACGCCGGAGGGTGACGGCAGGGCGCCGTCGGTTCACGGGCGTCCACATCCCGGGATCGCCGCCAAACCCGTTCGCCTACCCACCCCCCTCCTCCCCTACGCTTGTCCCGTGACCCCCGTCGAGCTCTCCCGCACCGTGCTGCACGCGGTGCGTCGTGCCGTCGACGAGGGCGAGCTGAACGTGGCCCCGCCCGAGCGGGTCGTCGTTGGGCCTCCGGGGCCCGGGGGGTGCGGGGACTACGCCACCAACGTCGCCCTTCAGCTCGCCGGGCCGGCCGGGCAGCCGGCGTACCGCGTCGCCGAGGTGCTGCGAGAGCGTCTGCTCGGCGCCGGCGGGATCAGCGACGTCGTGGTCACCGGGCCCGGGTTCATCAATATCTCCCTTGGGGGTGCCGCGCCCGTCGAGGTCGTGCGTGAGGTTCTGCGGTGCGGGGGGCTGTACGGGTACGGGGACGACCTCGGCGGGGAGGGGGTTGTACGGCTGGTTGCGGCCTGCGAAGTCCGCGCTGTCGTTCAGCTCGATGCCGTCGCGCGCATTCTCCGGTCGCAGGGCGCCCTCGTGTACGCCGCGTGCGCGGGTCCGCTCCCGGCCGAGTGGGGGAGCGTGCTGGGCGTACGGGTCGACGGCCTCAGTGGGGAAACCTCCGAGGTTGGCATTCGGCCCGTTCCCTCGCCCTCCGATCCGGTTCCTCTCGGTCGTGACGCCGGGCGCTGGGCCCTGCTGCATCCCGCGCCGCACGACCGGCCCCGGATCGGGGACGAGCATCTGGTGCAGCGTGAGAGCAATCCGCTGTTCCGGGTGCGGTACGCCCATGCCCGGACGCGGGCGGTTGTGCGTAATGCCGCCGATCTGGGGTTTGGGGCGGAGCCCGGGGTCGTGGCAGAGCAGTCGGCGCTGTGCCAGGCGCTTGCCGATCATCCCCGCGTTCTTCTCGGCGCCGCCACTCACCGGGCGCCCGACCGGCTCGCCCGGCATCTCGTGACCGTCGCCGATGCCGTACTGCCGCTGCTTCCCGCCGTGCTGCCGCTGGGTGAGGAGAAACCCTCGGCCGCCCACCGTGCCCGGCTCGCCCTCGCCGAAGCCGCCGGGACGGTGCTGGCCGGTGGCCTGTCCCTGCTCGGCATCGACGCACCCGATCATCTCTAGGAAGCCCAAGACCAGTCATGAGCCGTTCCGCACACCCCGCCGGGCCCCGTCACGCCGACGTCCTCCCCGAGGGGCACTACTCCGCGCCGCCCGCCGATCTCAACGCCCTCGACCCCAAGGTGTGGTCCGAGACCGTCACCCGGAACGGTGAGGGCGTGCTCACCGTCGGCGGGATCGACGTCAAGCGGCTTGCCGAGGAGTTCGGCACGCCCGCCTACTTCCTCGACGAGGACGACTTCCGGGCCCGGGCGCGGGCCTGGCGCACTGCGTTCGGCCACGACGCCGACGTGTTCTACGCCGGCAAGGCGTTCCTGTCCCGGGCCGTCGTGCGCTGGCTGCACGAGGAGGGGCTGAACCTCGACGTGTGTTCCGGTGGGGAGCTGGCCACCGCGCTGTCGGCCGGGATGCCCGCCGAGCGGATCGCCTTCCACGGGAACAACAAGTCCACCGGCGAGATCCGGCAGGCCGTCGAGGCCGGGGTCGGGCGGATCGTGCTCGACTCGTTCCAGGAGATCGTCCGGGTCGCGCACATCGCGCAGGAGCTCGGCACGCGGCAGCGGGTGCAGATTCGTATCACCGTCGGTGTCGAGGCGCACACGCACGAGTTCATCGCCACCGCCCACGAGGACCAGAAGTTCGGGATTCCGCTGGCCGGCGGGCAGGCCGCCGAAGCCGTGCGGCGGGCCCTGAAGCTCGACGGGCTGGAGCTCATCGGGATCCACTCGCACATCGGGTCGCAGATCTTCGACATGTCGGGCTTCGAGGTCGCCGCGCACCGGGTCGTCGGGCTGCTCAAGGACATCCGTGACGAGCACGGCGTCGAACTGCCCGAGATCGACCTCGGGGGCGGGCTTGGTATCGCGTACACCAGTGACGACGACCCCCGTGAGCCGCACGAGATCGCCAAGGCGCTGACCGAGATCGTCACCCGGGAGTGCGAGAGCGCACGGCTGAGCACGCCGCGGATCTCCGTCGAGCCCGGGCGCGCCATCGTGGGGCCGACCGCGTTCACGCTCTACGAGGTCGGCACGGTCAAGCCGCTCGACGGGCTGCGGACGTACGTCTCCGTCGACGGGGGGATGTCGGACAACATCCGCACCGCCCTGTACGACGCCGAGTACAGCGTTGCCCTGGCCTCCCGCAGCTCCGACGCCGAGCCGATGCTCTGCCGGGTCGTCGGCAAGCACTGCGAGAGCGGGGACATCGTGGTGAAGGACGCCTTCCTGCCGGGTGACCTGGCGCCGGGCGACCTCATCGCCGTGCCGGCGACCGGGGCGTACTGCCGGTCCATGGCCAGCAACTACAACCATGTGCTCCGCCCGCCGGTCGTCGCCGTCCGCGGGGGTGAGGCGCGGGTCATCGTCCGGCGGGAGACGGAGGAGGATCTGCTGCGGCTCGATGTCGGGTAGGTCCGCTGGTCGGAGGGGAGGGCCTCCGATCACCCGGTCAGGGTGTGGTCAGGAAGATCTTCGGTTCGAACGGCCGGGGAAATGAAATAGATGTCTCACGATCCGGACAAAGGGCAGAAACTCCCGTCCGGTGAGTGAGACTGGTGCAACCGAGACGGTAATCAGGAAACGAGGTCGGATGATGCGTACGCGTCCGCTGAAGGTGGCGCTGCTGGGCTGTGGAGTGGTCGGCTCAGAGGTGGCGCGCATCATGACGACGCACGCCGACGACCTCGCCGCCCGGATCGGCGCCCCGGTGGAGCTGGCGGGCGTGGCCGTGCGGCGGCCCGACAAGGTGCGTGAGGGGATCGACCCCGCGCTGGTCACCACCGACGCCACCGCGCTCGTCAAACGGGGCGACCTCGACATCGTCGTCGAGGTCATCGGCGGCATCGAGCCCGCCCGTACGCTCATCACCACCGCCTTCGAGCACGGCGCCTCCGTCGTCTCCGCCAACAAGGCGCTGCTCGCCCAGGACGGCGCCGCGCTGCACGCCGCGGCCGAGGAACACGGCAAGGACCTCTACTACGAGGCCGCAGTCGCCGGTGCCATTCCGCTGATCCGGCCGCTGCGCGAGTCCCTCGCCGGTGACAAGGTCAACCGGGTGCTCGGCATCGTCAACGGCACCACCAACTTCGTCCTCGACAAGATGGACAGCACGGGCGCCGGTTACCAGGAGGCGCTCGACGAGGCCACCGCGCTCGGGTACGCCGAGGCCGACCCGACCGCCGACGTGGAGGGCTTCGACGCCGCCGCCAAGGCCGCCATCCTCGCCGGGATCGCCTTCCACACGCGGGTGCGCCTCGACGACGTCCACCGCGAGGGGATGACCGAGGTCACCGCCGCCGATTTCGCCTCCGCCAAGGAGATGGGCTGCACCATCAAGCTGCTCGCCATCTGCGAGCGGGCGGAGGACGGGGCGTCGGTCACCGCGCGGGTGCATCCGGCGATGATCCCGCTCAGCCATCCGCTGGCCTCCGTGCGGGGCGCCTACAACGCCGTGTTCGTGGAGTCGGACGCCGCCGGGCAGCTGATGTTCTACGGTCCCGGCGCGGGCGGTGCGCCGACGGCCTCCGCCGTGCTCGGGGACCTGGTCGCCGTGGGGCGCAACCGGGTCGGCGGGACCACCGGACCCGGTGAGTCCGCGTATGCCGCGCTGCCCGTCTCGTCGATGGGCGAGGTCGTCACGCGCTACCACATCAGCCTGGACGTGGCCGACAAACCGGGCGTTCTCGCCCAGGTCGCGACCGTGTTCGCGGAGCACGGCGTCTCGATCGACACGGTTCGCCAGCAGGGCAAGGACGGCGAGGCGTCGCTCGTCGTCGTCACGCACCGTGCGTCCGACGCCGCCCTCGGCGGGACCGTCGAGGCGCTGCGCAAACTCGACACCGTGCGTGGTGTCGCCAGCATCATGCGGGTTGAAGGAGAGTAACCAGCAATGACCCACCAGTGGCGCGGAATCATCGAGGAGTACCGGGACCGGCTGCCGGTATCCGACAACACGCCGGTCGTGACGCTCCGTGAGGGCGGTACGCCGCTCGTGCCCGCGCAGGTGCTCTCCGAGCGCACGGGGTGCGAGGTGCACCTCAAGGTCGAAGGGGCGAACCCCACCGGGTCCTTCAAGGACCGCGGGATGACGATGGCGATCTCCCGGGCGAAGGAGGAGGGGGCCAAGGCCGTCATCTGCGCCTCCACCGGCAACACCTCCGCCTCCGCCGCCGCGTACGCGGTGCGGGCCGGCATGGTCTCCGCCGTCCTTGTGCCGCAGGGCAAGATCGCGCTCGGCAAGATGGGCCAGGCGCTGGTCCACGGGGCGAAGATCCTCCAGGTCGACGGCAACTTCGACGACTGCCTCACGCTGGCCCGCGCGCTGAGCGACAACTACCCCGTGGCGCTGGTCAATTCGGTCAACCCGGTACGTATCGAGGGGCAGAAGACCGCCGCCTTCGAGATCGTGGACATGCTGGGTGACGCCCCCGACCTCCATGTGCTGCCGGTGGGCAACGCGGGCAACATCACCGCGTACTGGAAGGGGTACAAGGAGTACGCCGCCGACGGGGTCAGCACGAGGACGCCGCGCATGTGGGGCTTCCAGGCCTCCGGCAGCGCGCCGATCGTGCGCGGCGAGATCGTCAAGGACCCGTCGACCATCGCCACCGCCATCCGGATCGGCAACCCCGCCTCCTGGGAGTTCGCGCTCGCCGCGCGGGACGAGTCCGGCGGCGCCATCGACGAGGTGACGGACCGTGAGATCCTGCGGGCCTACCGGCTGTTGGCCTCGCAGGAGGGCGTCTTCGTCGAGCCCGCGTCCGCCGCGTCGGTGGCCGGTCTGCTGAAGGCCGCCGAGCTGGGCAAGGTCGACCCGGGTCAGACGATTGTGTGCACGGTCACCGGAAACGGTCTGAAGGACCCCGACTGGGCCGTCGCCGGTGCGCCGCAGCCGGTCACCGTTCCCGTCGACGCGGCGACCGCCGCGCAGCGGCTGGGCCTCGTCTAGCCACCGCGTCAGGGCCGGTCACCCCCGCGACGCGCCCGCCGGAATGCACAGGACCGGCGTAAGGGTGCGTCGACCTGGGGACGATACCCGGAGGGGGTGCACAAGGGGCTCGCGACACGCATCGTGCGCCTCCTGTGCGCCCTATGTCGCCACTGAACCTTCCTTCGATAGGCTGTACTGAACCCGCCCGCCGCATATGCCGCGGCAGTGCGTCGTCTTCACGGTCCGGAAAGCGGCCGGGAGCGGCCCGGAAAGCGGCCGGCCACCCCGGTCGGCGGCGGCCCCAGGGTCTCGTACGTCATCGAATGTCCATCGAACGTCATTCGACAGTCACGCAGCTCAAGGAGAGTCTTCGAGCGATGGCCGGTCCCGCCTTCCGAGCCGCCGCCGTCCGGGTGCGCGTCCCCGCCACCAGCGCCAACCTCGGCCCGGGCTTCGACGCCCTCGGCCTCGCGCTGGGGCTCTACGACGACGTGGTCGTCCGGGTGGCCGACTCCGGGCTGCACATCGACATCGCCGGTGAGGGCAGCGAGAACCTCCCGCGCGACGAGCGCCATCTCCTCGTACGCTCCCTGCGCACCGCCTTCGACCTGCTCGGCGGACAGCCGCGGGGTCTCGAGATCGTCTGCGCCAACCGGATTCCGCACGGCCGGGGCCTGGGCTCCTCCTCCGCCGCCATCTGCGCCGGGATCGTCGCCGCCCGCGCCGTGACGATAGGCGCCGACGCCAAGCTCGACGACACCGCGCTGCTCGAACTGGCCACCGAGATCGAGGGCCACCCCGACAATGTCGCCGCCTGTCTGCTGGGCGGATTCACCCTGTCCTGGATGGAGGGCGGCGCCGCCCGGGCGATCAGGATGGATCCCGCCGATTCCATCGTTCCGGTGGTTTTCGTGCCCGGGAAGCCGGTTCTCACCGAGACCGCGCGCGGACTGCTCCCGCGCACCGTGCCGCACGTCGACGCCGCCGCCAACGCGGGCCGTGCCGCCCTGCTCGTCGAGGCCCTGACCAGGCGCCCCGAGCTGCTGCTGCCCGCCACCGAGGACCGTCTGCACCAGGAGTACCGCGCCCCGGCCATGCCCGAGAGCGCCGCCCTGGTGGAGCGGCTGCGCGAGGACGGCATCCCCGCGGTGATCTCCGGCGCCGGGCCCACGGTCATGGCGCTGGCCGACGAGGACAGCGCCGACAAGGTCGAAGCACTGGCCGGCACCGACTGGGCCGCCAATCGGCTCGGTCTCGATGTGCAGGGCGCGAGCGTGCTTCCGCTCGCCACCTGACACACGGTTGCCGGATTTGGAGAGGGGGAATGTTTGTTGGATCCGGTAGTGTTAACCTCAAGTCTGCACCCGACCCCACCATGGCGAGGTGCCTCGTGTCCCCGTCCGGGACAGACATTCTTCCGGGAGCCCCCCAAGCCGCACTGTGTTCACTGCTACGTACGCAGGCAGTACGTCGTACGCGGACGCTGAGCGGCCCGACGGTGGGGGTACCCCCTCTGGGGGAGCTCCGGAACCGGTGCGACCACGCCACGTGACACTGGGTGCCACGCCTCGAGGAAGCGCCATCACCAGTTATCTCTTCCGCCGCTCAGGCGGACAACCGCCCCGGCACGGTTCACACAGCAAGGACCGATGCCGGACAGCACAACCGGTCGCCGAGCCAGACAGGCCGACGTCCGCTCCAGGGAAGGACCCTTCGTGAGCGACACCACCGATCTGATGGGCGCACGTGTCGAGGAGACCGCTGCCGCGCCCGCCACGGACGCTTCCGCGCCTGCCTCCGGTGCCGGCTCCCGGCGGCGCCGCGGTACCGGCCTCGAGGGCATGGTGCTGGCCGAGCTGCAACAGGTCGCATCCGGCCTCGGCATCAGGGGCACCGCGCGCATGCGCAAGAGCCAGCTGATCGAGGTCATCAAGGAGGCGCAGGCCGCCGGCGGAGGCGCCCCCTCCGAGGGAGCCGCCCCGGCCAAGGCCGAGTCCGCCACCGAGACCAAGCCCAAGCGCCGCGCCACCTCCCGGACCCGTACGGGTGACACCGCGGAGAAGAAGGCCGACGCCAAGGACGAGCAGGCCCCCGCGCAGGCCTCCGCCGAGAAGGCCGAGGCCCAGCAGCAGATCGAGATCCCGGGCCAGCCCTCCGCGAAGGCCCCGGCCGAGCAGGCCGAGGACGCCGCCCCCGCCGAGCGCCGCCGCCGTCGCGCGACCGCCGACGCCGGAGCCCCGGCCGCCGCCGCCGAGACGGGCACCGCCGAGGCGAAGACCGAGACCCCGGCCCAGCCGCAGCAGCAGCCGCAGCAGGGCGAGGGCAAGTCCGACCACGAGGGCGGCGAGGGCCGTCGCCGCGACCGCCGTGACCGCGGCCGCGACCGTGACCGCGGGGACCGCGGGGACCGCGGTGACCGTGGCGACCGCCGCGGCAAGGGCGACGACCAGCAGCAGGGCGGCGGCCGTCAGCAGAACCAGCAGGGCGGCGGCCGTCAGGACGACGGGTACGACGACGACGGAGGCGGCCGCCGTGGCCGTCGCGGCCGCTACCGCGACCGCCGTGGCCGCCGTGGCCGCGACGATGTGCAGGAGCCGCAGATCACCGAGGACGACGTCCTCATCCCCGTCGCGGGCATCCTGGACATCCTCGACAACTACGCCTTCATCCGGACCTCCGGCTACCTGCCCGGTCCGAACGACGTGTACGTCTCCCTCGCCCAGGTCCGCAAGAACGGCTTGCGCAAGGGCGACCACATCACCGGCGCCGTGCGCCAGCCCAAGGAGGGCGAGCGCCGCGAGAAGTTCAACGCGCTGGTCCGCCTGGACTCCGTCAACGGCATGGCGCCCGAACACGGCCGCGGCCGCCCGGAGTTCAACAAGCTGACCCCGCTGTACCCGCAGGACCGCCTCCGCCTGGAGACGGACCCGGGCGTACTCACCACGCGGATCATCGACCTGGTGTCGCCGATCGGCAAGGGCCAGCGCGGTCTGATCGTGGCCCCGCCGAAGACCGGCAAGACCATGATCATGCAGGCGATCGCCAACGCGATCACCCGCAACAACCCCGAGTGCCATCTGATGGTCGTCCTCGTCGACGAGCGTCCGGAAGAGGTCACCGACATGCAGCGGTCGGTGAAGGGCGAGGTCATCTCCTCGACCTTCGACCGCCCGGCCGAGGACCACACCACGGTCGCCGAGCTCGCCATCGAGCGCGCCAAGCGCCTGGTGGAGCTGGGCCACGACGTCGTCGTACTGCTCGACTCCATCACGCGTCTGGGCCGTGCGTACAACCTCGCCGCCCCGGCCTCCGGCCGCATCCTGTCCGGTGGTGTCGACTCGACGGCCCTGTACCCGCCGAAGCGCTTCTTCGGTGCGGCCCGCAACATCGAGGACGGCGGCTCGCTGACCATCCTCGCCACCGCCCTGGTGGACACCGGGTCCCGCATGGACGAGGTGATCTTCGAGGAGTTCAAGGGCACCGGCAACATGGAGCTCAAGCTCGACCGGAAGCTCGCCGACAAGCGCATCTTCCCCGCGGTGGACGTCGACGCGTCCGGTACGCGTAAGGAAGAGATCCTGCTCGCCAGCGACGAGCTCGCCATCGTCTGGAAGCTGCGCCGGGTGCTGCACGCACTCGACCAGCAGCAGGCGGTCGAACTGCTCCTCGACAAGATGAAGCAGACCAAGTCGAACGCCGAGTTCCTGATGCAGATCCAGAAGACGACGCCGACGCCGGGCAACGGCGACTGACGTTCCGCTTCTCGCGCAAGGGCTCTGCGACACAGGGCTGCTGCGGCAAAGGGCCGTTTCCGTTACGGAAGCGGCCCTTTGCGTGGTTCCGGGGCAGGTGGGGCGTGAGCGAGATGTTTGCCACAAGGGAGCTGTGCAACCCTTTGCCGGATTTTCCCGTCTGACCCGACGGCGGGACCATGGTGGCGTACGGGCGGTTACGGCCGTGTCTGCCACCAGGCACAGGGGGTAACCGACGGGAGACGATCCGAGGAGCACATGTCTGCCGACAGCACACCTGACCCGGGGATACCGGCGGAGTCCGGTCGACCGGGCACACGCGGGCGGAGCAAGGGGCACCGCCGCAAACCGCGCGACAAGCGGCACAGAGGCATGAAGATCATGGCCTGGACGGCGGCGGGCATCGTCGTGCTCGGGGGAACCGGAGCCGGATACCTGTACTTCAAGCTGAACGGCAACATCGAGAGCGTCGACATCGACCAGGTTCTCGGCACCGACCGGCCCGAGAAGGTGGACAACGGCTCCGAGAACATCCTCGTCCTCGGCTCCGACACCCGCGCCGGCGGCAACAAGGACCTCGGCGGCGGCAGCGACGACGGCAGCGCCCGCTCCGACACCGCGATGATCGTGCACGTGTACGAGGGCCACAAGAAGGCGAGCGTCGTCTCCATCCCGCGCGACACCCTCATCGACCGCCCCGAGTGCGCCGACACCGAGGGCGGCACCCACCCCGCCGCGAACGGCGTGATGTTCAACTCCGCCTACGCCACCGGCGGTGCGGCCTGCGCGGTGAAGACCGTCGAGTCCCTCACCGACCTGCGCATGGACCACTACCTGGAGGTCGACTTCAGTGGCTTCCAGAAGCTGATCGACGAGCTCGGCGGCGTCGAGGTCACCACCACCGAGCACATCCAGGACCCCGACAGCCACCTCGACCTCCCGGCCGGCACCCACCGCCTCGACGGCGAACAGGCCCTCGGCCTGGTCCGCACCCGGCACGGCGTCGGCGACGGCTCCGACCTCGGCCGCATCCAGCTCCAGCAGGCGTTCATCAAGGCCCTGGTGCGGCAGGTCAACGAGGTCGGCGTCTTCACCAGCCCGAAGAAGCTGTACAGCCTCGCCGACAGCGCCACCAAGGCCGTCACCACCGACTCCGACCTCGGCTCGGTGAACTCCCTGATGTCCTACGCCAACGGTCTGAAGGGCATCGGCCCGTCCAACATGCACATGATCACCATGCCGGTCCAGTACGACCCGGCCGACGGCAACCGCGTGCTCCCCCTGAAGGACAAGGCCCAGCTGGTCTGGGACGCCCTGAAGAACGACAAGCCGATCCCGAAGAGCGCCACACAGGACACGGCCACCGGCGAAGCGACGGGCGTGGTGACTCGCTGAGGGGCGCGGGGTTGTATCCCTATGCGGTTCCGCCGCGTCGGGCCCGGGACACACGGACGGCCCGCCGGGAATGGATGACGCCAACCCCCGGTTTTGGGTGAGGGCCCCAGTCCTGGCAGACTGGTATGTCGGCCCCGGTTCACGCTCCCGCACCCCGCGTCAGCGACCCGGCGCCCTCCCGAACCTAGGAGACACCTTGAAGCGCGACATCCACCCCGAGTACGTCGAGACGCAGGTCAGCTGCACCTGTGGCGCGTCGTTCACCACCCGCAGCACGATCTCCGGCGGCACCATCCGTGCCGAGGTCTGCTCCGAGTGCCACCCGTTCTACACGGGCAAGCAGAAGATCCTCGACACCGGTGGCCGTGTGGCCCGCTTCGAGGCCCGCTTCGGCAAGGCCGCCGGCTCCAAGAAGTAGCGAGCCGCCAACCGCCGGTCCACGGCCGCGCCCCGCCCGGGGGCAGGCCGGGACCGGCGTTTTTGGTCGCCCGCCCCTTCACCCACGCAATCGCAGGAGCCCAAGATGTTCGAGGCCGTCGAGGAACTCGTCGCCGAGCACGCCGACCTGGAGAAGAAGCTCGCCGACCCGTCGGTCCACGCCGACCAGGCCAACGCGCGCAAGCTGAACAAGCGCTACGCCGAGCTCACCCCGATCGTCGCCACGTACCGCTCCTGGAAGCAGACGGGCGACGACGTCGAGACCGCGCGCGAACTGGCCGCCGACGACCCCGACTTCGCCGCCGAGGTCAAGGACCTGGAGAAGCAGCGCGAGGAGCTCACCGAGAAGCTCCGCCTGCTCCTCGTCCCGCGCGACCCCAGCGACGACAAGGACGTCATCCTCGAGATCAAGGCGGGCGCCGGCGGTGACGAGTCCGCCCTGTTCGCCGGCGACCTGCTGCGGATGTACCTGCGCTACGCCGAGCGCGTCGGCTGGAAGACCGAGATCATCGACGCCACCGAGTCCGAGCTCGGCGGCTACAAGGACGTCCAGGTCGCCGTGAAGGCCCGCGGACAGATCGAGCCCGGTCAGGGCGTATGGGCGCGGCTGAAGTACGAGGGCGGCGTGCACCGCGTGCAGCGCGTGCCGGCCACCGAGTCCCAGGGGCGCATCCACACCTCCGCGGCGGGCGTCCTCGTGACCCCCGAGGCGGAGGAGGTCGACGTCGAGATCAATCCGAACGACCTGCGCATCGACGTCTACCGCTCCTCCGGGCCCGGCGGCCAGTCCGTCAACACCACCGACTCCGCGGTGCGCATCACGCACATCCCGACCGGAGTCGTCGCCTCCTGCCAGAACGAGAAGAGCCAGCTGCAGAACAAGGAGCAGGCCCTGCGTATCCTGCGCTCCAGGCTGCTCGCCATGGCGCAGGAGGAGGCGGAGAGGGAGGCCGCCGACGCCCGCCGCAGCCAGGTCCGCACCGTCGACCGCTCCGAGAAGATCCGCACGTACAACTTCCCGGAGAACCGCATCTCGGACCACCGCGTCGGCTTCAAGGCGTACAACCTGGACCAGGTCCTGGACGGCGACCTCGCCGCGGTGATCCAGGCCTGCGTCGACGCGGACTCGGCCGCCAAGCTCGCCGCCGCTTAAAGCCCCCGTAGACAGTCCGGAGGACCAGTGAACCTGCTGCTCGCCGAGGTGGCCCAGGCCACCCAGCGGCTCGCCGACGCGGGCGTGCCCTCGCCGCGCACCGACGCGGAGGAGCTCGCCGCGTTCGTGCACGGCGTCAAGCGCGGCGAGCTGCACGGTGTGAAGGACTCCGACTTCGACGCCCGGTACTGGGAGGTCATCGCCCGCCGCGAGGCCCGCGAGCCGCTCCAGCACATCACCGGGCGGGCGTACTTCCGCTACCTGGAGCTCCAGGTGGGTCCCGGGGTGTTCGTCCCGCGCCCCGAAACCGAGTCGGTCGTCGGCTGGGCGATAGACGCCGTCCGCGCGATGGACGTCGTCGAGCCCTGCATCGTCGACCTGTGCACCGGCTCCGGCGCCATCGCGCTGGCTCTCGCACAGGAGGTGCCGCGCTCGCGCGTGTACGCCGTCGAGCTGTCCGAGGACGCCCTGATGTGGACCCGCAAGAACATGGAGGGGTCCAGGGTCGAACTGCGCCAGGGAGACGCCCTGACGGCCTTCCCGGACCTCGACGGACAGGTCGACCTGGTGATCTCCAACCCGCCGTACATCCCGCTCACCGAGTGGGAGTACGTCGCGCCGGAGGCCCGCGACTACGACCCCGATCTGGCGCTGTTCTCCGGTGAGGACGGCCTCGAACTGATCCGCGGTCTCGAGCGCACCGCACACCGGCTGCTGCGTCCCGGCGGCGTGGTCGTCGTGGAGCACGCCGACACCCAGGGCGGACAGGTGCCGTGGATATTCGCCGAGGAACGGGGCTGGGCGGATGCCGCCGACCACCCCGACCTGAACAACCGCCCGAGGTTCGCCACCGCCCGCAAGGCGCTGCCGTGAGCGTCCCGCATACTTCAATCCCCCCAGCAGCACGTGTACGAGGAGGCCCGCCAGATGGCTCGGCGATACGACACCAACGACGCGACCGACCGCGTGACCGGTCTGCGTGAAGCCGCGTCCGCCGTCCGCCGGGGCGAGCTCGTGGTGCTGCCGACGGACACGGTGTACGGCATCGGCGCCGACGCGTTCACCTCGGAGGCCGTCGCCGATCTGCTGGAGGCCAAGGGCCGGGGCCGCAACATGCCCACGCCCGTCCTCATCGGCTCGCCGAACACCCTGCACGGCCTGGTCACGGACTTCTCCGAGCAGGCCTGGGAACTGGTCGACGCCTTCTGGCCGGGCGCGCTGACGCTGGTCGCCAAGCACCAGCCGTCGCTCCAGTGGGACCTCGGGGACACCCGGGGCACGGTGGCCGTGCGGATGCCGCTGCACCCGGTCGCCATCGAGCTGCTCACCGAGGTCGGCCCCATGGCGGTGTCGTCGGCGAACCTGACCGGTCATCCGGCGCCGGAGGACTGCGACGCCGCGCAGGAGATGCTCGGCGACTCCGTCTCCGTGTACCTGGACGGCGGGCCCACCCCGGGGAACGTCCCCTCCTCCATCGTCGACGTCACGCGGCCCGTGCCCGTGCTGCTGCGCGAGGGCGCGATCTCGCCGGACGAGCTGCGCAAGGTGGTTCCCGACCTCGAGGTGGCGAATTGACGGCCCCTGAGGCGGGGCGTGGCATAGGCAACGGGGAATCCAGCGCGGAGACGACGACGACCTTCGGGTTTCCGCGCGACACCTTCCGCATCCTCCACGTCAGTACCGGAAATGTGTGCCGCTCGCCCATCACCGAGCGGCTGACCCGGCATTTCGTGAGCCAGCGGCTGGGCATCCTGGGCGGCGGGCTGATCGTGGAGAGCGCGGGCACGTGGGGGCATGAGGGTGCGGCGATGGAGGCGCACGCGGAGACTGTGCTGGCGGAGTTCGGTGCGGACGCTTCCGGGTTCGTGGGGCGTGAGTTGCTGGATGAGCATGTGATCCGGGCGGATCTGGTGCTGACGGCTACGCGGGACCATCGGGCTCAGGTGATCTCCATGGGGCATTCGGCGGGGCTGCGTACGTTCACGCTGAAGGAGTTCACCCGGCTGGTGAACGCGATCGACCCTGCGACGTTGCCGCCCTTGGAGGAGGGGCTGGTCATGCGGGCGCGGGCGTTGGTGCGGGCGGCTGCGGCGCTGCGGGGGTGGTTGCTGGCGCCTACGGCTGAGGCGGATGAGGTGTACGACCCGTATGGGGCGCCGTTGACGTTTTTCCGGTCGATCGGGGACGAGATACATCAGGCGCTGGATCCCGTGGTGACGGCGCTGACGGGGGTTCCGGCGCGGATGTAGGTGGGCGTTGCTTTCGAGGGCGCCCGGCGGGGTTCCGCTGTGCCCACCCGTTCCGCCCTGCGGAACGACTGCCCACAGCGACGTGGGAAGCGGACTTAGGTGGGCGTTGCTTTCAAGGGCGCCCGGTGGGGTTCCGCTGTGCCCACCCGTTCCGCCCTGCGGAACGACTGCCCACAGCGACGTGGGGGTGTAAGAAGTCGGGCGGTTTTCAGGGGTGGGGCCTAGATTGGCGGTATGACGGTCAGTGATGCGGTCGAGGTGGATGTTCTGCGGCGGCAGGATCCCGAGTTGGCCGAGGTGCTGCTCGGGGAGCGGGAGCGGCAGTCGGGCACGCTGCAGCTGATCGCCGCCGAGAACTTCATGTCGCCGGCCGTGCTGGCCGCCCTCGGCTCGCCGCTCGCCAACAAGTACGCCGAGGGCTACCCCGGCAACCGGTACCACGGCGGCTGCGAGATCGTCGACGTCGCGGAGCGCCTCGCCGTGGAGCGGGCGAAGGCGCTGTTCGGCGCGGAGCACGTCAATGTGCAGCCGTACTCCGGCTCCTCCGCCGTGCTCGCCGCGTACGCCGTCCTGCTGCGCCCCGGCGACACCGTGCTCGCCCTCGGCCTGCCGTACGGCGGTCACCTCACCCATGGCTCGCCGGGCAACTTCTCCGGCCGCTGGTTCGACTTCGTCGGCTACGGCGTGGACGCGGAGAGCGGTCTGATCGACCACGAGCAGGTCCGCACCCTGGCCCATGCGCGCCGTCCCAAGGCGATCGTGTGCGGCTCCATCGCCTATCCCCGGCACATCGACTACGCCTTCTTCCGCGAGGTCGCCGACGAGGTCGGCGCCCATCTCATCGCGGACGCCGCGCACCCCATGGGTCTGGTCGCCGGGGGAGTGGCGCCCAGCCCGGTGCCGTACGCGGACATCGTGTGCGCGACGACACACAAGGTGCTGCGGGGCCCGCGCGGGGGGATGATCCTCTGCGGCGCCGAGCTGGCCGAGCGGGTGGACCGGGCCGTGTTCCCCTTCACCCAGGGCGGCGCGCAGATGAACACCGTCGCGGCGAAGGCCGTCGCCTTCGGGGAGGCGGCGACCCCGGCGTTCGCCGCGTACGCGCATCAGGTGGTCGTCAACGCGCGGGCCCTCGCCGCCGCGCTGGCCGCCGAGGGGCTGGTCGTCACCACCGGCGGCACGGACACCCACCTGATCACCGCCGACCCGGCGCCGCTCGGTGTCGACGGGCGCACCGCGCGGGGGCGGCTCGCGGCGGCCGGTATCGTGCTGGACAGCTGTGCGCTGCCGCACGACGACGTCCGCGGGCTGCGCCTGGGCACGGCGGCGGTGACCACGCAGGGCATGGGCGTCCGGGAGATGACGTACGTCGCGGGGCTGCTGGCGAGCGTGCTGCGCGGCGGGACGGACATCGCGCGGGCGCGTGAGGACGTACGGGAACTGGCGGCGGCGTTTCCGCCGTACCCGCGCTGAGCGGGCCGGGCCCGGGGTGGACGCAGCGGATGCACAGCCCCCGTGGAACCATCGTCGCTACCCGGAAGTCCTCACTCATATGCGCGCCTCGCTAGGGTGTGGGGCTGTGATGGCCAGCGAGACCTGTGGGGAAGCCCGTGCGTGAATACCTGCTGACGCTCTGCATCACGGCCGCGGTGACGTACCTGCTGACCGGGCCGGTGCGGAAGTTCGCGATCGTGGCGGGGGCGATGCCGGAGATCCGGGCACGCGACGTGCACCGGGAACCCACTCCGCGGCTCGGCGGTATCGCGATGTTCTTCGGGCTGTGCGCGGGCCTGCTGGTCGCGGACCACCTCACCAACCTCAACCAGCTCTTCGAGAAGTCCAACGAGCCGCGGGCGCTGCTCTCCGGAGCGGCGCTGATCTGGCTGATCGGTGTCCTGGACGACAAGTTCGAGATCGACGCGCTGATCAAGCTGGGCGGCCAGATGATCGCCGCCGGTGTGATGGTCATGCAGGGTCTGACGATCCTGTGGCTGCCGATCCCGGGCGTGGGGTCCGTCGCGCTCACCCAGTGGCAGGGCACGCTGCTCACGGTCGCGCTGGTCGTCATCACGATCAACGCGGTCAACTTCGTGGACGGCCTGGACGGTCTCGCGGCCGGCATGGTGTGCATCGCGGCGGCGGCGTTCTTCCTGTACGCCTACCGCATCTGGTACTCGTACGGGATCGAGGCGGCCGCCCCGGCGACGCTGTTCTCGGCCATCCTGATGGGCATGTGCCTGGGTTTCCTGCCGCACAACATGCATCCCGCGCGCATCTTCATGGGCGACTCCGGCTCGATGCTCATCGGCCTGGTGCTGGCCGCAGGCGCCATCTCCGTCACCGGGCAGGTCGACCCGGACGCGCTGAAGCTGTTCGCCGGGTCGGAGAAGGAGGCCGTGCACCAGACGGTGCCGGTGTACATCCCGCTGCTGCTGCCGCTGACCATCATCGCGGTGCCGGCCGCCGACCTGATCCTGGCGATCGTGCGGCGCACCTGGCGCGGTCAGTCGCCGTTCGCGGCGGACCGGGGGCATCTGCACCACCGGCTGCTGGAGATCGGCCACTCGCACAGCCGGGCGGTGCTGATCATGTACTTCTGGTCGGCGCTGATCGCCTTCGGCGCGCTGACGTACTCGGTGAACTCGGCGTCGATGTGGATCGTGCTGAGTGTGGTAATTCTCTCGACGCTCGGTCTCATCCTGCTTCTGCTGCCCCGGTTCACCCCGCGTGCCCCGCGCTGGGCGGAGGCCGTCGTGCCGCCGCGCTACCGCCGTCGCCGGGACGCGGCGGCCGTCGCGGACGCACCGGGCGCGGAGACGGCCCGCGGCACCCCGGAGAAGGCCCCGGACGACGACCGGACCCCGGTGGCCGCCGGTGTCTCGGGCGTCAACGGAGCGACCGCCGTCGGCCCCCGCGCACGTCTGGCCGACCGATCACGGTCAAGGTAAGAATCCGGCTAGAGCATTGCCAACTCGTGGGTCCCCTATGGGACGGTGTTGGGGGTGTGAAGCACCCCAATATCAGACATACCGTCCAGCTTCACGCTCAGGCGCGCTGATGCACCCTCATGTGTGATGGTGGGCACACCTGACAGGTAAAGACTGCATCAAATAGTTTGTGATACGGTTCACGAGAACCCCGGATAGAGCCGAAGGACCGCAGTGCGACGGTTCACCGGTGCGAGGAATTCTCACCCGGCCCGGGGGTCTACGCTCGTCCATGACGACACCCCTGCCCCCTGTGAAAGCGGAGTTGCCGCCATGCCGTCCCATGACGCCCGGAACCTTCTGCAGTGCGCTGTGCCCACAGCGGCTGCGGGTGCGGTCGCCGTTGCCGTCAGCGGTGCGGTGGCCGGCGGCAAGGGTGCGCTCGGCGCGGCGGTCGGCACGGTCCTGGCCATCCTGTTCATGGGAGTCGGCCTCTACGTCCTGCAACGGACGGCGAAATCACTGCCGATGCTCTTCCAGGCCATGGGACTGATGCTCTACGTCGCCCAGTTGCTGCTGCTCCTGGTCTTCGTCTCCCTCTTCAAGGACACCTCTCTCTTCAACCCGAAGACATTCGCGATCGGGCTCGTCGTGGCCACCGTCGTATGGATGGCCGCGCAGGCCCGCGCGCATATGAAGGCCAAGATCTTCTATATCGATCCGGACTCCGAGAAGAGTGAGAAGCCCGAGAAGACGGGGCCGCCGTCGTGACGGGTAGGGCCGGGATAAGGACCGCTGACAAGTCCTGCTATCGTCCGGTGCCAACTGCGGCATCGCGGGCGCGGGCATCCAAGCTGACGCCTGCTCAATCGCGAGGCTCGATGCCCCCCAGCCGCCCCCACATCCGTAACACCTGTCCGGTGCCGACCCGCGGCATTGCGCCGCGCCGACACAACGAGGTTGCCGAACCTATGCGTCACGCCGAAGGAGCCCGCGGTGAGTGCTGACCAGACCCAGCTCGCCTTTGACTGGAGCTGTCGGATCATGTCCGACAACGGGTGTGGTTTTCCGGCTCCGGGCCTGCACTCGTTCCTCTTCAAGCCGATTGCCACCATCGGCGGGTTCGAGTTCAACAAGGTGATACTGCTGGCCCTTTTGACCTCCGTCCTCGTCGTCGGCCTGTTCTACGCGGCCTTCGGCAAGGCCAAGGTGGTGCCGGGCAAGATGCAGCTGATCGGTGAGGCCGGCTACGACTTCGTCCGCCGCGGCATCGTCTACGAGACCCTCGGCAAGAAGGAGGGCGAGAAGTACGTCCCCCTGATGGTCTCGTTGTTCTTCTTCATCTGGCTCATGAACATCTGGTCGGTGATCCCGCTGGCCCAGTTCCCGGTGTCGTCGATCATCGCCTACCCGATGGTCCTGGCGGCCATCGTCTACATCCTGTGGATGTCGCTGACCTTCAAGCGGCACGGCTTCGTGGGCGGTTTCAAGAACCTCACCGGGTACGACAAGTCGCTCGGCGCGGTCCTGCCCCTGGTCATGGTCATCGAGTTCTTCTCGAATACCCTGGTCCGCCCGTTCACGCACGCGGTGCGACTGTTCGCCAACATGTTCGCCGGTCACCTGATGCTGGTGATGTTCACCGTCGCCTCCTGGTACCTGCTGAACAGCTGGATGATCCCGGCCGCCGGCGTCTCGTTCCTGATGACGATGGCCATGATCGTCTTCGAACTTTTCGTGCAGGTCGTCCAGGCGTACGTCTTCGTACTGCTGGCCTGTTCGTACATTCAGGGCGCTCTCGCCGAGCACCACTGAGCCCCTCCCGCTTCACAGCCCCAGAACGTCCGGTGGCCAACCCCCGCCGGTCCATGAAAGAGAAGGAAGAATCAGCATGGCTGCCACTGAGACCCTCGCCGCTGTCTCCGGTTCGCTCGGCTCCATCGGCTACGGCCTCGCCGCCATCGGCCCCGGCATCGGCGTCGGCATCATCTTCGGTAACGGCACCCAGGCCCTCGCCCGTCAGCCCGAGGCGGCCGGCCTGATCCGCGCCAACCAGATCCTGGGCTTCGCCTTCTGTGAGGCGCTCGCCCTCATCGGCATCGTTATGCCGTTCGTGTTCGGTAAGTAATCACCCCTTACCAGAACGCATCGACGAAAGGCACTGATGTGATCGCCAACCTGGTACAGCTGGCGGCCGAGGAGGAGCAGAGCCCGCTCATTCCTCCGGGCCCCGAGCTGCTCGTCGGCACCATCGCCTTCGCCATCGTGTTCTTCTTCTTCTGGAAGAAGCTGCTCCCGAACATCAACAGGGTTCTGGAGGAGCGCCGCGCGGCGATCGAAGGCGGTATCGAAGAGGCCGAGGCCATGAAGGTCGAGGCCCAGAGCGTCCTTGAGCAGTACAAGGCACAGCTCGCCGAGGCCCGGCACGAGGCCGCGCGTCTGCGCCAGGAGGCGCAGGAGCAGGGTGCCGCGCTCATCGCCGAGATGCGGGCCGAGGGCCAGCGGCAGCGCGAGGAGATCGTCGCCGCCGGTCACGCGCAGCTCGAGGCCGACCGCAAGGCCGCCGCGTCCGCGCTGCGTCAGGACGTCGGCAAGCTCGCCACCGAACTGGCCGGCAAGCTCGTCGGCGAGTCCCTCGAGGACCACGCCCGGCAGAGCCGCGTGATCGACCGCTTCCTGGACGAGCTCGACCAGAAGGCCGAGGCCGCACGATGAACGGAGCGAGCCGCGAGGCCCTGGCAGCCGCCCGTGAGCGTCTCGACGCGCTGACGGACAGCAGGACCGCCGACGCCGCGACGCTCGCCGACGAGCTGGCCGCCGTCACCGCGCTGCTCAACCGCGAGGTGTCGCTGCGTCGGGTCCTCACCGACCCGGCGCAGCCCGGTGAGGCCAAGGCGGAGCTGGTTCAGCGCCTGCTCGGCTCGCAGGTCAGCGGTCCGGCCGTGGACCTGGTGGCCGGCATGGTGCGCTCCCGCTGGTCGCAGTCCCGCGACCTGGTGGACGCACTGGAGGAGCTGGCGAACACCGCCGACCTCACCGCCGCGGAGCAGGCCGGCGCGCTCGACGACGTCGAGGACGAGCTGTTCCGGTTCGGCCGGATCGTCTCCTCCAACGCCGAGCTGCGCGCCGCACTGACCGACCGGAGCGCCCCGGCCTCCGCCAAGAGCCGGCTGCTGCACAGCCTGCTCGGAGGCAGGGCGAACGCGACGACCGAGCGTCTGGTGACGCGCCTTGTGAGTGCGCCGCGGGGACGTAGCCTGGAGTCGGGACTGGAGTCCCTGTCCAAGCTCGCCGCCGAGCGCAGGGACCGCATGGTGGCCGTCGTCACCTCCGCGGTGCCGCTGAGCGACCAGCAGAAGCAGCGCCTGGGCGACGCCCTCGCGAAGCTGTACGGCCGCCGGATGCACCTCAATCTCGACGTCGACCCCGCGGTCATCGGCGGGATCCGGGTGCAGGTCGGTGACGAGGTCATCAACGGCTCCCTGGCGGACCGGCTCGAGGACGCGAGCCGCCGGCTGGCGAGCTGAGCAGCACAATCCGAATAAGGCAGTACGTACTTACGGCCCTGGTTGGGCCGTGTAGAGGATTCACCTCCTTTGGGGGGAGTCCCCATCCCCCCAAGTGAAACTTCGGGCCCAACAAGGAGAGCAGGGAACTCAGATGGCGGAGCTCACGATCCGGCCGGAGGAGATCCGGGACGCGCTGGAGAACTTTGTCCAGTCGTACAAGCCGGACGCGGCCTCGCGCGAGGAGGTCGGTACGGTCACCCTTGCCGGCGACGGCATCGCGAAGGTCGAGGGTCTTCCCTCGGCCATGGCCAACGAGCTGCTGAAGTTCGAGGACGGCACCCTCGGCCTCGCCCTCAACCTCGAGGAGCGCGAGATCGGTGCCATCGTCCTCGGTGAGTTCAGCGGCATCGAGGAGGGCCAGCCGGTCACCCGCACCGGCGAGGTCCTGTCCGTCGCGGTCGGCGAGGGTTACCTCGGCCGTGTGGTCGACCCGCTCGGCAACCCGATCGACGGCCTCGGCGAGATCGAGACCGAGGGCCGCCGCGCCCTCGAACTGCAGGCCCCCACGGTCATGCAGCGCAAGTCGGTGCACGAGCCGATGGAGACGGGCTACAAGGCCGTCGACGCCATGACCCCGATCGGCCGTGGTCAGCGTCAGCTGATCATCGGCGACCGCCAGACCGGCAAGACCGCCCTGGCCGTCGACACGATCATCAACCAGCGCGACAACTGGCGCACCGGCGACCCGAAGAAGCAGGTCCGCTGCATCTACGTCGCCGTCGGCCAGAAGGGCTCCACCATCGCGTCGGTCCGCCGCGCGCTGGAGGAGAACGGCGCGCTGGAGTACACGACCATCGTCGCCGCCCCGGCGTCCGACCCGGCCGGCTTCAAGTACCTGGCGCCGTACACCGGCTCGGCCATCGGCCAGCAGTGGATGTACGAGGGCAAGCACGTCCTGATCATCTTCGACGACCTGTCGAAGCAGGCCGACGCCTACCGCGCCGTGTCCCTGCTGCTGCGCCGCCCGCCGGGCCGTGAGGCCTACCCGGGTGACGTCTTCTACCTGCACTCCCGTCTGCTGGAGCGCTGCGCGAAGCTCTCCGACGACATGGGCGCCGGTTCGATGACCGGTCTGCCGATCGTCGAGACCAAGGCCAACGACGTCTCGGCGTTCATCCCGACCAACGTCATCTCCATCACCGACGGCCAGTGCTTCCTGGAGTCGGACCTGTTCAACGCCGGTCAGCGCCCCGCGCTGAACGTCGGTATCTCCGTCTCCCGAGTCGGTGGTTCCGCGCAGCACAAGGCGATGAAGCAGGTCTCCGGCCGTCTGCGCGTGGACCTCGCCCAGTTCCGTGAGCTGGAGGCGTTCGCCGCCTTCGGTTCCGACCTGGACGCGGCCTCCAAGGCGCAGCTGGAGCGCGGTCAGCGCATGGTCGAGCTGCTGAAGCAGGACCAGTACCAGCCGATGTCGACCGAGGACCAGGTCGTCTCCGTCTGGGCCGGCACCACCGGCAAGATGGACGACGTGCCGGTCGCGGACATCCGCCGCTTCGAGAAGGAGCTCCTGGAGTACCTGCACCGCAAGGAACAGGGCCTCATGACCTCCATCCGCGAGGGCGGCAAGATGTCGGACGACACCCTGCAGGCCGTGGCCGACGCGATCGCCGAGTTCAAGAAGCAGTTCGAGACGAGCGACGGCAAGCTGCTCGGCGAGGACGCCCCGGCCGCTGCCGCCAAGTGACGTAAGGAAGGGACCTGACTCATGGGAGCTCAGCTCCGGGTCTACAAGCGTCGCATCCGATCCGTCACCGCGACCAAGAAGATCACCAAGGCGATGGAGATGATCGCCGCCTCGCGCGTCGTCAAGGCGCAGCGCAAGGTGGCGGCCTCCACGCCGTACGCGCAGGAGCTCACCCGCGCGGTCACGGCGGTCGGAACCGGGTCGAACACCAAGCACCCGCTCACCACGGAGGCGGAGAACCCGACCCGTGTCGCGGTCCTGCTCCTCACGAGCGACCGCGGCCTGGCCGGCGCCTTCAACGCCAACGCCATCAAGGCGGCGGAGCAGCTGACCGAGCGCCTCGAGCGCGAGGGCAAGCAGGTCGACACGTACATCGTCGGCCGGCGCGGTGTCGCCCACTACAACTTCCGCGAGCGCACGGTCGCGGAGTCGTTCACGGGCTTCACCGACGAGCCCTCGTACGCGGACGCCAAGAAGGTCGCGGCCCCGCTGATCGAGGCCATCGGGAAGGACACGGCGGACGGCGGCGTGGACGAACTCCACATCGTCTACACCGAGTTCGTCTCGATGATGACGCAGACGGCGGTCGACTCCCGGCTGCTCCCGCTGCGCCTCGAAGAGGTCGCGCAGGAGACCGCCACCAAGGACGAGATCCTGCCGCTGTACGACTTCGAACCCTCGGCGGAGGACGTCCTCGACGCCCTGCTGCCGCGGTACGTGGAGAGCCGGATCTACAACGCGCTGCTCCAGTCGGCCGCTTCGAAGCACGCCGCCACGCGGCGCGCGATGAAGTCGGCCACCGACAACGCGGGCGAGCTGATCGACAGGCTCTCCCGACTTGCCAACGCGGCCCGCCAGGCCGAAATCACCCAGGAAATCAGCGAGATCGTCGGTGGCGCCAGTGCCCTGGCCGACGCGAACGCGGGGAGTGACAACTCATGACCACCACTGTTGAGACCGCGACGGCTACGGGCCGCGTCGCCCGGGTCATCGGCCCGGTCGTCGACGTGGAGTTCCCCGTCGACGCGATGCCGGACATCTACAACGCGCTGCACGTCCAGGTCGCCGACCCGGCCAAGGAGGGCGAGCTCAAGACGCTGACCCTCGAGGTCGCGCAGCACCTCGGTGACGGCCTGGCCCGCACCATCTCCATGCAGCCCACCGACGGTCTGGTCCGCCAGGCCCCGGTGACCGACACGGGCGCGCCGATCTCCGTGCCGGTCGGTGACTTCACCACGGGCAAGGTGTTCAACACCCTCGGTGAGGTGCTGAACGTCGACGAGCAGTACACCGGTGAGCGCTGGCCGATCCACCGCAAGGCGCCGAGCTTCGACGAGCTCGAGTCGAAGACCGAGATGTTCGAGACCGGCGTCAAGGTCATCGACCTTCTCACCCCGTACGTCAAGGGTGGAAAGATCGGTCTGTTCGGTGGTGCCGGCGTCGGCAAGACGGTGCTCATCCAGGAGATGATCTACCGCGTCGCCAACAACCACGAGGGTGTGTCGGTGTTCGCCGGTGTCGGTGAGCGCACCCGTGAGGGCAACGACCTCATCGACGAGATGAGCGAGTCGGGCGTCATCGACAAGACCGCCCTGGTCTTCGGTCAGATGGACGAGCCCCCGGGCACCCGTCTGCGCGTCGCGCTGGCCGGCCTCACCATGGCCGAGTACTTCCGTGACGTCCAGAAGCAGGACGTGCTGTTCTTCATCGACAACATCTTCCGCTTCACCCAGGCCGGTTCCGAGGTGTCGACCCTGCTCGGCCGTATGCCCTCCGCGGTGGGCTACCAGCCGAACCTGGCCGATGAGATGGGTCTCCTCCAGGAGCGCATCACCTCGACCCGTGGTCACTCGATCACCTCGATGCAGGCGATCTACGTCCCCGCGGACGACCTGACCGACCCGGCCCCGGCCACCACCTTCGCCCACCTCGACGCGACGACGGTGCTCTCCCGTCCGATCTCGGAGAAGGGCATCTACCCGGCCGTGGACCCGCTGGACTCTACGTCCCGGATCCTGGACCCGCGCTACATCGCGCAGGACCACTACAACACGGCCATGCGCGTGAAGAACATCCTGCAGAAGTACAAGGACCTGCAGGACATCATCGCGATCCTCGGTATCGACGAGCTCGGCGAGGAGGACAAGCTCGTCGTCCACCGTGCCCGTCGCGTGGAGCGCTTCCTGTCCCAGAACACCCACGTCGCCAAGCAGTTCACCGGCGTGGACGGTTCGGACGTGCCGCTGGACGAGTCGATCGCCGCGTTCAACGCGATCTGCGACGGTGAGTACGACCACTTCCCGGAGCAGGCGTTCTTCATGTGCGGTGGCATCGAGGACCTGAAGAAGAACGCGAAGGAGCTGGGCGTCTCCTGACTCCCGGGTTCTGACGCGGTGAGCCGCACGGCTCACCTTTGAGGGGGCGGGCGCGTCCCGCCCCCTCTCCCACTACTAGACTTGTAACCAACACCCGGCACAACCGCCGGGTGGTGACCCGAGGAGCCACCTTGGCTGCTGAGCTGCACGTCGCGCTGGTCGCGGCCGACCGAGAGGTCTGGTCCGGCGAGGCCACTCTGGTCGTCGCGCGCACCACGTCCGGCGACATCGGCGTCATGCCCGGTCACCAGCCGCTGCTCGGTGTGCTGGAGTCGGGCCCGGTGACCATCCGTACGAGCGAGGGCGGGACGGTCGTCGCCGCGGTGCACGGCGGTTTCATCTCGTTCGCCGACAACAAGCTGTCGCTGCTGGCCGAGATCGCCGAGCTGGCGGACGAGATCGACGTCCAGCGGGCGGAGCGGGAACTCGCCCGCGCGAAGGCGGAGGACGACAGCGAGGCCGAGCGCCGCGCGGATGTCCGTCTGCGGGCGGCGGCGGGGCGCTGATCCCGGCGCGGTGAGATGACGTCACTCAGCCGCGGCCGGCACCGGAGCGATCCGGAGCCGGTCGCGGCTGAGGCAGATCTGGATGATTTTTCCGTTCCGTTACCTAGGAGACGAGGAGGTCGGTGCCGATGGTCCTCGCTCTGACTGTGTGCGGAATCGTCGTGGCCCTCGTGGTGCTGGGGCTCTTCGTCTTCGGTCTGCGCCGCCGCCTCATCCAGCGGTCCGGCGGAACCTTCGACTGCAGCCTGCGCTGGGACGCCCCCGGACCGGCCGACTCCGGCGGCAAGGGCTGGGCGTACGGGGTGGCACGTTACAACGGTGACCGGGTCGAGTGGTTCCGGGTGTTCTCCTACGCCCCCCGCCCGCGCCGCGTCCTGGAGCGCTCCGCGATCGAGGTGGCCGGCCGCCGCGTCCCCGAGGGCGAGGAGGAGCTGGCGCTGCTGTCCGACGCGGTGATCCTGGCCTGCCGGCACCGGGGTACGCGTCTGGAGCTCGCCATGAGCGAGGACGCACTGACCGGTTTCCTCGCCTGGCTGGAGGCGGCCCCGCCCGGGCAGCGGGTGAACGTGGCCTGAACCCAACGGAACGGTCTGACGTACACGAACCGCCCCCGGACGAAAGCGTCCGGGGGCGGTGCTGTGACGGTGGTGCGGGCTGTGCCGGCTACCTCAGTCCGCTGTCGATGGCGTTCACGAGCTCACCATTGACGGTGTCGCCGCTGAACTCCCAGAAGAAGGCGCCGCCCAGCCCCTGGTTCTTGGCCCAGGACATCTTTCCGCCGATCGTCGACGGGGTGTCGTAGGACCACCAGTTGGTGCCGCAGTGGGCGTAGGCCGTGCCGGCGATGGTGCCGGTGGCGGGGCAGGAGTTCTTCAGGACCTTGTAGTCCTCGATGCCGGCCTCGTAGGTGCCGGGCGCCGCTCCGGTCGCCGAGCCGCCGGGGGCGGACTGGGTGACGCCGGTCCAGCCGCGGCCGTAGAAGCCTATGCCGAGCAGCAGCTTGCTCGCCGGGACGCCCTTCGCCTTCAGCTTGGCGATGGCGGCGGCCGAGTTGAAGCCCTCCTGGGGGATGCCGTTGTACGACGTCAGCGGCGAGTGGGGCGCCGTCGGGCCGTCCTTGTCGAAGGCACCGAAGTAGTCGTACGTCATCACGTTGTACCAGTCGAGGTACTGCGCGGCGCCGCCGTAGTCGGCCGCGTCGAGCTTGCCGCCGTTCGAGCCGTCGGCGGTGATGGCGGCGGTGACCAGGTAGTCCCGGCCGAACTCGGCGCGCAGGGCCCGCGAGAGGTTCTCGAAGGCTTCCGGGCCGCTGTTGTCACAGGTCAGGCCGCAGGCGTTCGGGTACTCCCAGTCGATGTCGATGCCGTCGAAGACATCGGCCCAGCGCGGGTCCTCGACCACGGCCTTGCAGGACTTGGCGAACGCGGCCGGGTTCTGCGCGGCCTGGCCGAAGCCGCCGGAGTAGGTCCAGCCGCCGAAGGAGTACAGCACCTTGATGTGCGGGTACTTCGCCTTCAGCTGGCGCAGCTGGTTGAAGTTGCCGCGCAGCGGCTGGTCCCAGGTGTCGGCCTGGCCGCTGACGGACAGGTCGGCGGTGTAGGCCCGGTCGGTGGCGGCGTAGGAGTCGTCCAGCTTGCACTGGCCGTTCACGACGTTGCCGAAGGCGTAGTTGATGTGGGTTATCTTGGCGGCCGAGCCGGAGGTCACCAGGTTCTTCACGTGGTAGTTGCGCCCGTAGACGCCCCACTCGGTGAAGTAGCCGAGCTTGACCTTGTCGCCGGTGGGGGGCGGCTCCTCGGTCCGGCCGGTGGTGCGGACCTTCACCGCGCCGCTGACCGGACCCGTCTGGTCGGCGGTGTCACGGGCCTGGACGGTGTAGGAGTAGTCCGTGCCCTTGGTCAGGCCGGTGTCCGTGTAGGAGGTGCCGGTCACGGTGGCGACCCTGGCGCCGTCGCGCAGCACGTCGTAGTTCTTGATGCCCTTGTCGTCGGTGGCCGCCGACCAGGACAGCTTCACCGAGGTGTCGGTGACGTTGGAGGCGGTGGGGGTGCCGGGCGCGGAGGGGACCGCGTCGCCGGGGACGGAACTGCCGTCGCAGCTCCCGCCGTTGAGCTTGCAGCCGGAGGGGGAGCCGGAGCCGCTGCCGTTGAAGCCGAAGCTGACCGACGCCCCGGGGGCGAGGGTGCCGTTCCAGCCGACGTTCTTGGCGGTCCAGTGGTCACCGGAGTTGGTGACGGTGGCGTCCCAGGCGGAGGTGACCTTGGTGCCGGAGGGGAAGTCCCACTCGACGGTCCAGGAGTTGATCGTCGTGGTGCCGGTGTTCTTGACCGTCCACTTGCCCTCGAAGCCGGAGCCCCAGTCCTGGGTCTTGGCGTAGGTGGCGGTGGCCGAGGTCGCGGCCTGGGCGGGGCCGGCGAGGGCGACGAGGCCGGAGAGGGGGAGCAGCAGGGTTGCGAAGCCCGCCGCGGCTCTGTGTCTGAAGCGCATGCTGCGCCTCCTTTTGGGGAGAAGCCGTGGGGGACGTGACTGAGCCATCACATCCGCGGTGCCGCGAGAATAGAAAGGTCTGGACCAGGGGTCAATAGGTCTGGACCACTTCTCTCGAGGTCTCCCCGGCCTTCCGCTAGACGCCCAACTCCTGTGCCAGCACTGCCGCTTGCACCCGGCTGCGCAGCTCCAACTTCCCCAGCAGACGGCTGACGTGCGTCTTCACCGTCGCCTCGGCCATGTCGAGCCGCCTGCCGATGTCCGCGTTGGACAGCCCCTCGCCGAGACACGACAGCACCTCGCGCTCGCGCCGCGTGAGGGAATCCAGCACCGCGGGATCGCCCGTCACCGGCCGGGTGGGCTTCGCGGCGAACTCGGCGATCAGCCGCCGGGTGACGGCCGGGGCGACGATGCCCTCGCCGCCCGCCACCGTGCGCACCGCCGTGATGAGGTCCTTCGCCTCCGTGTTCTTCAGCAGGAACCCGGCGGCCCCAGCCCTGAGCGCCCCGAACACGTACTCGTCGAGGTCGAACGTGGTCAGCACCAGCACATCGGCGAGCCCCTCCGCGACCACCTGCCGGGTCGCCGACACCCCGTCCAGGCGCGGCATCTGCACATCCATCAGCACCAGGTCGGGACGGAGCTCGCGGGCGAGGGCCACCGCCCGTTCACCGTCCGCGACCTCGCCCACCACCTCGATGTCGGGCGCGCTGCGCAGGATCAGGACCAGTCCGGCGCGGACGGCGGACTGGTCCTCGGCGACCAGGACGCGGATCATCAGGCGTCTCCTTGCACGGTGTCGGTGACCGGGAGGGTGGCACGCACCACCCACAGCTTGCCCTCCGGGCCGCTCTCCGGCCCGGCCTGGAACGTGCCGTCCAGCAGGGCCGCCCGCTCCCGCATGCCGACCAGACCCGCCCCCGACCCCGGCGCGCGGGGGGTGTCCCGGCCGTCGTAGGGGCTGGTCACCCGGAGCACCAGGGCGTCCTCCGGCCGGCGCAGCCATACGGTGACCCGCCCCGGCGCGCCATGCTTCAGCGCGTTCGTCAGCGACTCCTGCACCATCCGGTACGCGGCGAGCCCGACCGGCGCGGGGACGCCGTCGTACGCGGCGTCCAGGGTGACGTCGAGGCCGTTGGCGCGGGCCCCCTCGACCAGGGTGGCGAGGCTGTCGAGGGTGGGGGTCGCGGCGGGCTCCAGGTCGTCGGCCCCGTCGCGCAGGATGCCGATGAGCCGTCGCATTTCGGACAGCCCCTGGACGCTGTTCTCCCGGATCACGGTGAGCGCCTCCCGGGAGGTCCCGGGACTGTCCAGGGAGAGGGCGGCCGTGGAGTGGATGGCGATCGCGGAGAGGTGGTTGGCGACCATGTCGTGCAACTCGCGCGCCATGCGGGCGCGTTCCGCGGTCACCGCCTGGGTGCGGTCCATCTCGGCGAGCAGCGCGGTCTGTTCGGCGCGCAGCAACGCCGCGTCCGCGGCCTCGCGGTGGTTGCGCACGATGAGCCCGGTGGACGCCGGGGCGAACGACACGACACCGACACCGACACCGATCAGCAGCGCTTCGGGCTCCCGCCACATCGTGTACGGCACCAGCGTGCCGACGACGGTGAGCAGACCGGTGATCCATGGGATGCGGCGTGCGGAGGCGGGCGTGCCGTACAGGACGGCGGCGTACATCAGGTCGGTGTACATCAGGACCGTGGCGATATTGCCCTGGGTGAGGAGATCCCCGACGAGGGCGGCCGTGCCGGTCAGCAGGGCAATGCGCGGAGCGGCCCGGCGCAGCAGCTCGCAGCAGGCGGTGACGACGAGCGGCACGAGGATCGGCCAGCGGCCGTCGAACACCACCATGGGCTGGGTGTCCGGCCGCATGCCCAGACCGATGCCCCACAGCAGCAGCCCGCCGGCGAGCCCGGCAAGCGCGACCCACACGTCGAAGCGGGGAGGACGGGGCAGTCGTACGGCCATGGCCCCATCCAACACGGTGCGCGCACCCGGCGCCTGATCCGCGGGAAGGGTCCTGGACTGCATCTTTCGATGTACCGCGAGTTCATCGGCGGCGACGACGCGTCCGGCTGGTCCGGACGGGAGCCTGGAAGGGTGACCGAGAGGAGCGAACCGTGATCGTCGCCTTGATCGCCGCCTGTGAGATCGGCTTCTGGGTGCTGCTGGCGGCCGGACTGGCCTGCCGGTACCTGCTGAAGATGCCGCGCACCGGACTGGCCCTGCTGCTGTGCGAGCCGCTGCTGGAGGTCGTGCTGCTGGTCGCCACCGCGCTGGACCTGAAGAGCGGAGCGGAGCCGAACTGGACGCACGGGCTGGCCGCGCTCTACATCGGCTACACGGTGGGCCACGGCCACCGCACCGTGAAATGGCTCGACGGCCATGCCGCCCACCGTCTGGCCGGCGCGCCCAAGCCGCTCGGCCCGCCGCGCTACGGCATGGCCCGGGCCCGGCACGAGACCAAGGTCTGGCTGGGCACGCTGACCGCCGCCGTCGTGGCGACCGTGCTGCTCCAGTTCGCCATCTGGTACGTCGGCGACCCGGGCCGCACCACCACCCTCGAAGCCTGGCGCTTCACGGCCTGGCGGGCGGCCGGCATCCACGGACTGGTGGCCCTGGCCTACTGGATCTGGCCGAAACGGGCCCCCGCCGGCGAGCTCGGGGACCGGGCCGCGCGGGAGAAGGAGAGCGCCCGGCGCTGAGCTGGGGAGCGCCCGCTCAGCGCTCCCCGCCCGGGACCCACAGCACGTCGCCGGTCTCCTTGTTCGCGATGCGCGCCAGGATGAACAGCAGGTCGGAGAGACGGTTGAGGTAGGTGGCGGTGAGCGGGTTCATGGTCTCCCCGTGCGCCTCCATGGCCGCCCAGGTGGAGCGTTCGGCGCGGCGGACGACCGTGCAGGCCTGGTGCAGCAGGGCCGCACCGGGAGTACCGCCGGGCAGGATGAAGGAGCGGAGCTTCTCCAACTGCTCGTTGAAGCGGTCGCAGTCCGCCTCCAGCCGGTCGATGTAGAACTGCTCGACCCGCAGCGGCGGGTACTCCGGGTTCTCCACCACCGGGGTCGACAGGTCCGCGCCCACGTCGAACAGGTCGTTCTGCACGCGGGTGAGGACGGCGGTGATCTCCTCGTCGAGACCGCCCAGCGCGATCGCCGTACCGATCACCGCGTTCGCCTCGTTCGCGTCGGCGTAGGCGGAGATCCGCAGGTCGGTCTTGGCGACCCGCGACATGTCACCGAGAGCGGTGGTGCCCTTGTCGCCGGTCCTCGTGTAGATACGCGTCAGGTTGACCATGGGATCAGCCTAGTGCGGCCCGTCCTGCGCCGCGGGAGTGGTGCACAGCACGCACAGCAGGCCCCGGGCGCGGGTGCCGTCGGGCAGGTCCCAGGCGCCCGCCACATGACCCGCCGCCCCCGGACCGGGCAGCGGCGAGCCGTCCGGAGCCGGCCGCAGGGTGCGCAGGACCCGCAGGGCCGTGCCGTCCGGCGCTGACAGTTCGGTGTGCTCCGGGGTGTCCTCCGCGGAGGCGAAGTGCGCGGGGACCGGTCCCTCACCGGCGAAGGCGTGGGTGACCTCCCGGTCGGGGGTGTCGCTGACGTTCTGGGCCTGAGCCTGTGCGCGGCCCTCGATCAGCGCCGCCAATTCGGCGACGGCCACCGGATCGTGGCAGCCGTCGTAGATCCAGCGCCGGCCGAGGACGCCGTGCTCGGCGGTGCCGACGAGGGCGTGCTCCGCTCCGGCGAGGGGAGCGCCGCGGTAAGTGAGCGGCACGAGGTAGGCGTCCGGTGCGGAGCCGGGCCCCGAGGCATCGGTGACGATCATGAATTCGATGCCGACCTCGCCCTTGGGGTCGTCGAGGCGGAAGCCGCCGGCCCTGGCCGGTCGCGGCTCCTTGCCGTCCCCGTGGAACCAGGGGCGCGAGGGCAGCCAGGAGGCCAGCAGTTCCAGCTTGGTGGGGACGAGGGTGGTGCGGTGGATCACGGCCATGCCGAGGTTCTCCTCCGGTCGGGCGGTCATGCCCTCCCACCCTGGCATCCGCCGGTGGCGGCAACCCGGGTGTTCCGCACGGCGGGTGGGGTGCGGGACGTGACGGGAGTCTCACTCCGTGAGACGTGAAACGCGTTACTAAGTCAGTCACACGGACCCTGGTGACCGCTAGTGTCCGCCCGTAGAGAACAACGACAGCGCGTATCAGGGGAGTCGCACAGTGGCACGCAAGCTCGCCGTCATCGGGGCCGGTCTCATGGGATCCGGTATCGCCCAGGTCTCCGCACAGGCGGGCTGGGACGTCGTTCTGCGCGATGTCACCGACGAGGCGCTGACGCGGGGCACCGACGGGATCAAGGCGTCGTACGACAAGTTCGTGGGCAAGGGGAAGCTGGAGGCCAAGGACGCCGAGGCCGCCCTCGCCCGGATCACCGCGACCACCGACCTGGACGCCTGCGCGGACGCGGACGTCGTCGTCGAGGCCGTGTTCGAGAAGCTCGAGGTCAAGCACGAGATCTTCCGGACCCTCGACAAGATCGTCCGCGAGGACGCCGTACTCGCCTCCAACACCTCCGCCATCCCGATCACCAAGATCGCGGCCGTGACGGAGCGCCCGGAGCGGGTCGTCGGCACCCACTTCTTCTCGCCGGTGCCGATGATGCAGCTGTGCGAGCTGGTCCGCGGCTACAAGACGAGCGACGAAACCCTCGCCCGGGCGCGGGAGTTCGCCGAGTCCGTCGGCAAGACCTGCATCGTGGTCAACCGGGACGTCGCCGGCTTCGTCACCACCCGCCTCATCTGCGCCCTCGTCGTCGAGGCCGCCAAGCTCCACGAGTCGGGCGTCGCGACCGCCGAGGACATCGACCTCGCCTGCAAGCTGGGCTTCGGCCACGCCATGGGACCGCTGGCCACCGCCGACCTCACGGGCGTCGACATCCTGCTGCACGCCACGGACAACATCTACACCGAGTCACAGGACGACAAGTTCGCCGCTCCCGAGCTGATGCGCCGGATGGTTGATGCCGGTGACATCGGGCGCAAGAGCGGGCAGGGCTTCTACGAGCACTGACACCGCGCATTCGCCCCGGCGTGCATCACACGCCGGGGTGAATTCGGTATCGGTTCGCTTACAGGCAGCAACCACTGCGGGCGCCATGCCGTCAGAGGTTGCATCACCGGCCTGACGGAAAGCACGGAAAACGCGGAGCACAACACGCATCACGGGGAGCGGATATGCACATCAGGGGCGACCACGCCGAGCTGGTCGTCGGGGGCCGCCTCGACGTCCGCAGCGCGGCGGACGCCCGTACGGTCCTGCATTCGGCCGTCGACGACGGAGCCGGCGACCTGGTGCTGGACCTGTCCGAACTGGACTCCTGGGACGCCACCGGACTCGGCGTGATCATGGGAGCCCACCGACGGGCCGGCCGGTGCGGCCGGCGCCTGGTGCTGCGCGACGTGCCGCCCCAGATGCAGCGCCTGTTGGTGGCCACCCGGCTGCACCGGATCCTGGCGATCGAAGGGGGCATCGGGGTGGAGTCGCTGCCCCGAGTGTGAGGGTTACGGGTGGACGACGGACGACCCGGACCGACCTCGGCGCACCGCGCGACCCATGCACAATCCTCACGAGACTGTGACGTCTCGGACGGCGCGGTACCCCGGACTGTCGTAGATACTGAGCGAAGGTTTAGGGTTCGGCTGCCCGCTGCCTTGCAACCCTCGAGCGGGCCCGGACCAGAAGCGACAGCGCGGTGTGCAGCGAGGCCGGGGAGGGCTTCAGCCACGACGCTTTTGGGGGGCTAGGACCTATGGACCCGAACCACACGGGACCCGACGAGTACGGCCACGGCCACGACGGTGACAGCGGCGCGCCGCGTCGTCCTCCCAGGGAATCCCTCACGTCCGACTTCGGACAGCACGCACCCGCGCTCGCCCGCACGGTGCAACTCGTCTCCGGCGACTTCCTGCTGACCGTCAATCCCGTCGACGGCAGCGAGATCGAGCCGTGCCCGCCCGCCGAACGCCCGGCCCGCCCGGTCAAGCTGACCGAGGCCGAGCGCGCCGAGGTGCAGCGTGCCGCGCAGCCGCCCGTCCCGCCGGGCCCCGCACAGCCCACGCTGCCGCTCCTCGCCCGTCAGGACGAGCGCGAGAAGCTGGTCCGGCTGCTCGCCCGGGGCCGCTCCGTACGCCTCGTCGGCCCGGCCGGTTCCGGTCGCACCCGGCTCCTCGATGTCGTCGCCGAGGACTGCGCGGACCTCGCGCCCGACGGCGTCGTCCGGCTGAACGGCCTCGGCCGCTCCGCCGACGACCTGCTGCACGACCTCTTCTACGCCGTGTACAGCGCACCGCTGCACCGCCCGGAACGGGACGAACTCCTCAGCCAGGTACGCGAGATCGGGGCCGTCGTCGTCCTGGACGACCTGGAGTTCGGCGCCGCCGCCCTCGACGAACTGCTGGACGCCACCCCCGAGTGCGCGTTCCTGTTCGCCGCCACCCCGGGCGTGCCCGAGCCCTCCGCCGACGCCGGCGTCGAGGAGGTCACCCTCCCCGGTCTCGACCGCGCCGCCGGACTCGACCTGCTCGAGCGGGCCGTGGGCCGCCGCCTCACCGAGGACGAGTCGAACTGGGCCGGTGACCTCTGGTTCGAGTCCGAGGGCCTGCCGCTGCGCTTCGTCCAGGCCGGCGCCCTGCTCCGGCAGCACGACCGGCTGCGGGCCGGCAGCAGCGCCGTCGACGAGTTCGGTGTCTTCGAGGACACCCGGCCCGACGACGCCCCCTTGGACCCCGCCGACGGCGACGAGGTGCCGCTGCCCTCGCTCGGCGAAGCCGCCGCCCCCGCCCCGCTGCTCGCCGCCCGGCTCAGCGCGTCCGCCCGCGCCACCCTGCGGTTCGCCGTCGCCCTCGGCGGCGAGGTGCCCCACCAGGCGCATCTGCCCGCCCTGGTGGGCGACACCCACGCCGACGCCGCCCTCGGTGAACTGGCCGCCTGCGGACTGGTCTCCCCGGTCGGCTCCCGCTATCGGCTCGCCGCCGGGGTCCCGGCCCAGTTGGAGGCGGCCGGATACGCCGCCGACGCCGAGGCGCAAGTACGCGCCGCCGCCCAGCACTACGCCTGGTGGACCGGGCACCCCTCGGTCACCCCGGAACGGGTGTGCGCCGAGGCCGACGCGGTGCTGGCCGCGCTCTCCGTGCTGTCGCCGCTCACCCCGGCCGCCACCGAGGGCGAGCCCGGCACCGCCGTGGAGCTCGCCCGCACCGCCGCGCCCGCGTTCGCCTCGGGGCTGCACTGGAGCGCCTGGGAGAAGGCGCTGCGGGCCGGTGCGGAGGCCGCGCGGATCGCCGGGGACGTGGGCGAACAGGCCTACTTCCACCACGAGCTCGGCATCCACGCGCTGTGCGCCGGACAGCTCGACCGGTCGCGCGCCGAACTGGAGGCGTCCATCGGGCTGCGCGGCGCCCTCGCCGACAAGCGCGGCACCGTGGCGGGGCGGAGGGCGCTGGCCCTGGTCGCCGACCGCTCCGGCACCCCGCTCTCCCTCATGGCGACCGCGGGGGAGGAAGTGCCCGAGGTCCATGTCGAGGAGTCGGCCTCGCCGCCGCGCGGGGTGCCCACGGCGTTCCCGGAACTCAAGCCGCCCGCCGACACCGCCCATGTCATCAGCCGCACGGTGCCTTCGCCGGCCACGCCCGCCAAGACCGGCAGTGGCCTGAAGGGCGTGGCCAAGCGCAATCTGGTGGCGGCCGGCGCGGGCGCGCTGCTCGTCGCCGTCCTGGGCACCGTGGTCACCCTCGGCGCCACGTCGGAGAACGACGCGGGTACGCCGTCGGAGAACGTCGGCGTCAACCCGTCCGCGAGCCAGGGCATCGACGACGGCAGCCTCGGCGCCGACCCGGCGGCCGGGGACGACGACGGGGACACCGGTGAGGCCACCAGCCGGCCCACCGACCCGGGCCCGGACGGCACGCTGGGCACCTCGGACGACCCGACGCCCACGGCCGGCAAGTCCGGACAGCCGTCGGACAAGCCGAGCGGCACGACGAAGCCGGGCGATGCGACGAAGTCCCCGTCGAAGTCGCCGTCCAAGTCCCCCTCCAAGTCGCCGTCCAAGTCCCCGACCCCGCCGCAGGAGCCGACCGAGCCGGAAGAGCCGACGGAGCAGCCCACGACGCCGACGGACCCGCCGACCACGCCGACGCAAGCGCCCACGTCGCCGGAGGAGCCGTCCACCAGCGACTCCGCCAGCGGCACCGCCCCCTCCACTCCCGTGGGGACGAGCAGCTCCGCCGGCGCCCCGTCGAGCGGCGGCGCGGGCACGCCCAGCGGCTCGCCGCCGGTGATCTGACCTGCCGCCGTCATGCCCGAGGGCCGGATTCCCCGACGGAATCCGGCCCTCGGTCCTGTCACCGCGGTATACCGCTCAGAACAGGCGCAGCTTGTCGTCCTCGATGCCCCGCATGGCGTCGTAGTCGAGAACCTGGCAGCCGATGCCCCGGTCGGTCGCGAGGACCCGGGCCTGCGGCTTGATCTCCTGGGCGGCGAAGACACCGCGCACCGGGGCGAGATGGGGATCGCGGTTGAGCAGCTCCAGATAGCGCGTGAGCTGTTCCACGCCGTCGATCTCGCCGCGCCGCTTGATCTCCACGGCGACGGTCCGCCCCTCGGCGTCCCGGCACAGGATATCGACCGGGCCGATCGCGGTCATGTACTCGCGGCGGATGAGGGTGTAGCCCTCGCCCAGGATCTCGATACGGTCGGCGAGGAGCTCCTGGAGGTGTGCTTCCACGCCGTCCTTGATCAGGCCGGGATCGACGCCCAGTTCGTGCGAGGAGTCGTGGAGGACTTCCTCCATCGTGATGATGAGCTTCTCGCCCGCCTTGTTGACGACGGTCCAGACGCCCTCGTCCTCGCCGGTGCCCTCCTTCAGCGTGCAGGGCGGCGACATCCAGTTCAGGGGCTTGTAGGCCCGGTCGTCGGCGTGGATCGAGACGCTGCCGTCCGCCTTGACCAGGATCAGACGGGGTGCCGACGGCAGGTGCGCGGTGAGCCGCCCGGCGTAGTCCACGGAGCAGCGGGCAATGACGAGACGCATGGTCGGCAACGCTACTCGACCGACCGGGGTCGAGGCGATCCGCCCTCCGGGCCGCCCTCACAGCCGCCCCCCGCGCCCCCTGCGGCGCGTCCTGAATCTCCTGGAAAACGCGTGTTCGGCGATGGCCGATTACCGGCCCACAGGAAGTTCCGCATCCGAGCATTCTCCTGGTGCCGTCACGGTCCGATGCTTACGGTATTGAACGGGAGGTCGCGAACTGTGTACGCAGCGTGCCGATGTCGCGCACTCCCCTATCTGTCAGGCAACCCCTGCTCGTTGGGGGTGCGAGAGGAGAACCCATGTCGCTCGACGTCTCACCGGCCCTACTCGAACAGGCCGAGCGAGGCGAGGTCGACGAAGCTGACTTCGTCGACTGCGTCCGGACCTCCCTGCCCTATGCGTGGGAGATGATCAGCTCCCTGGTGGCCCAGCTGAAGGTGGACGGCGGCGAGTTCGCCGACAACCAGACGCCCCCGCCGGACGAGCGGGCACGCGGTCAGCTGCTGCGTGCGCTCGCGAGTGACGCGATACGCGGCGCGCTGCAACGGCACTTCGGTGTACGGCTGGCCTTCCAGAACTGCCACCGGGTGGCCGTGTTCCCGCTTGACTCCTCGGTCGACGAGACGCTGGCCCGCTTCACCTCGGTGCGCAATCAGCTGCTGAACCAGTCGCCGGAACTGCGCGACTGCTGACGCGGCATCGTTCGCTTGCCGCTCCGTACGCGGGAGGTGCGTTTTTGTACCGGGGCGGCAAGCCTCCGCGAACCCCGCTCGCTCAGGTGAGCTGGGGAAGTACCTCGGCCCCGAGCCGCCGTACGTTCTCCTCCGTGGCCGCCAGATCGCCGGATCCCTCGACGAGCAGGGCGAAGCGGGAGATGCCGGTCCGCTCGCTGGTCGCGGCGAGCCGGTCGGCGCACAGCCGGGGCGTGCCCACCGGGTGCAGCCCGCAGAGCAGTTCGGTGTATGCCAGCGGGTCCCGCGTCTGCCGCTGCCGGCCGTCCACGGTGACATGGGCCTCCAGCCCCTGCTTCAGCCAGCCGGGCATCGCCTTCAGCAGGACCTCCGCCGCGTCCGTGCGCCGGTCCGCGATCTGGCAGACGCCGGCCGAGACATGGGCCGCGCGGTGGATCTCCCCAGCCGGCCGCCCGCACGCGCGCGCGTGCTGCCGCCACAGGGAGACCATCTCGGCCTTCTCCTCGTCCCCGATGTGCATGCCGAGCAGCATCGGCAGCCCGCGCTCGGCGGCCAGCCGCACGCTCGCCGGGGAGGTGCAGGCGACCACCACCTCCGGGCCCTCGGTCTCGGTCAGGGCCTCCGACGGGCGCGGGACCACGGGCACCTCCCGGAAGCGGTACCGCTCGCCGTCCGCCCCGACGGACGGTTCGCGCAGCCAGCGCATCAGCAGATCGAGTGATTCCGGGAACCCCTTCTCGTACGCCTCCAGTCCGGCCCCGAACACCTCCAGGTCGACCCACGGCCCGCCGCGCCCGACGCCCAGGGAGAACCGGCCGCCGCTCGCGATGTGCAGCAGCGCGGCCTGTTCGGCGAGGGCCACGGGATGGACGGTGGGCAGCACACTGACCGCCGTACCGACGCGCAGCCTGCGGGTGCGGCCGAGCAGCAGCGCGGCCAGGGTGACGGCGGACGGGCACGTGCCGTAGGGCACGAAGTGGTGCTCGGCCAGCCAGACCGAGTCGAGACCCGCCTCCTCCGCGGCCTCCGCCGAGCGGACCGCGCGGTGCAGCGCCTCCCCCTCGCCCTGCCCGGGGAACTGGGCGGCCAACACGAAACTTCCAACGCGCATTGCTTTTTCCTGCTTCCTTGGCTCCGACACGGAGCTCCCCCGCAGGGCATAACCGCCCGACACGTGCCGAGGACACGGCCGGGCAGGCGATTTTGCGGATTGTCTGCACAATGAGCCGTTGTCGAGGGGCGCCCCCCGACCACGGAGGGGACTTGTGACGGTTGGTGGCGTACGCCTACCCCCGCCCGTGCCGCGTAGGCTGGATGCGGCCCCAGCATCCTGTATAGCCCCGTGAGGTGTCCTGTGTCCCCGCGTCGCAACCGACCCAAGGGAGCCGGTGCGTCCGGCCGGAGCGCCGAGGACGACCGTTCCGGGCGCTACGGCGGCTGGCAGTCCACGGAGAGCTGGCAGGGCGAGGAGTGGAGCGTGCGGCATGTGGCGGGCGCCAGCGCCCAGGGCAAGGCCTACCGCTGCCCCGGCTGCGACCAGTTGATCCCGGACGGGGTGCCGCACGTGGTGGCCTGGCCGGAGCACTCGGGCGTCGACGAGCGCCGCCACTGGCACAAGGCGTGCTGGAACGCGAAGGACCGCCGCACCACGCGGGTGCAGCGGTCCCGTAACGCGCCGAGGTTCTGACCGGTCCTACACGTCCCGCTTCTCCAGCAGCGCATAGGCGCCGCCGAGCGCGACCCCCGTGACGACCAGCATGATCCACAGCGGGTCCCAGCCGCCCGGGCCGGACTCGGTGAGGGAATTGGCGTAGAAGACGCCCATCTGGTTGGGGATGGAGTACTCGAACAGCGCCTGCTGGACGTCCTTGAGCGACTCCGAGAACATGAAGAGGGCGATCACCAGCGGGGCGAGCACGGCACCGATCATGATGGTGATGGCGCCCGCCGAGTGCCGGACGGCCGAACCGATCGCCAGCGACAGCGTGCCCAGCAGCGCCAGGTAGAGCGAGACGCCGACCGTGCCCTTCAGCCACTCCTCGCCGGAGGGGTCCTTGGCGTTGTACCCCTCCAGCATCGCCACGTGCAGGAAGCCGGTGAGCGTGGCGCACACCAGCGTCACCACGAAGGCGACCAGGAAGAACACCAGGGCCTTGGCCGCGAGCACGCGTCCGCGAGAGGGGCAGGCGACCATCGTGGTGCGGATCATGCCCGTGCCGTACTCCGAGGCGGTGGTCAGCACGCCCAGCGTGATGATGCAGATGGCTCCCAGCAGCAGTCCGAAGAAGCCCAGAGTCAGCGGGCTCTCGCCGCCCAGGTCCGGGTCGGAACTGACGATCACGAGCCCGGTCAGCAGACCGATACCGACCACCAGCACGACGAAGACGCCCAGGGTCCACATCGTGGAGCGCACGGACTTGATCTTCGTCCACTCGGAGGCCAGCGCGTGCCCGAGGTGCGTGCGCACCACCGGGATCGGCGAGGTGTAGCCGGGGTAGGGGGAGTTGGGCGCCGCCTGCCAGTCGGGTGCGGCGCTCTGCGGCATCGGGGGCGGGGGCGTGCTCATCGGGCGTCCTCGGGCTTGGTCAGGTCGGCGGCGGGGGCGGACGGAGGCGCGGCGGCCGGCGGCGTGGCCGGAGCCGGGCCCTGCGGCGCCTGCGGAGCGGACTGCGCGTACGGGTTGGGCGTGGGGGCACCCGGGGCCGCCCCGGGGGCGCCCGGAGCGCCGTAGGGGCCCGCGGGGGCCTGCACCGGGGCGCCCTGCGGTGCGGGAGCCGGGAAGGGCTGCCCGCCCTGCTGCGGCGGCGGAGGCGCGTACCAGCCGGGCTGGCCCTGCCCCGGAACCGGCATCGGGGGCTGCACGCCCGGCGGCAGCGGCTGCTGGAGCCCCGCCTTCTGGTCGGTGGTCGACCGGTAGTCGACGGCGCCCTGCGTCATCCGCATGTACGCCTCCTCCAGCGACGCCTGGTGCGGCGACAGCTCCCACAGCCGTACGTCGCTGTCGTGGGCGATGTCACTGATGCGCGGCAGCGGCAGTCCCGTCACCCGCAGCGCCCCGTCCTGCTCCGGCAGCACATGGCCGCCGGCCTCGGTGATCGCGGCGGACAGCTTCTCGCGCTGCTGCGGCTCGGAGTCCGGGGTCCGCACCCGCGCGAAGTCGGCGGAGTTGGCGGAGATGAAGTCCTTCACGCTCATGTCGGCCATCAGCTGTCCGCGGCCGATCACGATGAGGTGGTCCGCGGTCAGCGCCATCTCGCTCATCAGATGGGAGGAGACGAAGACCGTACGGCCCTCCGCGGCCAGCGACTTCATCAGGTTGCGCACCCAGAGGATGCCCTCGGGGTCTAGGCCGTTGACGGGCTCGTCGAACAGCAGCACCTGGGGGTCGCCGAGCAGCGCGGCGGCGATGCCGAGCCGCTGGCCCATGCCCAGGGAGAAGCCCTTCGACCGCCTGTACGCCACGTCGTGCAGGCCCACGACGCCCAGCACCTCGTCCACCCGGCGGGACGGGATGCCCGACAGCTGGGCCAGGCTCACCAGGTGGTTGCGGGCGGACCGGCCGCCGTGCACCGCCTTGGCGTCCAGCAGCGCACCGACCTGGCGGGGGGCGTTGGGCAGCTTGCGGTACGGGTAGCCGCCGATCGTGACCCGACCCGCGGTGGGGTTGTCCAGGCCCAGGATCATCCGCATCGTCGTCGACTTGCCCGAGCCGTTGGGGCCCAGGAATCCGGTGACGGCGCCGGGACGCACCTGGAAGGAAAGGTTGTACACAGCGGTCTTGTCGCCGTACCGCTTGGTCAGGCCGACTGCCTCGATCATGCTCCGCACCCATCGAAAGGTTCAGGACAGCAGGGCGCACGCCCCCGTAAGGGTTAGGAGGATATCCGGACGCTGACGGTTCCGCTCAAGGCAGGGTAAAAACCGGCCCCGGACGTACCTCACTGGGCATCGCGCCTCTTGAGCAGCACATAACCGCCCACCACCGCGGCGGCCACCCACAGCGCCATGATGCCCAGCCCGCCCCAGGGGCCGTACGGGGTGTCGTCGTCCGGGGGCTGGACCACCTGCATGATCTTGCTGCCGGCCTGGTCGGGCAGGAACCGGCCGACCTTCTTGGTGGCGTCGACGTTGCCGAGGATGTTGGAGATCAGGAAGAAGAACGGCATCAGGATGCCCAGCGACAGCATGGGGGAGCGCAGCATCGTGGCGACGCCCATCGAGAACAGCGCCATCAGTGTCATGTAGAGACCGCCGCCGAACACCGCCCGCAGCACCCCGTCGTCGCCGATGGACGCCTTCAGGTCGCCGAGCATGGCCTGGCCCAGGAAGAAGGTGGCGAAGCTGGTGGCCATGGAGACGACGAGGGCGAGCGCGGTGGCGACCGCCAGCTTGCTGAACAGGAAGGTGCCGCGCTGCGGCACGGCCGCCAGCGAGACGCGGATCATGCCGGTGCTGTACTCGTTGGACACCACCAGCACCCCGAACACGATCATCGCCAGCTGACCGAGGCTCATTCCGGCGAAGCTGATGAACGTCGGGTCGAAGGCCGCCCGGTCCTGCGCGCTGAGGGACTCGAACTCGTTCTTCGACAGGGCCGAGATCAGCATGCCGAGCGCGATGGTGACGACCACCGCCAGCGACAGTGTCCACACCGTGGACGCCACCGACCGGATCTTGGTCCACTCCGACTGTACGACCTGCGTCGCCGTCATATCCGCTCAGCCCTTCGTCCAGCTCGCGCCCCACTGCTGCGGGGGTGCGGGCGTACCGGTGCCGGGGTGCGCGTGATACTCCACCGACTCCGCGGTCAACTGCATGAACGCCTCCTCCAGGGAGGCCTGCTGCGGACTCAGCTCATGCAGCGTCAGCTGGTGGCGGGCCGCCAGCTCCCCGATGGCCTCGGCCGTGGACCCGTCCACCTCCAGCGCCCCGTCACCGCTCTCCACGACCGTCATCCCGGCCCCGTGCAGCACGTCCAGCAGCCGCTCCCGCTGCGGACTGCGCACCCTCACATACGAGCGGGAGTTGCGCTCGATGAAGTCGGCCATCGAGGTGTCGGCGAGCAGCCGCCCCTGCCCGATGACCACCAGATGGTCGGCGGTCAGCGCCATCTCGCTCATCAGATGGGAGGAGACGAAGACCGTACGGCCCTGGGCGGCGAGCGACTTCATCAGCGTGCGGATCCAGTGGATGCCCTCGGGGTCGAGGCCGTTGACGGGCTCGTCGAACATCAGGATCCGCGGGTCGCCGAGCAGCGCGGCGGCGATGCCCAGCCGCTGGCCCATGCCGAGCGAGAACCCCTTGGCCTTCTTCCGCGCCACCGCCCTCAGCCCGACCTCGTCCAGCACCTCGTCCACCCGGCGCGGCGGGATGCCGTTGCTCTGGGCGAGCCACAGCAGATGGTTGTAGGCGCTGCGCCCCGGGTGCGCGCCCGTCGCCTCCAGCAGCGCCCCGATGTACGTCAACGGGTTCTTCAGCCGGTGGTAGTGCGTGCCGTCGATCCGCACGTCCCCGGCGGTCGGATAGTCCAGGCTCAGGATCATGCGCATGGTGGTCGACTTGCCGGCGCCGTTCGGACCGAGGAAGCCGGTGACGATGCCCGGCCGGACGGTGAAGGTCAGATTGTTGACCGCCACCTTCTCGCCGTACCGCTTGGTCAGCCCCTCGAGCTCGATCATGCGGCCACGCTAAAACGGGACAAAGCCCTCTGCCACCTCAGTGGCAGAGGGCTTCGCCGACGTACGGACGCCGTTACCGGGACTGCTGGGCCGGAACCCCGCGGGAGATCGGCTCGTCCTCGGCGGCCGGCGCGCCGGTCGCGGCCACCGCCGCACCGGTGAGCGTCGCCAGCATCTCGCGGACGTTCGTCAGCTGGGCGTTGATGGAGTCGCGGCGGTTGGTCAGCGCCGCGAGCTCGCGCTCGGATTCCGAACGGATCCGGTCCGCCTTGGCGTTGGCGTCGGCCACGATGTCCTCGGCCTGGCGCTGCGCGGTCTCCACCGTCTGGCGGGCACGGCGCTCGGCGTCGGTGCGCAGCTTCTCGGCCTCCAGGCGCAGCTGCTCCGCGCGGTGCTCGATCTCCGCCAGGCGCTTCTCGGCCTTGGCCTGACGCGAGGCCAGATCGCGCTCGGACTGCTCACGCCGCTTGGCAAGGTTCGTCTCGAAGTCGGCGGCGGCCTGCGCGGCCTTGGCGCGGGTCTCCTCGAAGAGGGCGTCCGCCTCCTCCCGCTTGGACTGCGCGTCCTTCTGCGCCTCGGAACGCAGCTGGGACGCCTCGCCCTTGGCCTTCTCGACGATCCGGACGCCCTCGTCCTCCGCCTTGGCCTTGCGCTCGGCGGCGTACGACTCGGCGTCGTTGCGCACCTGCTGGGCGGCCGACTCGGCGAGCTCGCGGTGCTGCTCCGCCGCGCGCCGGGCCTCCTCGCGCAGGTCCTTGGCCTCCTCCTCGGCGAGGCGGAGGATCTTCTCCACGCGCGCGCCCAGACCCGCGTACGACGGCTCGGCGTCGTTGACCTGGGCCTGGGCGTTCTGTGTCTCGAGGTGGAGCTCTTCGATGCGCTTTTCCAGAGCGGTGATGCGGGCGAGAGCGCTGTCACGGTCGGAGACGAGCTTGGAGATACGTTCGTCCACCTGAGCGCGGTCGTACCCACGCCGCACAAGCTCGAAGCCGTAGGGGGAAGTGTCGCTCATGGGGTTCCTGTCGAATGAGACCGGTGAGGTGATAGGTGGAATCCTAGGGGCCGAAGCGCTGTGTCATCGAGCGGATGCACGTTTGATACGGAGAATGACACCCCTTTTGAGTGGCTCGCCACCGGAAGACTTGCCAAAAGCATGGTCAAAGCCCTCACCGTACAAGGGTTTTGGCCCGGTTTGCTAGCTATCGGATGACTTGCCACCCGTACGGGTAGCACCCGCGGCGGCCCCCGCCTTGACCCCGTTGTCCTTGCCGCCCGCCGGCGCCTCGAAGGACTCCAGCGCCTCCAGCACATCCTGCACGCGGGAGATCTCCGCGTTGATGTCCTCGCGGCGCCGCACCAGCACCTCCAGCTCGCGCTTGCCCTCCTCGACCGTGCGCCGCGCCTCGCGGACCGCCTCGGCCTTCAGCTCCTCGGCCTCCTTCACGAGCATGGCCTTCTTCTGCTCCGCCTCCTTGAGCAGCCCCTCGGCCTTCTTCACGGCGGCGATGCGCACCTTGCCCGCCTCGGAGTTGGCCTCGGACACGATCTCCTTGGCCTTCGCCTCCGCCTTGGCGAGCTGCTCCTCGGCGGCCTTGATGAGCGCGTCGCAGCGGTCGCCCGTGGACTTCATCGTCTCCGCCGCCTCACGGCGGGCCCGCTCGTGCAGCTCCTCGATCTCACCGGTGATGCGGTCGCGCAGCTCCTCCGCGCGCTCCCGGATCTGCGTCGCGTCCCGGCGCGCACCGACCAGCAGCTCGTCCGCGTCCGTACGGGCCTTCTCCACCCGCGCGTTGCCCTCGACGGTCGCCTCGGACACCAGCCGGTCGGCCTCGGTGCGGGCCGCGCCGACCATCGTGTCCGCCTGCGACTCGGCCTCCGCCGTCGTCTTCTGCGCCTGCTGCTGCGCCTCGGTGAGCAGCTTGTCCGCCTCGGCGGTGGTCTCCGTGATGAGCGTGTCGACCTGCTCGGCCGCCTCCGAACGCCGCTTGTTGGCCTCCTTGCGGGCCTCGTCCAGCGTCCGCTCGGCCTCCTCGCGCGCCGTGGCCACCAGCCGCTCGGCCTCCGACTCCGCGTCGGACCTGACCCGCTCGGCATCCTGGCGCAGCCGCTCCGCGTGCGCCTGCGCCGATCCCACCGTCTCCGCGGCCTCGGCCCGCAGCCGCTCCGCGTCACCGGCCGCGTCCGCGATCAGCTTCTCCGCCTTGGCGACCGACTCGGAGCGCACCCGCTCCGCCTCCGTGACGGTGTCCTCGGTGAGCCGCTCGGCCTCGCTGCGGGCCTCCGTGATGAGCGTGTCCGCCTGCGTCGCCGCGTCCGAACGGATCCGGTTGGCGTCCTCGCGGGCCTCCGCCCGGGTGCGCGAGGCGGCCTGCTCGGCCTCGGCGACGGCGTCCGACGCCTCCGTACGCATCCGCTGGGTCTGCTCCGACACCTCCGCGCGGATCCGCTCGGCCTCCGTGATCGCCTCCGAGACGGTGCGCTCGGCCAGCGACTTGGCGGCCTCCGTCTCCTCGTGCGCCTCGCGCCGCAGCCGGGTGGCGTCCTCGCTCGCCCGCTCCCGCTCCGCGTAGGCGTCGGCGCGGACCCGGTCCGCCTCCTCCTCGGCCCCGCGGCGCGTACGCTCCGCGGCGTGCTCGGCGGCGGAGCGCAGCCCGGTGATCTCCTCCTGCGCCTGCTCGAACAGCCCCGCGACGGAGTCCCGCACCTGCTGGGCGTGCTGCTCGGCCGCCGACACCATCTCCGTGGCGCGCCGGTCCGCCTCCTCGACCAGACGTACGGCCTCGGCCTGCGCCTCCTCCACGCGGGTGCGCGCCGAGGCCAGCAGCTCCTCGCTCTGCTCGCGCGCCCGCTCGCGCTCCTGGTCGGCCTCCTGCCGGGCCGCGCCGAGAAGTTCCTCGGCCTCGCGCCGCCGCCGGGCCGCCTCCTCCTGCGCGGCGGCCAGGGTCTCGGACGCCTCCGTACCGATCCGCTCGGCCGCCGCCTGCGCCTCCGCGCGCATCCGGTCGGCGCTGTCCTGCGCCTCCGACTTCAGCCGCTCCGCCTCGGCCGCGGCCTCCGAACGCAGTCGTACGGCGACGGACTCGCCCTCCGCGCGGAAGGCAGACGCGTCGGCCGCCGCCTCGTTGCGCAGCCGCTCGGCCTCGGCCTCCGCCTGCTGCTGGAGCGTACGGATCCGCTCGGCGGCCTCGCCGCGCAGCCGCTCGCCCTCCTCGGTCGCCTCACGGCGGATCCGGGAGGCCTCCTCGCGCGCGTCGCTCAGCGCCTGCTCGGCGGCGGCGAGCCGCTCCTCGGCCTCCGTGTGCAGCCGGGTCAGGTCGTCCGCGGCCTCCGCGCGGCGGGCCTCGACGGCCCGCTCGGTCTCCTCGCGCAGCTCGCGCGCGGCCCGCTCGGCGTCCTCCTTGAGCGCGTCGGCCTGCTCGACGGCCTCAGCGCGGTGCCGCTCGGCCTCCTTGCGCGTGCGGTCCAGCGTCTCCTCGGCCTGCCGCCGCAGCGTGGTGGCGCGCTCGATGGCCTCGGTGCGGACCTTCTCGCTGTCCGTCTGCGCGGTGGAGCGCAGCTCGTCGGCGTCGGCCTTCGCCTTGGCGAGCAGCTCCTCGGCGGACTTCGCCGCCTCCTCGATCTGCGCCACGGCCTCCTTGCGGGCCTCCGCGCGGATCCTCTCGCCCTCGGCGACCGCGTCCGCGCGCAGCTGCTCGGCCTCGCCGCGCAGCCGGCGCGCCTCCTCCTGCAGCTCGACCGTCTTGGCGCGGTACTCCTTGGTGTCGTCCTTGGCCGCGCCCTTGAGCTGCTGGGCGATGTCGTGCGCCTCCGCGCGCAGCCGGTCGGCCTCGGCCTCGGCCTCCCTGCGGATCCGCTCGGCCTCCTCGGCCGCCGCCTTCGTGGTCTGCTTGGCCTCCTCGGACGCCTTGTTGAGCACGTCCTCGGCGGTCCTGGCCGCCTTGGACAGCTGGGTGGCGGACTCCTCGGCGGTGAGCGTGCGGGCCTTCTCGGCGGCCTCCGCGACGATCTTCTCGGCCTCCGCGCGGGCGTCGGCGACGAGCTGCTCGGCGTCCGCCTTGGTGGTCTCGGCCTCCTTGGTGGCCTCGCTGACCAGCCGGGCCACCTGCTCCTTGGCCGTGCGCGTACGGGTCTCGTTGGCGGCCTCGGCGGAGGCGAGCGCCTTGGCGGCGGCCTCCTTCGCCTCGGCGACCACCTTCTCCGCCTCGGCACGCGCCTCGCGCAGCGCGCTCTCCGCCTCCGCCATACGCTGCTCGGCGGCCTTGGCCAGCTCCTGGGCCTCACGGCGGGCCGACTGCGACTCGGAGGCCGTGGACGTTCGCACCTGCTCGGCGCGCTCGGTGGCCTCCTGCGCCTCCGTGGTGGCGGTGGTCAGCAGCCGGTCGGCGTCCGCGCGGGCCCGGCGCAGCAGCTGCTCGGCCTCCGCGCGGGCCGACTCCGCCTCGCTCTGCAGCCGGCGACGGGCCTCGGCCGTCAGCCGCTCGGCCTCCGCGCGGGCGGCGGCCATGGCCTGCTCCCGCTCCGCGCGGGTCTCCTCCATCAGCCGGCGGGCCTGCTCCTCGGTGCGGGCCCGCAGCTGCTCCGCCCACGCCACGTTCTCGTTGACGTGCGACTCGACGGTCTGCCTGCGCTCCGCCAGCTCCTGATCGAGCTGCTGGCGCCGGGTCACCGCCTCCTGGTGCAGCTCCGCCTGCAGCCGGGCCGCCTGCTCCGCGTGCTCCTGGAGGATCCGCTGGGTCTGCGCACGGGCCTGGCTCAGCTCCCGCTCGGCGTCCGCGCGGAGCTGGTCGGCCTGCAGCTGCGCGTTGCGCAGCAACTGCTCGGCCTGGTAGCCGATGTCGCCGCCGTCGTAGGCGGGCCGGGACATGATGGTGCGCCGCGCCTCGTGCAGCTTGGCGCGCAGCACCTCGACCTGGTAGCCGAGGTCCTCGGCGTGCTGGATCGCCTTTTCCCGCTCGGTCTTCAGCCGCTTCATCTCGGCTTCGAACCGAGAGAGGTGGTCGACGTCAGCCGCCGGCTCTCGCTCCTGGCTCTCGTAGCCCCGCACTGCGCGGTCCCATCCGTCCCCTGGTCGCAAGTCTGGCCGAGCTCCGTCCAACCGCCGAACGGGGCCCCCGGGGGAATGGTGTCAGATCAACGGCGGAGCCTGGGCTGCTGCCCCGCGCTCGCCCCCCGAAACCCGGACCCCGGCGATCCCGCCGCCCAAAGACGACGGGACTCGGTCACCACGCATGGAGCGGCGACCAGACCCAACCCTACCGGCCCTTATGTACGTGGGTCAGTGCTCGGACGACTCAACGGGCGCCGAAGTGACCAGTTCTGTCAGTACGCCATGGCAGTCCTTGGGGTGCAGGAAGGTGATCCGTGACCCCATGGAGCCGCGCCGGGGCTCTTCGTACAGAACGCGTACCCCCTTCTCCTTGATCCCGGCCGACTCCGCGTCCACATCCGCCGTACCGAAAGCGATGTGGTGGACGCCCTCGCCGTTCTTCGCCAGCCACTTGGCGACGGTGGAGTCCTCCCGGGTCGGCTCGAGCAGCTGCAGGTAGGAGGCCCCGCCGTCCGAGGTGTCGTTGATCTTGAGCATGGCCTCGCGCACGCCCTGCTCCTCGTTGACCTCGGAGTGGAACACCTCGAAGCCGTAGGTGGCCCGGTAGAACTCCACGGTCTTGTCCAGGTCGAAACAGGCGATCCCGATGTGGTCGATTCGCGTCAGCATGGAATCAGTGCAGCGCTCCCGCGGTGGTTACGCAACGTGCGCGCGATCACACCGAAAGGCCGATGACGGGGTCCACCGCACGTCAGTACATTCGAAGTAAACCCTCGTTCACTCCTCGGCTGTGCAGCCGGAAGGGGATCGCATCTCATGTCTTCCGCAACTTCCGCATCATCCGCAGCAAACGGCACGACATCCGTCATCGTCGCGGGCGCCCGCACCCCCATGGGGCGGCTGCTCGGCTCGCTGAAGTCGTTCTCCGGAGCCGACCTCGGCGGCTTCGCCATCAAGGCCGCCCTCGACCGTGCGGGGATCGGCGGCGACCAGGTCCAGTACGTGATCATGGGGCAGGTGCTCCAGGCCGGGGCAGGGCAGATCCCGGCACGTCAGGCCGCCGTCCAGGCCGGTATCCCGATGAACGTCCCGGCGCTCACGGTCAACAAGGTGTGCCTCTCCGGCCTCGACGCCATCGCGCTCGCGGACCAGCTGATCCGTGCGGGTGAATTCGACGTGATCGTCGCCGGCGGCCAGGAGTCCATGACCAACGCCCCCCACCTGCTGCCGAAGTCCCGCGAGGGCTTCAAGTACGGCGCGGTGCAGATGCTCGACGCCATGGCGCACGACGGTCTGACGGACCCCTTCGAGAACATCGCCATGGGCGAGTCCACCGAGAAGCACAACACCCGTCTCGGTATCGCCCGCCCCGAGCAGGACGAGATCGCCGCCCTGTCCCACCAGCGCGCCGCCGCCGCGCAGAAGAACGGCATCTACGAGGCCGAGATCACCCCGGTCGAGATCCCGCAGCGCAAGGGCGGCCCCGTCCTGTTCAGCAAGGACGAGGGCATCCGCGGCGACACCACGGCCGAGTCGCTCGGCAAGCTGCGCCCGGCCTTCTCCAAGGACGGCACGATCACGGCGGGCTCCTCCTCGCAGATCTCGGACGGTGCGGCGGCCGTGGTCGTGATGAGCAAGGCCAAGGCGCAGGAGCTGGGCCTGGAGTGGATCGCCGAGATCGGCGCCCACGGCAATGTGGCCGGCCCGGACAACTCCCTCCAGTCGCAGCCGTCCAACGCGATCCGGCACGCGCTGAAGAAGGAGGGCCTGGAGGTTTCCGACCTCGACCTCATCGAGATCAACGAGGCCTTCGCCGCGGTCGCCGTCCAGTCAATGAAAGACCTGGGCGTTTCCGCCGAAAAGGTGAACGTCAACGGCGGTGCCATCGCCCTCGGTCACCCGATCGGGATGTCCGGCGCGCGGCTCGTGCTGCACCTGGCGCTGGAGCTGAAGCGGCGCGGCGGCGGTGTCGGTGCGGCGGCGCTGTGCGGCGGTGGCGGCCAGGGTGACGCGCTGATCGTGCGGGTACCCAAGGCCTGAGCCGGTTTCCTGACAGGTTTTCTCTCGTGAACGGAGCTGTGATGCAGGACGTCTCCTCGCTGGTCGCCCAGGCCAGGGAAGGCAGGCCACGGGCCGTGGCCCGGCTGATCTCCCTGGTGGAGGGGGCGTCCCCGCAGCTCAGGGAGGTCATGGCGGCCCTGGCGCCGCTGACCGGCAACGCCTACGTGGTCGGCCTCACCGGCTCCCCGGGCGTGGGCAAGTCCACCTCGACCTCCGCCTTGGTGACCGCGTACCGCAAACAGGGCAAGCGGGTCGGCGTCCTGGCCGTCGACCCGTCCTCCCCCTTCTCCGGAGGGGCCCTGCTGGGCGACCGCGTCCGCATGTCGGAGCACGCCTCCGACCCGGGCGTCTACATCCGCTCGATGGCCACGCGAGGCCACCTGGGCGGCCTGGCGTGGGCGGCCCCGCAGGCCATCCGCGTCCTCGACGCGGCCGGCTGCGACGTGATCCTGGTCGAGACGGTGGGCGTGGGCCAGTCGGAGGTGGAGATCGCCTCCCAGGCCGACACGTCCGTCGTGCTGCTGGCGCCCGGCATGGGCGACGGCATCCAGGCGGCCAAGGCCGGAATCCTGGAGATCGGCGACGTCTACGTCGTCAACAAGGCCGACCGCGACGGAGCCGACGCCACCGCCCGGGAGCTGAACCACATGCTCGGCCTGGGCGAGTCCCGCGCCCCGGGCGACTGGCGCCCCCCGATCGTCAAGACGGTCGCCGCCCGCGCGGAGGGCGTCGACGAGGTGGTCGAGGCCCTGGAGAAGCACCGTGCCTGGATGGAGGAGCGCGGCGTCCTGACCGAACGCCGCCTGGCCCGGGCCTCCCACGAGGTGGAGTCCATCGCGGTCACGGCCCTCCGCGAACGCATCGGCGACCTCCACGGCGACCGCCGCCTGGGCGCACTGGCAGAACGCATCATCACCGGCACGCTGGACCCGTACAGGGCAGCGGACGAACTGGTAGAGGGCCTGACAACCACCCCCACAACCAGCCCGTCCGGCACAACCAGCCCGTCCGGCATATCCAGCCCGTCCGGCGCTTGAGGACGGGCCCGAAGGGCCGAAACCCAGCCCGTCCGGCGTTTGAGGACGAGGCCCGAAGGGCCGAAAGGGGGTCTGGGGCGCAGCCCCAGGGACGGGACGGGAAGGGGCGGCGGGGGCGAAACCACCTAGTCGTCGGCGGAGTCGCCGCCGTCGTCCCCCCGCTCGACGCTGACCTCACCACTGCGAACGTCGACCCGCCAGTCCCGCTCGCCCCCGGAGGAGCCCCGCGTCTCGGCCTCCCACCCCAGGTCCCCGTCGTCATCGAGCTCCACGGAAACCACCGTCCCCTTGGCGCCCGCCACCTCCGCGGCCTCCTGCGCCGACACCGACGCCCCCTTCAACGCGGCCCGCACCTCACCGGCGTCGTCCTCGTAGTCCGCCCAGGCCCCGAGGACCTTGCCGCTGCCCGGGTCGACCCGCACGCTGCGCCAGTCGTCGCCGCGCCCGAGCACCTCGACCTCCCAGCTCCCGTCGTCGTCCAGCTCGGCCGACACGGCGGTACCCGGCGTGTGCTTCAGCGCGGCAGCGATGGCGTCGGCGGCGGTTACACCGGAGACCGCACGCTCGTCACGGTCGTCCCGACCCCCGTCGTCGTCCCCCGCCCGCACGGCCGGCGATGACACGGACCCGGACCCGGACCCGCCGTCCTCACCTCCCGAGCCCCCGATGGCAGTAGCCGTACCCCCGCCAACCAGAGCCGCAGCCGCCACCACGGCGATCACAATGTTCCGCTTCATGTCACGTCCTCCCGAGTCGGTGCGCTTCCGCGCTGCACGGCACCAATCTCGCCGACCGACGCTGAGAGCAACCTGAAGCCGCCTGAAGTGACCTTCAGCTTCCCTTTGCCACTCTTTCCCCATGCGCCTGCTGATCGTCGAGGACGAAAAACGCCTAGCCCTCTCCCTCGCCAAGGGCCTCACCGCCGAGGGCTACGCCGTGGACGTCGTCCACGACGGCCGGGAGGGGCTGCACCGGGCCACGGAGACCACGTACGACCTGCTGATCCTCGACATCATGCTGCCCGGCATGAACGGCTACCGCGTCTGCGCCGCCCTGCGCGCCGCCGGACACGACGTGCCCATCCTGATGCTCACGGCCAAGGACGGCGAGTACGACGAGGCCGAGGGCCTGGACACCGGCGCCGACGACTACCTCACCAAACCGTTCTCGTACGTCGTCCTGGTCGCCAGGATCAAGGCGCTGTTGCGCCGCCGGCAGGGCCCCGGCGCCTCCCCGGTCCGGGTGCACGGCGACCTCAAGGTCGACACCGCCGCCCGCCGCGTCTACCTGGGCGAGGACGAAGTGGCGCTGACCGCCAAGGAGTTCGCGGTCCTGGAGCACCTCGTGCTGCGGGCCGGCGAGGTGGTGTCCAAGGCCGACATCCTGGAGCACGTCTGGGACTTCGCCTACGAGGGTGACCCCAACATCGTCGAGGTCTACGTCAGCGCCCTGCGCCGCAAACTCCGCGCCGGTCTCATCCGTACCGTGCGCGGTGCCGGTTACCGGCTGGATGGGGCGACGCCGTGAGCCGGCTGTTCGGATCGGTCCGCGCCCGGGCGACGCTCGGTGCCGTCCTCGTCGTCGCGGTGGCCCTGGTCGCGGCGGGCACCGCCGTGGTGCTGTCGCTGCGCTCCAATCTGATCGGGGAGGCGGGCACCGAGGCGGAGCGCTCCGCACGGGCGGTCGCCGCCGAACTCGCCGCCCGGACGCCGTACGACAGGCTCTCCGGGCTGGACACCGAGGGCCGGCCGGTGCAGATCGTCGACGAGGACGGCAGGCTGGTCGCGGGCTCCGAGGACCTGGAACGGATCACCGGCACGACGACGGCCGAGGTGACGCCCGGGCCGTCGGCTTCCGCCGCCATGGCCGATGACGACCCGGACGACGTGCGCGACGACTCCGGCGACGACGATTTCCGCCACGACGACGCCCGTGATGACGATGACGACGACTCGGGCGAGTCCCTGAAGGTCGGAGAGATCGCCCGCGACAGCACCTTCCAGAACGGCTCCGCGACGATCGACGGCGACCACCAGGACTACCGTTTCGCCTCCGTGGAGGTGCGGACCCCCGACCGGGGCCGTCTGACCGTCCACGCGGGCGCCCCGCTCGCCGCCGAGCAGAGCGCCGTACGCACCGCGCTGACCGGGATGCTCATCGGCCTCCCCGTCCTGCTCGGCGTGGTCGCCGGCGTGACCTGGCTGGTCACCGGGCGTGCCCTGCGTCCGGTCGAGGGAATCCGGCGGGAGATGGCCGCGATCACCGCCTCCGAGGATCTGGCCCGCCGCGTGCCCGAACCGGCGACGCACGACGAGATCGCCCGCCTGGCCCGCACCACCAACGCCACGCTCACCGCGCTGGAGGCGTCCGTGGAGCGGCAGCGGCGGTTCGTCGCCGACGCCTCCCACGAGCTGCGCAGCCCGATCGCTTCCCTGCGGACGCAGTTGGAGGTGGCCGCCGCTCATCCGGAGCTGCTCGACCTGGACGGCGCCGTCGAGGACACCGTGCGGCTCCAGCAGCTCGCCGCCGATCTGCTGCTGCTCGCCCGGCTGGACGCAGGGGAGCGGCCCGCCGACGCCCCGGTGGACCTGGCCGCGCTGGCCCGCGAGGAGGCCGCCGGGCGTCCGGGTGTGACGGTGCACGCGGAGCCGGCGGAGATCACCGGATCGCGGGGACAGCTCGGCCGTGTGCTCGCCAACCTGCTGGACAACGCCCGGCGGCACGCTCGCGAGCGGGTCACCGTGACCGTGCGGCGGGAGGGTGCGTGGGCCGTGCTCGGGGTGGCCGACGACGGCGAGGGTGTGGCCGAGGCCGACCGGGAGCGGATCTTCGAGCGGTTCGTACGGCTGGACGCCGCCCGCAGCCGCGATGACGGTGGCGCGGGACTGGGGCTGGCGATCGCGCGGAACGTCGCCGTACGGCACGGCGGGACGCTCACGGCGGGTGCGGCGCCGGCCGGCGGAGCCCTGTTTGAACTCCGCCTGCCGCTCGCCCGCTCGGGCTGAGGGCCGTCAGTGACGCCCTCTCTGGCCCCGCAGATGCTCTGCGATGGGCTTCAGCGCCTTGTCGAGCTCGATGAGCGCCTCGGGGGAGAGCAGGTCGATGAAGTGCCGGCGCACGGACGCCACATGGTGCGGCGCGACGTTCTGCATGGTCTCCATGCCATGATCGGTGAGCACCGCGTACAGTCCGCGGCGGTCGGACTCGCAGTTCTCCCGCCGGACCAGGTTGGCGTTCTCCATGCGGGTGATCTGGTGCGAGAGCCGGCTCTTGGACTGCATGGTGGCGGAGGCGAGGTCGCTCATCCGCATCCGCCGGTCCTCCGCCTCGGACAGATTCACCAGGATCTCGTAGTCGTTCATTGTCAGGCCGAACGGCTGCAGATCCTTCTCGAGCTGGTACGTCAACAGCTTGTTGACCTCCAGGTGGGTGCGCCAGGCGCACTGCTCCGCATTGGTCAGCCAGCGGGTGGCCGTCTCGGTCTCCATGAATGAAGTCTACCTAAGGAAGTTGAAAGGCGAACTAATGAGGCTTCCGTGTGACACCGCGGTCAGGCGTTCGATGTCACACCCCGCACACTACCGCTCACAGCCCGAAGCGACGCTGGAGGTCCCCCAGCTGTCCGGGAAGACGCGGTGCCCCTGCGCCCTGCCCCTGGCCGCCCGGAATGCCGCTCCCGGGTACCCCCGGCACGTGCGGAATGACCCCGGTGGCCTGCTCGGTCATCAGCGTTTCGGACGACTGGAGCAGCACCGTGCCCGCCCCGACGAACTCGAACTGGTGCTCCTCGCCGGAGGCCCCGCCCAGGCCCGTCATCGCACGTAGACCGCCCATGAAGCCGGTCATGTAGCCGTGGTCGTAGTGGTGGCACGGGGACGGGCAGTCCGCCCAGCCGACCAGCGCCTGCGGGTCCACCCGGATCGGCGGTTCCATGAACACCACCGGACCGTTGGACGCGGCGACGAACTTTCCGGTTCCGATCAGGGTCAGAAAACCCGGCACGATCGACTGCTTGAGCGACAGACTTGGCTGAAAAGCTAGCAAGTTGCCCGAGCGAATGGTCAGGTTGCCGTCCTCGAGGTCGTACGAATTCACATCGAAGGCCCGGTCGGCGAGGAGCATCTTGCCCGAGCCCTCCGCGACGACCCAGTCGCTCGCGTGCAGAGGCGAATGGAACGACGTACGGACAAGTCGGTCGAGTCGCCCGTGCCCGATGCCGTTGAACTCGATCGAACCGTAGTAAGCGATCATCTTCCCCTTCTGCATGAACCACTGGGTGCCCTTGAGCTCCACGCAGAAGGTGTAGTGATCGACGTTGTCGTCGGACGGCAGCGTCATCGGGTCGTGGACCGGACTGCTCACAGCTTCTCCTCCGATGCCTGGACGTACACGGCACCGCTGCCGCTGAGCTCCAACTGGAAGGCCTCGCCGGAGCCGCGGCCCACCATGTCCCGCCAGCCGAGGGCGGTCGACAGTTTGTTGCGGACGTCGCCGTGGTGGGCGACGTAGGCCTGGGGGTCGACGTGCACGGGCCGCTGCGGGGTGATCGGCACCTCGAGCACCCCTCCGTGGGCCATCACGGCGACGGAGCCGTGCCCCTTCAGCGACGTGGTGAACAGCCCCTGCCCGGTGACCTGCCCCCGGACCATGCCCATCACCCCGCCCTGGGAGCCGAGGAACACCGTCCCCTGCTCCAGCGTGCCCTCGAAGGCCAATAGCCGGTCGGCCTCGACGTACAGCGTGTCCCCGGCGAGGTGGATCACCTGGATATGGTGGCCGCCGTGCCCGAACAGCACGGTGCCGCTGCCCTCGACGGTCATCAGGGGCGTGTCCTCGTTGGCCACGCGCCGGCCGATCATCGACATCACTCCGCCCTGGCCGCCGCGCAGGTTCGGGGTGAAGCTGACCTCGCCCCGGTACGCGAGCATCGCGCCGCGCTGGCTGAACAGCCGCTGACCGGGCGCCACGGTGGCCTCGATCATCTTGGGGTTGATCTCCCGGAAGCCCATCTCAGACGTCCCCCGCGATCGTGTTGCGCTCACTCGGCTGGACGTAGACCACCCCGTCGCCCTCGAAGCGGATCTGGAAGGCCTCGCCGCCGCCCTCGCCCATCAGCGTGCGGAAGGTCACACCCGACTGGAAGGACTGCCGCAGATTCCCCTGATGGGCCACATAGGCTCCCGGGTCCACCGTCAGCGGGTACTGCGGGCTGACCCGGAGCAGCACGGCCGGACCGTCCGACATGATCGCCGCCTGGCCGTGCCCCTCGATCGTGGTCGTGAACAGCCCGTTGCCCTGCGAGGCCCCACGCAGACCGGTGAACGTCGTCCCGGTACGCAACCCCCCGTCGGTCGCCAGCAGATTGCTGGACTCCACGTACAGCTTCTCGCCCTGCAGCCCCACCAGATTGATCTCCGAGGCCCGGTCCGCGAAAAAGCAGGTCCCGTGCCCCTTCACCTCCATCAGTGTCATCTGCTCACCCGTGAGCCGCCGGGTCACCATCCCCCGCAGGCCCTCACCGCCACCGCTGAGTTTCTTGAAGGCCATCTCGCCGTCGTACGCGACCATGGAGCCGTTCTTCGCCTTCACGGCATCCCCGGTCATGTCGACGGCGAGCACCTTGCTGCTCTGAAGTCGGAACATCGCCACGCTTGCGACGGTAGCGGCCCCTTTGCCCCGCCGACAGATCCTCAAGGCGGAGTCACACCCCGAGGAAACCCCGATGGCCCCCCTTGCGGACCCCCTCCCGTGATCGCGTACGGGGTTTGCCACAATGGACGCGCGCTTGTGCGTGTGTTCACAAGCCGTCCCAACCGTCGACGCCGACGTCTCTCCCACCGAAGGTGACCCGTGGACATCAAGACCGCCACCGCCCTCCGCCGACTCCGCCTGGTCTCGGGCCCCGAAGCGATCTCGTTCCTGCTGCTGCTCGTCTGCTCGGTCCTGAAGCGGACCACGGAGTTCAACGCCGTCCCGGTGATGGGCGCGGTCCATGGTTTCCTCTTCGTCCTGTACGTGCTCTTCTGGGCGGACGCCTGGAACCGCGCCAAGTGGCCGCTGAAGACCGCCGCGTTCTACTTCCTCATGGCGGTCCTGCCCACCGGCGGCTTCTTCGCCGACCGCCGGCTCAAGCGTGAGGCCGAGGACGCGGTGATCGCCTCCCGCGCGCGCACCGAGGGAGTGGTGAACGCGTGATCGTCGCCTTCTCCGTGACGCCGCTCGGCGTCGGCGAGGACGTGGGGGAGTACGTCGCCGACGCCGTTCGGGTGGTCCGCGAGTCCGGGCTGCCGAACCGCACGGACGCCATGTTCACCTCGGTCGAGGGGGAGTGGGACGAGGTGATGGACGTCGTGAAGCGCGCGGTGGCCACGGTCGAGGCACGCGCGCCCCGCGTCTCACTGGTCCTGAAGGCCGACATCCGCCCCGGCGTAACGGACGCCCTGACGTCCAAGGTGGAGACGGTGGAACGCCATCTGGCCGAGTAGCCGGCTGCGGGGGGCATCCGTGAGACCCAGGGCACCGGTGTCCGGTGCCCTGGGTCTCGTCGTGTGCCCCGGCGTCGTCGGCCGGACTCCGTGCCCGCCGAGCGTCCGATCGTGCGGTCTCGACCAGTTCGGCCTTGAAAACGTCGGCCAGTCGCGACGCTCGGGGTATGGAACTCGATCGCTCCGTTCCCGTCTGGCCCCAGGTGGCCGCCGACCTCCGTCGACGTCTGGATGCAGGTGAGTGGAAGGCCGACGAGCGCTTCAGAAGGCCGTTGTCGCCCTTCGGGAGGAGGGCCGTCTGCGTACGGTTCTGGGGGCGGGGAGCTACGTCTTGCGGTGACGGGCGTCCGGTCCATGGTGAGCCGGTCCCGCCGACCGAAAGGCGAGACGGGGCTGACCGATATATGACCGGCCGGTAGGGTCGGCTCCGTGCCGAAGCCGCTCAGTCTCTCGTTCGATCCCATCGCCCGCGCCGACGAGCTCTGGAAGCAGCGCTGGGGAAGCGTGCCGTCGATGGCCGCGATCACCTCGATCATGCGGGCGCATCAGATCCTGCTGGCCGAGGTCGACGCGGTGGTCAAGCCCTACGGGCTCACGTTCGCGCGGTACGAGGCCCTGGTGCTGCTGACCTTCTCCAAGTCGGGTGAGCTGCCGATGTCCAAGATCGGCGAACGGCTCATGGTGCATCCCACGTCGGTGACGAACACCGTGGACCGCCTGGTGCGGTCGGGTCTGGTGGCCAAGCGCCCCAACCCCAACGACGGCCGCGGCACCCTCGCGACCATCACCGACAAGGGCCGCGAGGTGGTCGAGGCCGCCACCCGCGACCTGATGGCGATGGACTTCGGCCTGGGCGCCTACGACGCCGAGGAATGCGCCGAACTCTTCGCGATGCTCCGGCCCCTGCGGCTCGCGGCGGGGGACTTCAAGGAGGAATGACCCCCGCCAAGATCTCCCGGAACGGCCCGTTACGCTCGACTCCATGAAGAAGAGCGTGCTCACCCGCTACCGGATCATGGCCTATGTCACCGGTGTCCTCCTCGTCGCGCTGACCTTTGGCATGATCGGCAAGTACGCGCTCGACATGGGCGGGGCCGCCGACTTCACCCAGGTGGTCAGCATCGCCCACGGCTGGCTCTACGTCGTCTACCTGATCTTCGCGTTCGACCTCGGTTCCAAGGCGAAGTGGCCGGTGAAGAAGCAGCTCTGGGTGCTGCTGGCCGGCACGGTTCCCACGGCCGCGTTCTTCGTGGAGCGCAAGGTCAGCCGCGAGTTGGAGGCCAAGGTCGCCGACGAGGCCCCCGCGGTCGCGTAACGCCTCTCACCGCCGTACGGAGCAGCGTGCGGCGGTCTCCCATCGACAGGTACTTGGACGTCCTAGTAAATTTGAAGCATGGACGCTGACGCCATCGAAGAAGGCCGCCGACGCTGGCAGGCCCGCTACGACGCCGCACGCAAGCGCGACGCGGATTTCACCACGCTCTCGGGCGATCCCGTGGAGCCGGTGTACGGTCCCCGGCCCGGGGACACCTATGAGGGGTTCGAGCGGATCGGCTGGCCCGGTGAGTACCCCTTCACCCGCGGTCTGTATCCGACCGGCTACCGGGGGCGGACGTGGACCATCCGACAGTTCGCCGGGTTCGGCAACGCCGAGCAGACCAACGAGCGCTACAAGATGATCCTCCGCAACGGCGGAGGCGGCCTCTCCGTCGCCTTCGACATGCCGACGCTCATGGGCCGCGACTCCGACGACCCGCGCTCGCTGGGCGAGGTCGGCCACTGCGGGGTGGCGATCGACTCGGCGGCCGACATGGAGGTGCTGTTCCGGGACATCCCGCTCGGTGACGTCACCACCTCGATGACCATCAGCGGGCCCGCCGTGCCCGTCTTCTGCATGTATCTGGTCGCCGCCGAGCGCCAGGGCGTCGACCCCGGCGTGCTCAACGGCACGCTGCAGACGGACATCTTCAAGGAGTACATCGCGCAGAAGGAGTGGCTGTTCCAGCCCGAGCCGCATCTGCGCCTCATCGGCGACCTGATGGAGCACTGCGCCGCCGGCATCCCCGCGTACAAGCCGCTGTCGGTCTCCGGCTACCACATCCGCGAGGCCGGGGCGACGGCCGCGCAGGAGCTGGCGTACACGCTGGCGGACGGCTTCGGGTACGTGGAGCTGGGACTCAGCCGCGGGCTGGACGTCGACCTCTTCGCACCCGGGCTGTCCTTCTTCTTCGACGCGCACGTCGACTTCTTCGAGGAGATCGCCAAGTTCCGTGCGGCGCGCCGGATCTGGGCCCGCTGGATGCGCGACGTCTACGGCGCGAAGAGCGAGAAGGCGCAGTGGCTGCGCTTCCACACCCAGACCGCCGGCGTCTCCCTCACCGCCCAGCAGCCGTACAACAACGTCGTACGGACCGCCGTCGAGGCGCTCGCCGCGGTACTCGGCGGGACCAACTCCCTGCACACCAACGCCCTCGACGAGACCCTCGCCCTCCCCAGTGAGCAGGCCGCCGAGATCGCCCTGCGCACCCAGCAGGTGCTGATGGAGGAGACCGGCGTCGGCAACGTCGCGGACCCGCTGGGCGGTTCCTGGTACGTCGAGCAGCTCACGGACCGAATCGAGGCGGACGCCGAGAAGATCTTCGAGCAGATCAAGGAGCGGGGCCTGCGCGCCCACCCGGACGGCAAGCACCCGATCGGGCCGATCACCTCCGGCATCCTGCGCGGCATCGAGGACGGCTGGTTCACCGGCGAGATCGCCGAGTCGGCATTCCGCTACCAGCAGGCCCTGGAGAAGGGCGACAAGCGGGTCGTCGGCGTCAACGTCCACACCGGGTCGGTCACCGGCGACCTGGAGATCCTGCGGGTCAGCCACGAGGTGGAGCGCGAGCAGGTCCGGTTGCTCGGCGACCGCAAGGCCGCCCGCGACGACGCGAAGGTGCGCGACGCGCTGGACGCCATGGTCGCCGCCGCCCGCTCCGGCACCAACATGATCGAGCCGATGCTCGACGCCGTACGCGCGGAGGCGACGCTCGGCGAGATCTGCGGCGTGCTGCGCGACGAGTGGGGCGTGTACACCGAGCCGGCCGGCTTCTGAGCCCCGGCCACACCCGCACGGCAACCCGGCAGGCACGGTGTCGACGGACACGGTGCCTGCCGGCGGCGTTGTGGGAGGGCAGGGGCTCCCGGCGCACGCCGGAGTGGCCTGTGTACGTCGCCCGATGGGGGCCGCCGTTGCCCGTCGTGGGGCGGTGTCCGTCACGGCTTGCGGGCCACTGCCCCGTACAGCGAGATCACGGCGTCGGCGTCGGTGCTCTCGTCGAGGGCGAGCTCGGGATGCCAGTCGGTCACCTGGACCAGACCGGGCTGCACGAGGTCCAGCCCCTCGAAGAAGCGGGCGATCTCCGCGCGGTCGCGGGGTGCCAGAGTGACGCCGCCCGCCCGGTACAGCGCGACCCCGCGGCCGACCGCCTCGGGGTCGAAGTCGGCGGTCAGCTGGGACAGCACCAGGTAGCTGCCGGAGGGAAGGGCGCCGACGAGGCGCGCCACCAGGGCGTGCGGGTCGTCCTCGTCGCCGAGGAAGTGCGTCAGCGCCACGAGGGACAGGGCCACGGGCCGGGCGAGGTCCAGGCTCTCGCGGGCCCGGCGCAGGATGAACTCCGGCTCGCGCACATCCGCCTGGACGTAGTCGGTGACGCCCTCGGGGGTGCTGCGCAGCAGCGCCTCCGCGTGCTTCAGCACGATGGGATCGTTGTCGGCGTAGACCACGCGGGACTCGGGCGCGACGCGCTGGGCCAGCTGGTGCAGGTTGGGTTCGGTGGGGATGCCGGTGCCGATGTCCAGGTACTGCCGCACGCCCGCCGGGCCCGCCAGCCACCGGGTGACGCGCTGCATGAACCAGCGGTTGGTGCGCGCGATGTGCCGGGCCGTGCCGTCGAGGCTCATGATCTGCCGGCCCAGTTCCTCGTCGACGGGGTAGTTGTCCTTGCCACCGAGGAACCAGTCGTAGACCCGGGCGGGGTGCGGCCTGGAGGTGTCGAACCGTGCGGTGACGGGTCCGGTTCCGGTCATGCGCGCCCTCCCTGGCCGCTCGGTGTCCCGTATGTCCCGGTGGGGATGATCAGGATCCTCGCAGGGCGCGGAGGGCAGCGACAGGCAACTACCGGCCGACCGTGCCCGGGTCAGGGCCTGTCCGGCAGATCATGCCGGGGACGCGGGGTGTGGCGCCGCCCCTTTCCCCTGACTTGATCCGCCGGACAGGCCCTTGTGGCCTCGCGTGTCAGACGGCGCCGGATGCGGTGGCGAGGCCTGACAGCAGGACCCGGGTGAAGTCGTGCGCCCACTTCTCGTCGGCCGGCTGCGCGCTGACCAGCGTGCGGTGGACCACCGCGCCGGCCACCATGTCGAAGATCAGGTCGACCGTGCGGGCCGCCGCGTCCGGGTCGGGCTGGGCCGGCAGCTCGCCGCGCTCCTGGGCGCGGGCCCGGCCCTCGAGGACGAGACGTTTCTGCCGTTCGACGATCGAGGCGCGGATGCGCTCGCGCAGAAGGTCGTCCCGGGTGGCCTCGGCGACCACCGCCATCAGTCCGCTCCTGGCCTCCGGACGGGCCAGGATCGCGGCGAACTGGAGCACCACGCCCTCGATGTCGGCGGCCAGGGAGCCGCGGTCGGGCAGGCTCAGCTCGTCGAAGAGTTCCGCGACCGCGTCCACGACCAGTTCGTTCTTGCCCGCCCAGCGACGGTAGAGGGTGGTCTTCGCAACCCCGGCGCGCACCGCCACGTCTCCCAGGGTGAGCTTGGACCAGCCGAGTTCGACCAGAGCCTGACGGGTCGCGGCCAGGATCGCGGCGTCCGCTGCGGCGCTGCGCGGACGCCCGGTGCGACTGGCTGGGGTGCGGCTCTGCATGACACGACCATAACCGGCGGTTACCGGGCGGCCGGTGGTGAGGGAGATCACGGAGGCGGGGTGTCACGGGAGCCCCCGTCGGCATTACGCTACGGCTCGTAGCGAAAGCACGCGTGACCGGCGTGCCCGAGCGACGACCACCGGCGCGGGGTGGGGACCCCGCGCCAACACCACACGTATGCCTGGGTTTCCCGGGCGCTTTTCACACACACGCGCAGTACGGGGGAGGATAGGCGCATGCAGCCACGGAACATGTCCATGAGCGGAGTCGTCGACCTCGCCGCGGTGAAGGCGGCCCAGGAGGCCAAGGCGAAGGCGGAGCAGGCGCGCGCCGAAACGGCCCGGCAGGGGGGCGGGGGTGCCGTCTCCCCGGCCGATCTCGTCATCGACGTCGACGAGGCCGGCTTCGAGCGCGACGTTCTGCAGCGGTCCACCGAGGTCCCGGTCGTCATCGACTTCTGGGCCGAGTGGTGCCAGCCCTGCAAGCAGCTGAGCCCCCTCCTGGAGCGGCTCACCGTCGAGTACAACGGGCGCATCCTCCTCGCCAAGATCGACGTCGACGCCAACCAGATGCTGATGCAGCAGTTCGGGATCCAGGGGATCCCGGCGGTCTTCGCGGTGGTGGCCGGACAGGCGCTGCCGCTCTTCCAGGGGGCCGCGGACGAGGCGCAGATCCGCCAGACCCTCGACCAGCTGGTGCAGGTCGCCGAGCAGCGCTTCGGCCTGACCGGTCTCACCGTCGACCCCGAAGCCGAGCCGGGCGGGGCCGCCGCCGCCCCGGCCGAGGCCGCCGGGCCGTACGACGCCCTGCTGGAGGAGGCCGTACGGGCCCTGGACAGCGGTGACCTCTCCGGTGCGGTCCAGGCGTACAAGAACGTGCTCGCCGACGACCCCGGCAACCCGGAGGCCCAACTGGGTCTCGCGCAGGCCGAACTGCTCCAGCGGGTGCAGGGCCTGGACCCGCAGAAGGTGCGCCAGGAGGCGGCCGAGAACCCGGCGGACGGTGCCGCACAGATCGCCGCGGCCGACCTGGACCTGGTGGGCGGTCATGTCGAGGACGCCTTCGGCCGGCTCATCGAGACGGTGAAGCGCACCGCGGGCGACGACCGCGAGGCCGCACGCGTACGGCTGCTGGAGCTGTTCGAGGTGGTCGGCGCCGAGGACCCGCGGGTGATCGCCGCGCGCCGGGCGCTGGCGCGGGCCCTGTTCTGAGCGGCCCGGGCGCGGGTGCCTGATTCGGGCGGTTTTGCCGTCCGGCCGGGTGCGTGGTGCCCGAGTTGCGGATTCGCTCACGGAGGCCGATGCGGCCGCGCTTTACCAAATCTTGGTCATCGCGGCCGCTGTTACTGCAAGTAAGTGACAGGCGTTGATCTGTCGGATTCTGTCCAGTGATCAATAGTTTTGTACGGCCCCTTCGGTGCACCGAGCGTCGCTGAATGGGGCCAAGCGGTCGTCGCATGGTTATCCGGCCGTTACTAGCCAGTAACGAACCCCCTTGTGCGGGCGGCGAGAATGCACCACGATCGGCGACGCTCGGTCCATTAACCCGTGCCCCGACAGCCGGTCGGGCCGCGGGCACTCCTGGGTCCCCACCGAGCAGAACCGGCGGCAATGGCGCCGGTTCTTGGACAGGGGGGTCTTCGTCCACCCGGCGAAGCCTGTCCAGCAGGGTTGTGCGTGATGCGTGTCAGGCGCGACCAGTGGTTGTCGCTCGGGGGTGATCGCCGGTGATTCGAGCGCGTTGTACGTGTCGTCGAGTTCGGGCGCTCTCCTTCCCGAGGACGTAGCACTTCTCCCATCCCTGCCCGGCCGGTCCGCCGTTCATGGCGGCGAGTCAGGACAGGAGATGTACGTCCGAGAAGGAGGAAATATGGAGTCCCAGGTGCGTGGCGGGACCAGATGGAAGCGGTTCGCTGTGGTCATGGTGCCCAGCGTTGCCGCCACGGCTTGCATAGGCGTCGCTCTCGCGCAGGGCGCCCTCGCGGCGTCGTTCAGCGTGTCGGGCCAGTCGTTCAAGGTCACCACGGATGAGCTCGTCGGTACGGGCTTCTCCCAGTACGGTGCCCTCGACGAGGGGTACACCCTCTCCGGCAAGAAGACGGTTCACCCCGTCGCGGTCTCGGCGTTCAAGTCCGCGAGCATCAAGAACATGTGTCAGTCGGTCGTCACCCCGAACATTCCGGTGTTGGGGAACGTCAGCCTGATGCTGCATGCCGGACAGAGCAAGCCGGTCGAGGCCAAGAACCTGTACATCGACGTCGCCGACCTGAACGCCGATGCGACGTTCACGAACATCGACATCGGTGTGGCCGCCAAGGACGCCAACAAGGGTCCGGGCATGAAGGGCGGCGGCGAGCAGGCCAACCCCTACGGGTTCGCCCAGCAGGCGGACAAGGCCGTGCTGACGGACGTGAAGCAGACGGCGTGGGCGACCACCGCCGGAACCTTCAAGCTCAGCGGTCTGAAGATGTCGCTGTCGACAGGTGTCAAGGAGTGCTACTAAGCACTCGCTGACGGGCGGGGGAGCCGGTGGCGCCCCCGCCCGTCCACCTTCCCGCCGCGCCTTCACGCGCGGCGCACATCACCACCACAGCAAAGCCGTACCAGGGAGCTGTTTTCCATGAGCGCCGAGACTCCTGCCGCCTTCGGCCAGTTCACCCGCCGCAGGCAGCAGTTCCGCGCCTGGCGGGGCGCGCGGCCGTTCTGGGCCGGGCTGTTCGTCATGCTCGGCGGACTCCCCATCGCCTACTTCCCGTACGCGAACCTCCAGATCGGGCATCTGACGCTGGCCATGGCGACCACCGCGGGCGCCGGGTCCCTGATCATCGGTGTGCTGCTCGTCGTCCTCGGCGTCAGCCTCTGGTTCCAGAAGCACGTCCGGGTCTTCGCGGGTGTCGCGGCGATCCTGCTGGCGCTCGTGTCCATCCCTGTGTCCAACATCGGCGGCTTCCTCATCGGCTTCCTCTTGTCCCTCGTGGGCGGAGCGATGGCCGTGTCGTGGGCGCCGGGCGTCCCGCCCGCCGGGGAGTCCCCGGCGGACGGCGACGGCCACGGTGGGACACCGGAGGGCGCGACCGCCGACACCACGGTCCTGGACCCCGTAGACGGCACCGCGCCGATGGGCGATGAGGATCACTCCCAGGCCCCGAAGGTGCTGGGAGAGAACGATCTGTCAGGAACGAGCCCGGCGAACGGGGCGAACGGGAGGCACAGTGCCGGCTGACGAGGTGACCCACGGGACTGATGTGGACGAGTCCCGTGTGAGAACCGGGCCGCGCCACGCGGCACCCAAGAAGCCGCTGTTCACCAGGTTCCACATGCCCGCCGGGAAGGCGATAGCCATCGCGGCGATGCCGACCGCGGTCCTCATGGGGATGGGCTTCACCCCGACGCTCGCCCAGGCCGACGACCAGCCGTCGTCCAAGAACCTCACGGCCGACGAGTTCAAGGAGTGCCTCGAGGCCATCGAGAAGGCCGAGAAGGACGGCAAGGACGGGAAGAGGGACGCCACCGCGTCGCCCACACCGTCCGCCACGGCGAGCGACACGGCCTCGCCGGACGAGAAGCCCTCGGCGCAGCCCGCCCCCTCGGCCCCCGCGCAGGAGGCCCCGGACGCGGGAGCGGACAAGGGAACGGACAACGGCTCGGACTCTTCGCCGGATTCAGGTTCCGACGACAAGCCCGAGCCCGCGCCGACCCCCTCCGCGACCGCGGGCGGCCAGGCCGCCGAGGAGCCCGCGCCGGCCCCCTCGGAGACCGACAGCGGTCTGCTGGAGGGCGTCGGGGAGGCCATCAAGGACGCCTTCACCCCCGGAGACCAGGAGGAGGCGGCCCCGAGCCCCGCCCCGTCCGCCTCCGCCCCGTCCGCCGGCGACGCCGGCGAGACGGCCGCCGAGGCCGGGGAGACCGCCGGGAAGGCGGCCTCCGAGGCGCCGGAGGACACGGCGAAGGACGTCGTGCAGGACGCCGGCGACAAGGCGTCGCAGGCGGCCGAGGAGGCCGGGAAGCAGGCCGAGGAGCCCGCCGCGGAGGTGACCGGGACTCCGGGAGCCACCGCCTCGCCGAGCCCCTCAGAGACGCCCGGCGCCGAGCTCGAGGACTGCCCGGTCGCGACGGACGCCGAGGGCGGCGTCGACAACAAGGTCCCGCTGCCCGACGACCCGTGGTTCCTGAACGCCAGTTCGCTGCTGCTGAAGGGCGCCGACTACAAGGGCATCGTCAAGGTGCGGACGGCCAACGGCAGCGTCAAGAAGGTGCTCAAGTACGTCGTATCCGACGGAACCGACATCGGGGACCTGCACCAGACGGTCAAGGACGACCAGTCCGGCAAGACCTACCACGTGCAGGCCGCCAAGGGGTCGACGTCCACCATCCGCGGCGGCGACACCGTGATGTACACGGAGAGCATCTCCGGCAACCTGCTCGGACTGATCCCGATCACGTTCGACCCGGAGCACCCGCCGCCGCTCAACATCCCGCTGATCTACTTCACCAACGTGAAGGTGCAGCAGGCCGGCCAGTTCGGCGGAACGCTGCACGTGCCCGGGCTGCACCAGTTCACCACCGACTGAGCACCCGTCAGGCCCGTTCCGGGAGCCGCAGCGCCGAGGGCGCCCCCAGTCCGCTGGGGGCGCCCTCGGTGTCGTACACGCGCGGTGCGGGTCAGGTGGTCGCCTCGCCCAGGTGGTGCACCCGGACCATGTTGGTCGTGCCCGGGACGCCGGGCGGCGAGCCGGCCGTGATCACCACGATGTCGCCCTCGATGAACCGGCTCAGCCGGACCAGCTCCTGATCCACCAGCGCGACCATCTCGTCGGTGCTGTTCACGAACGGCACGACATGCGGCTCCACGCCCCAGCTGAGCGTCAGCTGGTTGCGGGTGGACTCCTCGGTGGTGAACGCCAGGATCGGCTGGGCGACGCGATAGCGGCACAGCCGCCGGGCCGTGTCGCCCGACTTCGTGAAGGCGACCAGGCCCTTGCCGCCGAGGAAGTCGGCGATCTCGCAGGCGGCGCGGGCCACCGAACCGCCCTGCGTACGCGGCTTCTTGCCCGGCACCAGCGGCTGGAGACCCTTGGACACCAGCTCCTGCTCGGCCGCCTGGACGATCCTCGACATGGTCCGCACGGTCTCGACCGGGTACGCGCCCACGCTCGACTCGGCGGACAGCATCACCGCGTCGGCGCCGTCCAGGATCGCGTTGGCCACGTCGGAGGCCTCGGCGCGGGTCGGCCGGGAGTTGGTGATCATCGACTCCATCATCTGGGTCGCCACGATCACCGGCTTGGCGTTGCGCCGGCACAGCTCGATCAGGCGCTTCTGCACGATCGGGACCTTCTCGAGCGGGTACTCGACGGCGAGGTCACCGCGGGCGACCATCACACCGTCGAACGCCATCACGACGTCCTCCATGTTCTCCACCGCCTGCGGCTTCTCCACCTTGGCGATGACGGGGACCCGGCGGCCCTCCTCGTCCATCACGCGGTGGACGTCGGTGACGTCCTTGGCGTCCCGGACGAAGGACAGGGCGACCAGGTCGCAGCCCATCCGCAGGGCGAACCGCAGGTCCTCGACGTCCTTCTCGGACAGCGCGGGCACGTTCACGGCGGTGCCGGGCAGGTTGATGCCCTTGTGGTCGGAGACGACGCCGCCCTCGATGACCATCGTCCTCACCCGGGGGCCCTCGACGTCCACGACCTTCAGCTCGACGTTGCCGTCGTTGATCAGGATCTGGTCACCGCGGGAGACGTCACCCGGCAGGCCCTTGTAGGTCGTCCCGCAGATCGTCTTGTCGCCCGGGACGTCCTCGGTGGTGATGGTGAACTCGTCACCGCGCACCAGCTCGACGGGACCCTCCGCGAAGGTCTCCAGACGGATCTTCGGGCCCTGGAGGTCGGCGAGGGCGCCGATGGCCCTGCCCGTCTCCTTGGCGGCGGCACGGACCCGGTCGTACCGGCCCTGGTGCTCGGCGTGCGTGCCGTGGCTGAAGTTGAAGCGGGCCACGTTCATGCCGGCTTCGATCATGGCGACAAGCTGCTCATGGGAGTCGACCGCGGGGCCGAGAGTACAGACGATTTTCGAACGGCGCATGGGGCGATCCTATCGGTTTGTTTCGCTACGGAATATTCCGTCTGGCGGAATATACAAATGAGAAAGTCCCTGCTCAGTTGTTCTTTCCGACCAGTGCGTAAGTCTGCTGTGCGATCTCCATTTCCTCGTCCGTCGGTACCACCGCGACCGTGACCCGCGCACCCTCGGGCGAGATCAGCCGCGGCCCGCCGCCGTGTACGGCGTTGCGCTCGTCGTCCACCGCCAGGCCCAGCCCCTCCAGGCCCGCCATGGCCGCCGCCCGCACCGGAGCGGCGTTCTCGCCGACCCCGGCCGTGAAGGCCACCGCGTCCACCCGTCCGAGAATGGCGTAATAGGCGCCGATGTACTTCTTCAGACGGTGAATGTAGATGTCGAACGCCAGCTCCGCCTCTTCGTCGCCCTCGTCGATCCGGCGCCGGATCTCCCTCATGTCGTTGTCCCCGCACAGTCCGACCAGACCGCTCTTCGTGTTGAGAAGAGTGTCGATCTCGTCGGCGGACATATGGCCGACACGCATCAAATGGAAGATGACGGCCGGATCCATGTCTCCCGACCGCGTACCCATCACCAGCCCCTCCAAGGGGGTCAGCCCCATGGAGGTCTCCACACAGCGGCCGCCCCGCACGGCCGAGGCGGACGCCCCGTTGCCCAGGTGCAGCACGATGACGTTGACCTCCTCGGGTGCCCTGCCCAGCAGCTTGGCGGTGGCCCGGGAGACATACGCGTGCGAGGTGCCGTGGAAGCCGTAGCGGCGGATGCGGTGCTTGTCGGCGGTGTTGACGTCGATCGCGTAGCGGGCGGCCGACTCCGGGATGGTGGTGTGGAAGGCGGTGTCGAAGACGGCGACCTGCGGCAGATCGGGACGCAGCGTCATGGCCGTGCGGATGCCGGACAGGTTGGCCGGGTTGTGCAGCGGCGCCACCGGGATCAGCCGCTCGATCTCCGCCAGCACCCGCTCGTCGATCACCGTCGGCTCGGTGAAGCGCTGCCCGCCGTGCACCACCCGGTGTCCGATCGCGGCCAGCTCGGGGGAGTCGAGGCCCAGTCCGTCGGCCGCCAGCTCCTCGGCCATCGCCTTCAGCGCGGCGTCGTGGTCGGCGATCTGCCCGGTCCGCTCCCGGGTGTCCCCGCCCGGCGCGAGCGGGGTGTGCCGCACCAGCGAGGTCCGCTCGCCGATCCGCTCGACCAGCCCGCCGGCCAGCCGGCTGCTGTCGTCCATGTCGAGCAGCTGGTACTTCACCGACGAGGAGCCGGAGTTGAGGACGAGGACACGGGACGGGCTCACGGGGCGGCTGCCTTCTCGCTCGGGGAACTCGGGGAACTCGGGTCCGGGGACTGGGCCTGGATCGCCGTGATGGCGACGGTGTTGACGATGTCCTGGACCAGGGCGCCCCGGGACAGGTCGTTCACCGGCTTGCGCAGACCCTGGAGCACCGGGCCGACGGCGATCGCGCCGGCCGAGCGCTGTACGGCCTTGTACGTGTTGTTGCCGGTGTTCAGGTCGGGGAAGATCAGCACGGTCGCCTGCCCCGCCACCGGAGAGCCGGGCAGCTTGGTCGCCGCGACCGACGGCTCCACGGCCGCGTCGTACTGGATCGGCCCCTCGATCAGCAGGTCGGGTCGGCGGGAGCGCACCAGCTCGGTGGCGGTGCGCACTTTGTCGACGTCGGCGCCGGAGCCGGACGTGCCCGTCGAGTACGACAGCATCGCGATCCGCGGCTCCACGCCGAACCGGGCGGCCGTCGCCGCCGACTGCACGGCGATGTCGGCGAGGTGCTCGGCGTCCGGGTCCGGGTTGACCGCGCAGTCACCGTAGACCAGCACCCTGTCGGCCAGGCACATGAAGAAGACGGAGGAGACGATCCGCCCGTCCGCACGGGTCTTGATGATCTCGAAGGCCGGCCGGATCGTCGCGGCGGTGGAGTGCACCGAGCCGGACACCATGCCGTCGGCGAGGCCCTCGTGCACCATCAGCGTGCCGAAGTAGTTCACGTCGGAGACGACGTCGTACGCCGGCTCCACGGTGACGCCCCGGTGGGCGCGCAGGGCCGCGTACTGCTCGGCGAAGGACTCCCGCAGCCCGGAGGTGGCGGGGTCGATCAGCTGGGTGTCGCCCAGGTCGACGCCGAGGTCGGCGGCCTTCTTGCGGATCTGGTCGACGTCACCGAGCAGGGTCAGCTCGCACACGCCCCGGCGCAGCAGCACCTCCGCCGCGTGCAGCACCCGCTCCTCGGTGCCCTCGGGGAGCACCACCCGGCGCAGATCGGAGCGGGCCTGTTCGAGCAGCTTGTGCTCGAACATCATCGGGGTGACGCGGTCGCTGCTGGGCGCGGAGACGCGCTTGGTGAGGTCCGCGGTGTCGGCGTATCGCTCGAAGAGGCCGAGCGCCCGCTCCGCCTTGCGCGGGGTGGCCGCGTTCAGCTTGCCCTCCAGGGAGAACAGCCGCTCGGCGGTGGGGAAGCTGTTGCCCGGCACCGAGAGCACCGGCGTGCCGGGCGCGAGACGGTCGGCGAGGGTGAGGACGCGCTCGCCGGGCACCTCGTCCAGGGTCAGCAGCACCCCGGCTATCGGCGGGGTGCCGGCGCTGTGCGCGGCCAGCGAACCGACGACCAGGTCGGCGCGGTCGCCCGGCGTGAGGACCAGGCAGCCCGGCGTCAGGGCGGCGAGGAGGTTCGGCAGCATGGCACCGCCGAACACGAAGTCCAGGGCGTCGCGGGCGAGCCCCGAGTCGTCGCCGAGCATGACCTTCGCGCCAAGGGTGTGGACGATCTGGGAGACGGTCGGGGCGGAGAGCGCCGGATCGTCGGGCAGCACGTAGCAGGGCACGGGCAGCCGGTCGGCGAGCCGCCCGGCGATCTCGTCCCGGTCCTCGCGGGCGACCCGGTTGACCACCATGGCGAGCACGTCGCAGCCCAGCGTGTCGTAGGCGCGGTAGGCGTTGGTGGTCTCGTCGCCCACCGACTCGGCGGTCTGCTTGCGGCCGCCCACGACAGCGATCACCGAGGCGCCGAACTCGTTGGCGAGGCGGGCGTTCAGGCTGAGCTCGTCCGGGAACTGGGTGTCGGCGTAGTCGGTGCCGAGGACGAGGACGACGTCATAGTCGCGGGCGACCCGGTGGAACCGGTCGACGAGGGTGGACACCAGTTCGTCCATCCCCTGCTCGGCCTGGAGCGCGGACGCCTCGTGGTAGTCGAGGCCGTAGACGGTCGCCGGGTCCTGGCTGAGCCGGTAGCGGACCCGCAGCAGTTCGAAGAGCCGGTCCGGACCGTCGTGCACCAGGGGACGAAACACCCCCACCCGCTCGACCTGCCGGGTCAGGAGCTCCATGACCCCGAGTTCGACGACCTGCCGGCCGTCGCCGCGATCGATGCCGGTCACGTACACGCTGCGGGTCACGCGCGCTCTCCGTTTCGTCGGGGCCGCAAGAGTCGCCGGCGGGCCGCATGGGCCATCCTGTGGCCACAAAAATCGCCCACCTGGGTGAGCAGATCTTTCTTGACAATACCTCTGGCGCTGGCTAAAAGGCCGGACCTTCCGGCCTCCGCACCGCTGCGGCGAACGTGAAACAATCGGCACTGGCTCACCGGTATCGACAGGGACCAGGAGACACAGCACGATGCGTATCGGAGTTCTCACCGCAGGCGGCGACTGCCCCGGGCTGAACGCAGTGATCCGGTCGGTCGTGCACCGAGCGGTCGACAATTACGGCGACGAGGTCATCGGCTTCGAGGACGGCTACTCGGGCCTGCTGGACGGCCGCTACCGCCCCCTCGACCTCGACGCGGTCAGCGGCATCCTGGCCCGCGGCGGCACCATCCTCGGCTCCTCCCGGCTGGAGCGCGACCGGCTCCGCGAGGCCTGCGACAACGCCTCCGACATGATCCGTGACTTCGGCATCGACGCGCTGATCCCGATCGGCGGAGAGGGCACACTCACCGCGGCCCACATGCTGTCCGACGCGGGCCTGCCGGTGGTCGGCGTCCCGAAGACGATCGACAACGACATCTCCTCCACCGACCGCACCTTCGGCTTCGACACCGCGGTCGGCGTCGCCACCGAGGCGATGGACCGCCTGAAGACGACCGCCGAGTCCCACCAGCGGGTGATGGTCGTCGAGGTCATGGGTCGGCACGCCGGCTGGATCGCCCTGGAGTCCGGCATGGCCGCCGGCGCCCACGGCATCTGCCTGCCGGAACGTCCCTTCGACCCGGCCCAGCTGGTCAAGATGGTCGAGGAACGCTTCGCCCGCGGCAAGAAGTTCGCGGTGATCTGCGTCGCCGAGGGCGCGCACCCGGCCGACGGCAGCATGGACTACGGCAAGGGCGAGATCGACAAGTTCGGGCACGAGCGCTTCCAGGGCATCGGCACGGCCCTGGCGCACGAGCTGGAGCGCCGCCTCGGCAAGGAGGCCAAGCCGGTCATCCTCGGCCACGTCCAGCGCGGCGGCGTACCGACGGCGTACGACCGTGTCCTCGCCACCCGCTTCGGCTGGCACGCGGTGGAGGCGGCGCACCGGGGCGACTTCGGCAGGATGACGTCCCTGCGGGGGACCGACATCGTGATGGTCCCGCTGGCGGAGGCGGTCACCGAACTGAAGACGGTCCCGAAGGAGCGGATGGACGAGGCGGAGTCGGTCTTCTAGGACGGCAGGGGCTCGACGGCGACGAAGTGCGTGGTGTCCTCGGGGACACCGGTGCGTTCCACGCCGTCGTCCTCGCGGTAGTGCCAGGCGAACGGCATTCCGCGTGCCGTCATCACGTCGGGGCCGTCCATGAGCTGGAAGTGCAGGTGCGGCTCGGACGAGTTGCCGGAGTTGCCGCACTCGGCGATCCTCTGGCCCGCCGACACCCGGTCGCCCACGGCCACGTGCAGCGAGCCGCGCCGCAGGTGCGCGAAGGCGGCGTACACGCCGTTGCCGAGGTCGAGGACGATGTGGTTCCCCATCAGGTGGCTCGGCCGGCCGAGACTGCGGACGAAGCCTTCCAGGTAGAGGAAGAGGAAGGCGGGGAGGGACATGCGCGACAGATGGTCCCGCTGTCGTTGCGCCGTCGCGACGACCACTCCGTCGGCGGGTGCGAGCAGCGGCCTGCCGTAGGTGGGGTAGCGGCGGGGACTTCTGGCGAGCGGCCAGAACCAGCGGAAGGGCGGGGCCGACGGCACGGCCCCTTCTTCGTCACCGTCCTCGGCGGGCACGTACTTCAGATCGATGGCGTACGTCTGCGCATGGCTGTGGGTGTGACTGGGGACCTTCGTGGCCGGTCCGTTGAGCGCCAGCCAGCGCCCGGTGACGGGAACGCGGAGGAGCACCGGTTCACGGTCCAGGGGCGGACGCTGGGTGCGGATCAGCGTCACACGCATGGTCTGACCGACGATCAGCAGCGCCACGCCGGTGTACCACAGAGGGCCGATTCCCTGCGCGTTCACCACAATGCACAGGGCGCCGGCGGCGAACACCAGGCCGTAGCGTTTCCACAGCATCGTGAGTATGTGCATGCGTACCTCTTCGCTGGCGGTTGTGGGGGTGTCCGCATCCTGTCACGCCGCAGCTGCGGGCTCCGGGGCGGCCGTCAGGAGGTGCCGACAGGGGTCAACTGCTGGCTGGCCAGGCGCCGGTAGGTGGCATCGCTCTCCATCAGCTCCGGATGGCTGCCGCGGGCCCTCAGCCTGCCGTCCTCCATGACGAGGATGTCGTCGGCGCTCGCGGTGGTGGAGATGCGATGGGCGATCGTGAGCACCTGACAATGGGCGCCGATGGTGGTGAGGGCCGAGCGCAGCGCCGTCTCGGAGTCGGAGTCGAGGTTCGAGGTGACTTCGTCCAGGAGGAGCACGGCAGGGCGGGTCAGCAGGGCACGGGCGATGGCCAGACGCTGCCGCTGACCGCCGGAGAGCCCGATGCCGCCCTCCCCGAGATCGGTGTCGAGGCCGTCCGGAAGGGCGGCGACGACGTCGGTGAGGTGGGCCGCCTCCAGCGCCCGGGTGATCTGTTCCGCCGTGGCGCCGGGCCTGGCGTAGACGAGGTTCTCGCGGACCGTGCCCCGCATGAGCGGGGAGTCCTGCTCGACCAGACCGATGCGGGAACGGAGCTCGGTCAGCGGCAGGCGGGACACGTCCTCGCCCATGATCCGGATCTGTCCCCCCTCCGGGTCGTGGAAGCGCTCGATCAGCTGGAACAGCGTGGACTTGCCCGCGCCCGACGGCCCGACGATCGCGGTGACACCGGTGGCGGGGAGCGTGAACGTGACGTCGTCGAGGGCGAGGGGCGCGGCGCCGGAGTAACGGAAGGTGACGTGGTGGAACTCGACGGCGGCGGTGCACTCCGCCCTGTCCCTGTCCCGGGCCGCCGCGGGTGCTGCCGGGGGCTCGACGGTCTCCTGGTCGATGACGGCGAGGTCGCTGACGCGGTCGATGGCGGCCCGGCCCTGCTGGAACTCGCCCAGCGACATGAAGAACATCACCAGCGGGGAGACGAGATAGAAGAGGTACATGATGAACGAGGTCAGGTCCGCGGCCGGGAGGGCTCCCGTGGCGGTACGGGCCATCCCCCAGGTGATCACCACCGCGAGGGACACCTGGGTGCCCACGTTCATCGCGGGCATCAGCATCGCCGACAGCCGGGTCACCCTGATCCCGCTCCCGCGTGCGGCCTCGGCCAGGGCCCCGATCCGTTCGGCCTCACGGCCCTCGGCGCCCGAGGCCTTGACTGTGGTGAGCGCGCCGAGGACCCGCAGGAGTCCGGAACCGTAGGCGCTGGTGTCCTCGCGGTTCTGGACGGCCGCCTTGCGGACCGCGCGGGCCAGGAACAGCGCGAGTGCGGAGGCTGCGCCGAGACAGCCCGCGGTGACCAGCAGCAGCCGCCAGTCGAGCCAGAGCATGACGGCGACGCAGCCGACCGTGGTGAAGCCGGCGGTGATCATCTGGGCGACGGACGAGGAGAGGGCGATCCGGGCGAGAGAGGTGTCCGACACGGTACGGGTGAACACGTCACCGTGCTCGAGCTTGTTGAAGGCCCGTATCCGGGAGTGGAGCAGACGCCCCGTCAGCGTCGAGCGCATGTCGAGGACGATGTTCTCGCCCGCCTTGCCGATCAGGTAGAAGTGCGTGGCGGCGAGCACCGCGTCCGCGACGAACAGGCCGGCGATGGACAGGATCGGCCAGGCCACCGACTCGTCGAGGGCGACGGCCTCGATCAGGTCGCCGATGAGGAGCGGCTGTACGAGGGTCGCGGCTGTGCCGCCGAGACCGAGGAGGATGCCGACGGCGAGGAGCAGCCGGTGACGTCCGACGATGGCGGAAAGGTTCATGACGCGCCCCGGCCGACGGCGATGGCCACGATCACCGCGATGCTCGTGGCGAAGACGATGCCCAGGGCCATCGCTCGTCCGGTGAGCCGTCCGTGCTCGCGGAACACCGCGGACATGCCCGGTGCGGCGATGGCGAACGCGACCGCGAACCACACCACGCGGTTAGCCGTCAAGACTGGTTCCTCCTTCGAACTGCTTGCTCACCTCTGCGGTGACGTCAGGCGCTCTTGGTGTACGTGGTCACGAACATCGGGTACTGCTCGGCGTAGGGGGTCAGGTTCCAGTCCGCGTAGCGGCCTTCGGGAGTGAGCCCGGCGGCCGTGGCGTATGCGTCGACCTCGTCGGGGACCGTGAGGCGTGCCAGTTCGGTGCCCACACGGCTGGTGCCGTCGGACTCGTACCAGATGTGGGAGCACTGCCATATCTCGGGAGTGAGCGTGGAATGGGTCTGGAGCCCCGTCCCCGGTTCGGGGTACGGCGTGAAGAGGGTGGTGCGCAGCCGGCCCTCGTGGAGCGTCTCCACCGCGGGCCGGTTGCCGGTCTCCACCACCAGCCGGCCGCCGGGGACGAGCAGATCGGCGGCGCGGCGCACCGCCTCCCGCTGGTCCTCGGGAGTGAGCAGCATCGACAGGGTCCCGCACACCATGTACACGAGGCCGTAGGCGCGGGTGTCGGTGTAGGTGCGGATGTCCGCGTGCACGGGGACGACCTCCTCGTTCCCCGGGGCAGCGGCCAGCTGGGCGAGCATTTCCGGGGACGAGTCGACGCCGGTCACCCGACCGGTCTTCCGGGAGAGCGGGACGGCGATGCGTCCGGTGCCGACTCCGAACTCGAGGGTTCCGGCGTCGGGGTCGGGGTGCAGGCCGGCCAGGGCGTCCGCCACGGCCTGGCCGGCGGCGCCTTTGGGAAAGACCCGGTCGTACCACTGCGCGAACTGTGTGCCGTAACCGATGTCTGGGACGTCGCTGGTCATGCGGGGTCTCACTTCCCTTTGGCGGAGTGCGGGTGCGGCGGGCCCGGGCGGTCAGGTGGGCCAGTAGCCGCTCTTGGTCTGCATCACGGAGCGGAGGAGCCGCACGCGTCCGTCGTCGGCGAACTCCCCGAAGGTGAAGACCTCCATCTCCCCCGCCCGGCGTCCCTGCGGTGAGGGCACCATGGAGTAGCGGGCCGCGAAACGGTTGCCCTGGGTGAGCACCGCGTGGATGTCCAGGGCGTAGTCGGGTCCGCGGCCGCGGGCCGCAGCGAGGGACTGCAGGACGGCCGGGCGCTGCATCGGCGTGCCGTTGATGTACTGGACCGAGTCGGGGGTGTGGAACCGGTCGAAGGCCTCTTCGAGGGGCACGTCCGGGTCGTCGGCCAGCTCGGCGAAGGTCGTGAGGTAGGCCGCGGGGTCCGTCGGCGCACCGTTGGGTGTGCCCGCGGACCCCGCGTCGCTGTCCCAGGTGGGGGAGTCGGAGCCGCCCCATCCGTAGGTCGACCGCGCGGTGGTGACGGTGGACGCGACACGTCCGTCGTCGGCGAGGTCGGCGAACATCACCGATTCGGTGTTGTGCCGCACCTGCATCACCAGGGGCTTGCTGATGGTGTAGCGGGCGGCGGCGCGGTTGCCGTCGACCACCACCTCGTGGATCCACAGCTCGTACGGCGTCCGGTCCGCACGCCACTGCTCGAGGTTCTTCAGTACGGTCGCCCGGTCGCACTGCTTCCGGTTGACCAGGTGGGTGGCGTCCGGGACGTGGTAGCGGTCCCAGACGTCTTCGAGGTTCTGCGTGGCGGCGAAGGCGTCGGCGGTGTAGGTGCGGAGATAGCCGGCGAAGTCGTCGGCGGGCCTCGGGGCGATGGTCATGGTGCGTTCTCCCACACTGGTGCTGGATGGTGCTCGGCGTGACGGCGGTGCTCAGGCCGGAGTGAGGTGAGGGCCGGCCGGGCGCATCGGGGTGTACGGGGAGATGAACAGGGGCTCGGGGTCCTCGCTGGTGTCATGCCCCGCGGCTCGTACGACCGCGAACTGGAAGCCTTTGACGTGTTCCGCGCCCCGCCGCTCCCGGACCGTCTTGCGGATGAACTCGGCGAGGACCCGGTAGGAGGAGGTCTTCTGCACCTCCGTCGCCCCGGACTTGGTGGCCTGCTGGAGGATGGCGGTGCACAGGTCGAACACCGACTTCTCCGGGCGGCGGGTGGCGAACCAGAACGCCTGGTACATCCTGCGGGGCTCGATCATGTCGATCTCGCTCCACTCGGACGTCCCGCCGGCGTGGTCGAGGGTGCGGTAGACGTAGTGGAAGTCGTGAGTCGCCGGGTTCGGGGCGAAGAACTTCCAGTTCGGGACGAAGGAGAACAGGTCCCTGGAGCGGACCCGGTCGAACGCCGGGTGCGGGTGCTGCGCGGCCACGGTCGCCACCAGCATGCCCGCGCCCACGATGCGCGCCAGGGAACCGGGACCGGTGAACGTGTCCTTGAACAGGGCCGTCGGGTTCACCTCTGTGCTCCTTCCCCGTCGGCGACGGACTCGCTGTGCCCGCTGCCGGTGGCGCGCAGGAAGTCGGTCATGTGCTGCACCGTCTTGTAGGCGAACAGCACATCGGTCAGCAGGGAGTCGTGGTCGGCCCCTTCGACGATCCTGACGTCACCGCGCCGATGGACCCGGGCGAGCTCGTTGTACATCAGAAGCTGCTCGGGGTCCTGGTCGACGGTCTGCTGAGCGGCGACGATCAGCGCAGGCGCCGCCACCTGCGGCATGTCGCCGTCGAAGGACCTGAAGTCCTCCTCCACCGCGGCCCATTCACGCTTGCCGGCCTTCCAGAGCCGGGCGTCGGTGTACTGGGCGAACACCTTGTCCCGGTAGTTCACCGGGAGCCTGTCGAGCCAGGCGGGGCGGCTCATGAGGATGCCGGTGCCCAGGGAGATGTAGCGGGCGGCGTGCGCGATGTTGTCCCGCAGATCCTTGGCCCCCTCGCTCTGGCGCTCGGAGCGCTGCAGTTCGGCGGGGTGGGACGGGTCGAGGTAGACGAGGCCGGCGATCCGGTCCGGGATCCGGGCCGAGACCCGGCGGATCAGCTCTCCGCCCAGGGAGTGGCCGACCAGGACCGCCTTGCGGTGCCCGGGCACCGTGGCGCGGATCAGGTCCTCCAGGTCGTCGACCGACTCGTCCAGCGTGAAGGGCGCGGTGGTCCGGCGGACGCTGCCCGCGTACCCGGCTCGCGCGTAGGAGAGGACCGCGCAGTCCGAGTCGTTCACGAACCGCTCGGTGATCCAGGCGAAGTGCTCGGAGGTCGAGGTGAGTCCGGCGCAGAAGACCAGCACCGGGGCGTCCGTCCCGTCGTCACGGCCGCCCGTCTCGTACACCAGCTCGTTGCCGTGCCGGGTGACGAATTTCCGTGAGGTGGGCCAGCCTTCGCGGACCACGGCGCGGCGCTGGGCGGCGACCACGGCGGCGGCCGCGACGCCCCCGGCGAGCAGGAGGGCGGCGGCCTTCACCGCGCGGTCGTCGCGTCCCGCCACCAGCGGGTGCGACCTGGGGGCCGTGGTGTAGGCGACCATGGGGTGCATGGCGGGGAACGCCGTCATGAAGCGCCCGAGCCCCATGACGAAGCCGTTGGCGACGTGGAAGCCACCCGCTGCCGCGATCATCGGGCGGGCGAGCCTGCCGCCGGCGAGGTATACGACGGGGAAGAGGCACTCCATCGCGAGCACGCTGTGCTGCAGGTACTTGGCGCTCCGCGGGTAGCGCTGGGTGAGCCGGTAGGCGCTCTCGAAGCCGTAGGTGCGGGTGCGCATCACCCCGGGAAGCGCCGAGCCGTCACGCCATTTCTCACCGAGGAGTTTGACCCAGCCGGAGGCCGCGTAGGACAGACTCGCCTGCATTCCCACGTACCAGAGGAACGCGTCCTTGGTCTGCGGATTCTTGGAGAGGCGAGCGAGGCCGGTGGCGGTCTGCACCAGATTGGCCACCTGGTCCGAACCGTCCGTGCCATAACGGTGGCGGGTCTGCAGCAGGGAGGTGGAGGCGGTGAGGAAAAGGCTTCCGGCCCCGCGCCATTTGCTGTTTCCCGGTGCCAGGAGTCCCACACTCACAGCCGCCCGGGCGGCGTGTATCGCCACCGTCACCTTTTTGCCGCTGACGGCCTCGGTAATTCGGCGGATCGTCGGATTCTTGGTCTCCGGCGCCTCCTTCATGATCTCCCAGTCGTTGAGACCACCGGGATCCATCTGCTTGTGCTGGTGTAGATATTCAAGGGAGGAAGAGAGGGTGGTGAGCGCGGAAAGTCGCTCGGATATGGCGAGGGCGCGGTCCCGGGATATGGGTACCGGGGAGAAAAGCGCCGAGACAAGTTTCTTCATTCGTCTCACAGGAGGTTCCTCACGATGAACCATGGGGTGAGCTAATATGTGAAAGCTGTCGGGCCGCGATTGCGGCGCGGCCCGACAGCTCGCCCGATGCCCGCAGATTTTCGCTCTCCGGGCGGGTTCAGAAGCCCACGCTCATGTCAGGGGCTGCTGACGGTGTTCCTACTTGCCGCCGGCGGCCCGGCCGAGCTCGTAGGCGCCGACCACGGCGGCGCCGGCCGCGAGTCCACCGCCCGCGTACGGGCAGGTGACGAGAACGGCGGGAGTGAAGGCGACGGGCATGGTGCGGGTGACCCGGTCCTTCTGGCCCTCGGTCAGAGCCGGCTCCGTGATCGCACGCACACTGTCGATGATGTGAGTCATCCTGATCCCCTCTTCGAATATTGTCGAAAGGCCTGGTGGCCGCTAGTTGACGACCCGGCCGGCGACGTACGCGCCCACCGGGACGGTGAAGGCGACGATGCCGGCCGTGATCTTGACGCAGACCGGCACCGCGACGGCCGGGGTGGCCATGACGGGAACACCGTTGGTGTTCGTCATACCGTCCTCGAGCGAGCCCATCTCCTGCTGGTTCATAAACGCAGCGATCTTGCCCATTTCATTCCTCCCGCTGATTCCAGTCGGATAAGGGGTAGGCTCACGAAAGGCCGCCCATGAAATGGGCGGGGCGCGAAATTCGCTGCCCGGCCGTTGCCTCGCCGGCGATCGATTGACTCCCCCTGATGGGCATCACTATACGAATATCCTGAAGCTTGGGATCAAGCACATTTCATGTGGCGTGCATCACACGGTGGCGCAAGACGGCGATGACATAAGTCATGCTTTTCTGCGCTGACCAGTGAGAACAAAGGTGGGGGTAAGGAATTCGGGTGGGTGTCTCTGGCTCAGGTATTTCGGTCAGGATTCAACCATGACAAGCGGGCGTACGGCTCAGGGCACCCTTGACCGCCGACGTCACGGCTGACGCGTAGGGAGAAAAGTCCGTTATTGTCGTGGGTTCAATTGCCGCTGTGCGGGCCCAGCGGCGGGGGCACACGGATGCCGTGCTCGTGACGCAGTGCGGAGAGCGCGGCCAGATAGCCGGACATCCCGTGCACGCTGGGACCCGGCGGAGTGGATGCCGAGCACAGGTACAGGCCGGGCAGCGGGACCCGGTAGGGATCCCATTGCGCGGCCGGCCGCAGCAGCGACTGGCGGACGGTCATGGCCCCGGCTCCGATGTCGCCGCCGACGTAGTTGGGGTTGTACGTCTCGTACTGCGCGGCGCTGACGCCGCGCGCGGCGATGACGGTGTCGCCGAAGCCGGGTGCGTACTGCTCGATCCGGCGACGGACGAGGTCGACGGGGTCCCGCGGGTCGCCGTGAGGAACGTGGGCGTAGGCCCAGATCGGACGCTTGCCGCCGACGGCCCGGCCGGGATCGGTCGCTGCGGGGTCGACGAGGAGCACGAACGGCTCGGGGTCCTGGATTCCGCGCGCGGCCGCCGACTCCGTGCGGAACATGTCGGCGCGGGTGCCGCCGAGGTGGACGGTGCCCGCTCGGCCGGTCGCGGGGTCGGTCCACGGGATGGGTCCGGACACCAGGAAGTCGACCTTGGACGCCCCGGGGCCGTACCGGAAACGCTCGAGGGCCCGGCGGTAGCGCCCGGGGAGCCGGTCCCCGGCGAGTCGGAGGAGCCCCTTGGGGCTGGTGTCGAGCAAAACCAGAGGCACGTCGCCGAGTTCGCGGAGGTCCTTGATCGGCTGTCCGGTGTGGATGCGGCCGCCCCGCGCGGTGATGTCGGCCGCGAGGGCGTCGGCGATGCGGGCGCTGCCGCCCCGGGGCAGCGGCCATCCCGTGGAGTGGGCGAGGTGCCCGAGGAGCAGCGCGACGGCGCCGGCGGCGAGCGAGGGGAGTCTGCCGACGGAGTGCGCGGCGACACCGGTGAGCAGGGCACGCGCCCGCTCGGTACGGAAGGGCAGCCTGGTGGCATGGGCGAGGACTCGGGGCGCCATCAGCAGCGGTGCCACCAGATCGCCGGGAACGGCGCGCTGACCGGACAGGATCAGATCGACCACGCCCTGACTGTGTGCGGCGAGCGGCGCCATGAGCCGCCGCCAGCGTTCGCCGTCCACGCCGAGTCCGGCGCTGGTCCGGGCGAGATCGCGGTGGGCGAGAACGGTGTCCTCGCCGGGGAGCGGGTGGGCGTAGGGGATCTCGGGCTGGAGCAGGTCGACACCGCGCGCGGGCAGATCGAACTCCCGGAAGAAGCGGGACGCGGCCGCCATGGGGTGCACGGCCGCACAGATGTCGTGCACCACATCGGCGTCGAAGAGCGGCTCGGTGCGCAGACCGCCGCCGTACGTGTCGTGCGCCTCGTACAACTCGACGCTCAGGCCCGCCCGCAGCAGCGTGACAGCGGCGGAGAGCCCGTTGGGGCCCGTGCCGACGATCACCGCGTCCGTCATGCGACACCTCTTCCGCCGGTCTCACGAAGACTCGGGCACAGGCCTCCGTCGGTTACACGCAGTGGATACAAACAGCCGCCGGGAGTCACCGATAGGGTGCGGATCACACCGGCAATCGGAGTTCCGCGTTCCGAACCGCTGACATCCGTCACCGTTCCCCCATGACGGTTGCCATCATGGCCCGTGGGGCAGTTGCCCGCCTCGATCCGCGCATCCGCCGCCGGAACCGGTGCGCGGGTGCGACCGGCCGGAGAAGTGTGATCGACGTCACGCCGTCTCGAGAGGCCACGCAAGGTCAGATCCAGCCCTGTTTCCGGGCCACATGGGCGGCCTCATGCCGGTTGGCCGCCTTCAGTTTGCCGGCGATCCTCGACAGGTGGTTGCGTACGGTCCCGGGCGTGAGGACCGCGCGCCGCGCCACCGTGTCGATGGGGGCCCCGTCCGCGGACAGCGCCAGAACGTCCGCCTCCCGCCGGGTCAGCGGGGACTCTCCCGCCGCGAGCGCCTGGGCGGCCGCGTCCGGATCGACGTAGGAGACGCCGCGGTGAACCGTCCTGATGATGTCGGCCAGTTCCTTCGCCGACGTCGTTTTCGGCACGAAACCCCGGGCTCCCGCGGACAGGGCCGAGGTGAGATAACCCGGCGCCGTATGGGAGGTGACCACCAGGCACCGCACGGAGGGCCGGGTCAGCCGCAGGTCGCGGATGACGCTGATTCCGCTCTTGTCGGGCATGCTCAGATCCAGGACGCAGACGTCCGGGACGAGATTCCTCGCCAGCTCGGCCGCTTCCACGCCACCCGCGGCCTCACCGACCACGTCGATGTCGTCCTCGGCCGCCAGCAGCACCGAGAACGCTCCCAGGACCAGTTTCTCGTCGTCCGCCAGGAGAACTCGAATGCTCACGCCGCCCTCCCCCGCGCGAGGGGAACGGTGACCACGAGGCGGTACGTGCCGCGCGGTCCGGGGCCGTGCTCCAGCCGTCCTCCCAGCGGTGCGACGCGTTGCGCCAGTCCGTCCATGCCCGTACCGGATCCCGGACGCGGGCCCGGAACATCGCGCACACCGTCGTTCACCACGCGCAAGGCGCACTCGTCCGCCTCGCCCGCGCCGGACCTGGTGAGCGTGATGGTGCAGGCCGTGGCCTCGGGGGCGTGCCGCATGATGTTCGTGGCCGCTTCCCGCACGGCCCAGCCGAGCGACTCCTGCACCTCCGGGGGCATGCTCGGGCCGCGGTTCTCCCAGGTCACCCCGCACCGGATGCCGCAGGCCCCGAGCAGGGAGCGCGCGCCGTCCAGCTCGTCGTCGAGCGACGTGGTCCGCGCGGCGTTCACCACCGCCCGCAGCTCGCTCTGCGACGCCCTCGCCAGCACCTGCAGCTGCTCTATCTCCTCCAGCTTTCCGGTGTGCGCGATGAGCTCGGACTTGATCGCGATGACGGCCAGATGCCGTCCCAGTGTGTCGTGCAGATCGCGGGACATCCGCAGCCGCTCGTCGGCCACCGCCTGCTGGGCGGCCACGTCCGCGGCGATCTCCAGCCGGGAGATGACGGTGACAGGCCGCATCGCGCTGCGAACGGCGGCGACGACGGCCAGGAACACTCCGCCGACGGTCAGGGCCGAGGCCATTGGCGCGTGCGGGGTGACGGCGGCGGCCACCGCGAGACACACGGCCACGGTGGCCGACCGGACGCGCAGCGAAGATTCGGCCACCACGAGGGCCACGGGCACGACGGCCATTCCGGCGAGCGGGACGACCTCCGTCCGTGCGAACGCACCGGTGTAGGGGAGCAGCCAGAGGCAGGCCAACCACAGGAAGGCGGGGGCGAGCAGGACGAACGGCGTGACCGGGTACGGGTGTCCGGTCCACACCGGACGCAGCAGCGCTCCCAGGTGAAGGGCGTAGAGGACGGACGCGAGGGCGAGGACGGGGTGCGGGTCGGGTACTTCCGCGAGCAGGATGAAGGCCAGAGGAGGCGCGGTCAGGCACACGGCAAGTCGCCGCCGGGTCTGTCTCGTGAGCTTCTCGGCGTCCTGCCGCATGGCGCGCAGTTGCGCGGAGCCCGGCGTAGGCCGGTGCGCCCCTCGGTGGGAGGGTGCGGCGGGCGGTGTCGTTGTCGTCCCGTGTGCCGGAAGGCCGTGGTGGGGGGAGTCGGGAGTCTCCGCGGGCGGGTGCCCCGAGGACTCGGAGAGGTAGGGCACGATGAGCCTCACAAGCTGGGTGCAGCGTGCAGGTACGTTTCGGCCGCCTCGCTGCGGCGACTGCGGGCAGGCAGTCGCCTACTCGGCTCCGGAGGCTGTGAGAGGCGTAGGGCCGCTCGTCCTGCAGCTGGGGGGAGGGTGGGGGGAGACCCCGCGGGCCGGCCGGTCGGCTCAACCGTGAGGAGGAACGGGCCGTGGTGGGACCGGCTGCGGCGCGGTGGTGCACAGGTGCGCCGACGGGTGGGAACGGCACCTCGGACAGGGCCCTCCGGTCTCGCGAGTCCGCGCCGCACGCAGCTCGCGAGTCGGAAAATTGCGTGCGGCCGTGCACGTTCGATTCGCATCATGCCCCCGTAGCGTCTGGACACCTGTGGTCTGGTCAGGGTCGCGACACAAATGATCCTAAGGCGGCCCGTCGACGCCGGACATGGGGGTGAACCCTTTGGCTGATTACCGACGTTGACCCGAGCGGCGAGTTCACCGGCTGGGGTCCTCGACCGCCGTCCAGAAGTGGTCGACGATGCGGTCGAGGAACTCGCGGCCGCTGTCCCCTGCGTCCCCGCGCCCGCCGCCCCAGCTGAGCGTGGCGGCCATGTGTCCCTGATAATCCTGGTGCAGGCGGTGCAACGCCTCCTCCAGCACGCGTCGTTCCAGCGAGGCGATCTTCGACACCGGACGCACATACGCCTGCCAGCGCGTCGTCGCCGCGCTGCGGAGCAGCTCCGCGAGCCGGTCCTCGCGGCCCGTGACGGTGATGACGTCGGCCAGGGAGAGGGCGAGCATCCGGGCCAGGGCGGCCGACTGCCGCTCGGTGCCGTGCCACTGGCCCGTCTCCTCCATCCGCAGATACGCGTGCAGTTCGTGGCCGACCGCGCGGGCGACGTCCTCGGGCGCCAGACCGCGCGCGACGCGGTGCTCGCGCAGGGTGCGCGGCCGCCCGATGAGGTCACCGGGCGAGCACCACAGCGCACCGGCCAGGGCGGTGAGTTCGGGATGGGAGGGGGCGGCGGTCCCGCGCTCCCAGGCGGCGACGAGCGCGGGGGTGACGTACGGCAGTCCGTACGAGCCGCGCAGGGCGCGGGCGACATGCTCCGGGCCCATGCCCAGGGCGGCCCGCAGCCGGCGGGCGGCGGGGGCGTTGAACGGCGGGGGTGGATGGCGGTCGGTGCGAGTGGAGGGTCGGTGCACGTCCCACAAGCTAGGCCCGGGCGCAGGGGGTGACTACGGTCTGTTCGGCCAGGATCACTGATTGTAGGAAGGTACGGCTACCGGCGAGTCGGTTCGCAGGGCGCCACCTTGCGGCGGGCGCGGGCCGGAAGATCTGGTACAGCTGCGTGCCCACGACGACTTCGCCGATCCCGACGTCGTCCTTCAGGCTGCCGGCGACCCGACGAAGAACACGGCCTCGGGACGGAGCCAGTTGATGAGCTGGGTGGTGAGGGCGGCGGCCCGGTCGGCGCCCATGCCGAGTTCGGCCAAGGCGACGTGCCAGGGAGTGCCGGGTAGTTGGCCCTGCTCGACTCGGGTTCCGTCGCGGTGCACCAGTTCCTCCCGCTCCTCGACGTGCGCGCGAACAGCGGCATATCGAGCGGAAGCGCGGTGAGGACCAGAACAGTGGGCCGGGTCTCCTGGATAGTCGTAAGTTACAACTGTGGGAAGGGGATCGAGTGGCGGAACAGGACCTCACCGTTGGGCAGTTGCTGCTCGCCGAGTACCAGACCGTGAAGGACGAGCAGAAGGCGAGGATCGGGTTCCGGGACAACCTCCTCTACGTGACGCTGGCCGTCGTGGCCGCCGTCATCGCCGCCGCGGCCCAGGCCAAGCAGCCTTCGATGCTGCTGGCGCTGCCCCCGGTGTGTGTGGTGCTCGGCTGGACCTACCTGGTCAACGACGAGAAGATCTCGGCGATCGGCCGCTACGTCCGGGACGATCTGGGGCCCCGGTTGGCCGCGCTTGTGCCGAGCGGGGGCGGTTTCACCACCTTCGGGTGGGAGGCGTACCACCGGACCGACACCCGGCGCCGGGCCCGCAAGACCGTTCAGACCGTGATCGACCTGACGGCGTTCTGTGCGGTACCGCTGGCCGCCCTGGTCGTGTTCTGGGTGAACGGCGACGGCGGCGGGCTGATGATCACCCTGTCGGTGCTGGAGGCGCTCGCCGTGGCGGGGCTTGGCTCACAGGTCGTGTGGTACGCGAAGGTTGCATGAACGTGCAGCGCAGGGATGCAGCGTAGGGAAGCGGCACACTGGCGGCCCTGGTCGAGGACGCGGAGACGAAGCCCCCAGGCGCGCACCTGGGCCGCCCAACCGGCCACCGCTCCCTTTCAACCGCCCTTCTCCACCCCCCGAACCCACCGGTACTGCAACTCCGGCCGTCCCACCGTCCCGTACTGCGGGCGGCGGGCCGCGCGGCCGGCATCGACCAGGTGTTCCAGGTAGCGGCGGGCCGTGATGCGGGAGATGCCGACCGCCTCCGCGACGCCGGCGGCCGTCAGACCCTCCCCGGCGTCGCGCAGGGCCACCGTCACCCGTTCCAGGGTCGGTGCGCTCAGGCCCTTCGGCAGGGCGGCCGGGCCGGGGGCGCGCAGGGCGGCCAGCGCCCGGTCCACCTCCTCCTGGCCGCTGGCCTCGCCCACCGCCGCGTGGAACTCCGCGTACCGCACCAGACGGTCCCGCAGGGTCGCGAACGTGAACGGTTTCAGTACGTACTGCACGACGCCCAGGGACACCCCCTCGCGGACGACCGCCAGGTCCCGCGCCGAGGTCACCGCGATCACATCGGCGTGGTGGCCGGCCGCCCGGAGGGAGCGGGCCAGCTGGAGACCGTGCACATCGGGCAGGTGCAGGTCGAGGAGGAGCAGGTCGACGGGTGTGCGCTCCAGCGCGCGGCGGGCCTCCGCCCCCGTGTGCGCCTTGCCGACCGCGACGAACCCCGGCACCCGGCCGACGTACATCACATGGGCGTCCGCGGCGACCGGATCGTCCTCGACCACCAGCACTCTGATCGGCTTGGCGGTCATACGACGCCTCCCGGACCCTCGGCGACCGGCTCCCCGGCGACCGGCCCCACGGAGGTCCGGTGCACGCCGACGCCCCCCGGGCCGGACGCTGCGGCCCGTCCGGCAACCGCGCCCAAGCCGGTGTCGCCGTCCCCCCGAGTGCCGTTCGCCGCGCCGCCGTTCCCGAGCGGCAGCCGTGCCTCGAATACCGCGCCGCCCTCCTCGCCCGAGGTCACCGACAGCGCGCCGCCGTGCCGGGTCACCGCCTGCTGCACCAGGGCGAGGCCCAGGCCCCGGCCGGCCGGGCCGGACGGCTTGGTCGTGAAGCCCCGCCGGAAGACCGCCTGCGCGTGGTCCGGGTCCACTCCCGGGCCGGTGTCGGAGACCCGCAGGATCAGCTCCGAGCCGTCCTCTCCCGTTTCCGTTAGTGCTGTCACCGTCACCCGGGACCGCAGCCCGCCCTGCGCCGCGTCCACGGCGTTGTCGATCAGGTTGCCGAGGATGGTGACCAGGTCCCGGGCGGGCAGGGTGTCCGGGAGGAGGCCGTCGTCCAGGCGGCTGTCCGCCGACACCACCAGCTCCACGCCTCGCTCGTTTGCCTGCGCGGTCTTGCCCAGCAGCAGCGCCGCCAGGACCGGCTCGCTCACCGCCGCGACCACCTGGTCGGTGAGCGCCTGCGCCAGCTCCAGCTCGGCCGTCGCGAAGTCCACCGCCTCCTCCGCCCGGCCCAGCTCGATCAGCGAGACCACGGTGTGCAGCCGGTTCGCCGCCTCGTGCGCCTGTGAACGCAGCGCCTGCGTGAAGCCGCGCTCCGAGTCCAGCTCGCCCATCAGCGACTGGAGCTCGGTCACGTCCCGCAGCGTCACCACCGAGCCGCGCCGCTGGCCGCCGGTGACCGGCGAGGTGTTCACCACCAGCACCCGGTCCGCCGCCAGGTGCACCTCGTCCACCCGGGGCTCCGAGGCGAGCAGCGCGCCCGTCAGCGGCGCCGGAAGGCCCAGCTCCGCCACCGACCTGCCCACCACGTCCTCCTCCTGATCCACGCCGAGCAGCTCCCGGCCGCCGTCGTTGATCAGCGCCACCCGGTACTGGCCGTCCAGCATCAGCAGCCCCTCGCGTACGGCGTGCAGCGCGGCCTGATGGTAGTCGTGCATATGGCTGAGCTCGGTGGCGTTCATGCCGTGGGTGTGACGGCGCAGCCGGGCGTTGATGACGTACGTGCCGACCGCGCCCAGCCCGAGCGCGCCGGCCGCGACCGCGAGCAGCGCGGTCAGCTGTCCCCGGGCGCGCTGGCTGATCTCCTCGACCCTTATACCGGCGCTCACCAGACCGACGATGCGGTCGCCCTCCCGGATCGGGGTGACGGCTCGCACCGACGGGCCGAGGGTGCCGGTGTAGGTCTCGGTGAAGGTGCGGCCGCGCAGTGCCGGGGCCGTGTGGCCCCGGAAGAGCAGCCCGATCTGGTCGGGGTTCGGATGGGTCCAGCGGATGCCCCGCGGATCCATGATCGTGACGAAGTCCACGTCGGTGTCGCGCACCACCGCCAGCGCGTACGGCTGGAGCCGCGCCGACGGGTCGGACGTACGGATCGCCTCCCGCACGGACGGCGAGTCGGCGACCGAACGGGCCACCGCGGTCGCCTGGCGGCCCGCCGCCTCCTCGGCCTGGCTGCGGTCGCCGACGTAGGTGAACAGCGCGTACCCGGCCACGACCACCGCGATGAGCACGGCCTGCATGGCGAACAGCTGCCCCGCGAGGCTGCGGGGCCGGGGGAGGGGGATGCGCATGACGTCAGTCTGCCTGGCGCTTCGACGATGAACTAAATGAACAGAAGGGTGACCGCGCTCACAAGGCACGACATAGTCACGGCAGTCCCCAGGGCCCGTCCGCCGGCCCTGACCGCCATCTCCCCGGACGTGAGCCGCACGCCGGTGATGCCGACGACGTCGTCAAGGAGAGCCGCCGTGACCAGCACTGCCGCTACGGCACCTGCCGCACCCCCAGCCAAGCGGGACCGCACGCACTATCTCTACATCGCGGTCATCATCGCGGTCGCCCTCGGTATCGCCGTCGGTCTGATCGCACCCGACTTCGCCACCGAGCTGAAGCCGCTCGGCACCGGATTCGTGAACCTGATCAAGATGATGATCTCGCCGATCATCTTCTGCACCATCGTGCTGGGCATCGGCTCCGTGCGGAAGGCCGCCAAGGTCGGCGCCGTCGGCGGTATCGCCCTGGGCTACTTCCTGGTGATGTCGGTCGTGGCACTCGCCATCGGCCTCGTCGTCGGCAACATCCTGGACCCGGGCACGGGCCTGGCGGTGACCGACGCGGTCAAGGAGACCGGCCAGGCGCAGGTCGACGCGGAGGCCAAGAGCACCGTCGACTTCCTGATGGGCATCATCCCGACCACGATCGTCTCCGCCTTCACCGCGGGCGAGGTCCTGCAGACCCTGCTGATCGCCCTGCTCTGCGGCTTCGCCCTGCAGGCCATGGGCTCCGCCGGACAGCCCGTGCTGCGCGGCGTCGAGCACATCCAGCGGCTGGTCTTCCGCGTCCTGGCGATGATCATGTGGGCGGCCCCGATCGGTGCCTTCGGCGCCATCGCGGCGGTCACCGGCTCGGCCGGCGTCGACGCGCTCAAGAGCCTGGCCGTGCTGATGCTCGGCTTCTACCTCACCTGCGTCCTGTTCATCTTCCTGGTGCTGGGCACGCTGCTGCGGGTCATCGCGGGCGTGAACGTCTTCTCGCTCCTGAAGTACCTGGGCCGCGAGTTCCTGCTGATCCTGTCCACCTCGTCCTCGGAGTCGGCGCTGCCGCGCCTCATCGCGAAGATGGAGCACCTCGGCGTCAGCAAGCCGGTGGTCGGCATCACCGTCCCGACCGGCTACTCGTTCAACCTCGACGGCACCATGATCTACATGACCATGGCCTCGCTGTTCATCGCCGACGCCATGGGCACCCCGATGTCGATCGGCGAGCAGATCCCGCTGCTGCTCTTCCTGCTGGTCGCCTCGAAGGGCGCCGCCGGTGTCTCCGGTGCGGGGCTCGCCACGCTGGCCGGCGGTCTGCAGTCGCACAAGCCCGCCCTGGTGGACGGCATCGGCCTCATCGTGGGCATCGACCGCTTCATGAGCGAGGCCCGCGCCCTGACCAACTTCGCGGGCAACGCCATCGCCACCGTCCTGATCGGCACCTGGACCAAGGAGATCGACCGGGACCGGGTGGACGAGGTCCTCGCGGGCCGTGCCCCCTTCGACGAGCAGACGCTCCTGGACGACCACGGCGGCGCGGGCGACGCGGACGGCTCCGCAGCCGAGCAGGCCGAGCCGGGCGGCGAGAAGGAGCTGGCCAAGGCCTGACGGCCCGCACCGCTTCCCGCAGACCCCGGGCGGCAGGGCGCTCCCCCGTAGCCCTGCCGCCCGGCACCGGAGGCCCGGCATGACCCTGCCGAGCCTCCCCCCACGGCCGGGCGGCCGGGCTCCTTCCCCCGTGAGCCCGACCGCCCGGCCCTTCGCTTCCGCTGAATGGGGGCGCCAATCCCGATACGACGCATGCGGACACGATTCCGACACAAATAAACCCCCGGCTAATTGCGCCCGGGGGTTTTCTTTGCGTATATTTACTGGTTCGCGACTTCGCAAGAAAGAAGTCACGGTGAAGTTCAGTGAGCACAGTATATCCGGGCGGGAGCGGAATTGTCAAACACCGAATTTCCGGACGATGAATTGCGGCAGGAACAGGAATTCATCGACGGACTGTACGCACGCGTGGACGCCCTGCGCGATGACGCCGAGGCCGGCGTCACGGACGCGCTCGCGCAGGGCCACACCCCCCGGCAGGCCAGGCTGGAGCGGGACATCCTGGTCGCCGAGCGCTCCGGGCTGCTCGCCGCGCTGAACGCGGTGGACGGCTCCCTCTGCTTCGGCCGGATCGACCTCACCTCGGGCGAGACCCACCACATCGGCCGCATCGGACTGCGCGCCGACGACGCCGAGCGCACGCCGATCCTCATCGACTGGCGCGCCCGGGTCGCCCGACCCTTCTACCTGGCCACCGGGCACACCACGATGGGGCTCAGGCGCCGCCGGCACATCGCCACCGAGGGGCGCAGGGTCACCGCCCTGCACGACGAGATCCTCGACCTCGGCGACGAGACGCGCACCGGACACGAGGACCCCACCGGCGACGCCGTCCTGCTCGCCGCCCTCAACTCCGCGCGCACCGGCCGGATGAGCGACATCGTGCGCACCATCCAGGCCGACCAGGACCGCATCATCCGCGCCCCGCACCGCGGGGTCATGGTCGTCGAGGGCGGCCCCGGCACGGGCAAGACCGCCGTGGCCCTGCACCGCGCCGCGTTCCTGCTCTACGAACACCGCGAGCTGCTGGCCCGCCGCGCCGTCCTGATCGTCGGCCCCAACCCCGCGTTCCTCGGCTACATCGGTCAGGTGCTCCCGAGCCTCGGCGAGACCGGGGTGCTGCTGGCGACCGTCGGCGAGCTGTACCCCGGGGTGAAGACCACCCGCACGGACACCCCCGAGGCCGCCGCCGTCAAGGGCGGGGCGCGGATGGCCGACGTCCTCGCCGACGTCGTACGCGACCGGCAGGCGCTGCCCGATCCGGTGATCGCGATCGAGCACGACCGCGAGATCCTCATGCTGGACGACGGCCTGGTCAACGTCGCCCAGGAACGCACCCGGGCCGCGAAGCTGCCGCACAACGTGGCCCGGGAGCACTTCGAGGGCCACATCCTCAACGCGCTCACCGACATGCTTGCCGAACGCATCGGCACCGACCCCTACGACGGCAGCAATCTGCTCGACCCCAGCGACATCACGCAGATCCGCGACGAGCTCGCCGACAACCCCGAGGTCTGGTCCGCCATCGACCAGTTGTGGCCCCGGGTCACCCCGGAGCGTCTGGTCGCCGACTTCCTCGCCGCCCCCGAGGGCTATCTGCCCGATGAGGACGCCGCCGCGATCCGCCGCCCCGTCACCCGGCACTGGACCGTCTCCGACGTGCCCCTGCTCGACGAGGCCGCCGAACTCCTCGGCGAGGACGACCGGCTCGCCCGCGAGCGCGCCGAACGCGAGCGGCAGAACAAGATCGCCTACGCCCAGGGCGTGCTGGACGTCTCGTACGCCTCCCGCACCTACGAGTTCGAGGACAAGGAGGATGACGACCCCGACTCCTCCGAGGTGCTGTCGGCGCACGACATCATCGACGCCGAACGCTTCGCCGAACGGCACGAGGAGGACGACCACCGCAGCGCCGCCGAACGCGCCGCCGCCGACCGCACATGGGCGTTCGGGCACATCATCGTCGACGAGGCGCAGGAACTGTCCCCGATGGCCTGGCGGCTGCTCATGCGGCGCAGCCCCACCCGCTCGATGACCCTGGTCGGCGACCCGGCGCAGACCTCGGAGGCGGGCGGGGTCGGCTCCTGGGCGGACATCCTCACCCCCTACGTCGAGGACCGCTGGAAGCACACCCGGCTCGGCGTCAACTACCGCACCCCGGCCGAGATCATGGACGTCGCCGCCGCGGTGGTACGCGCCGAGCACCCGGGGTTCGAGCCGCCCGGCTCCGTTCGCTCCACGGGCGTACGCCCCTGGGCCCGGGCCACCGACGACCTGCCCGGCGCCGCCGCCAAGGCCGTCGCGGAGCTCACCCCCGCCGAGGGCCGTCTCGCCGTCATCGCCCCGCGAGAGCTGCACAGGGCGCTGGCCGCACCGCTGGAGGGGGTCACGGCCGGCGCCGAGCCGGACCTGACGCAGGACGTCGTCCTGCTCGACCCGCGCCAGGCCAAGGGGCTGGAGTTCGACTCGGTCCTCGTCGTGGAACCGGGCCGCTACGGCACCAGCGACCTGTATGTGGCGCTCACCCGCGCCACCCAGCGGCTCGGCGTCCTGCACACCGAGCCGCTGCCGAAGCCGCTGGCCGAGGCCCTGGGCTGAGCCGAAGCCGCCGGCCGAGGGCCTGTCCTGAGCCGGAGCCCGCGCCTCAGGCCGGGCGCAGCCATACCGTCGCCAGGGGCGGCAGGGTCAGCCGGATGCTCGCCGGGTAGCCGTGCCACCCCTGCGGCTCCGGCTTGACCGGGTCCGGGTTCGTGATGTCACCGCCGCCGTAGCGGCCGGCGTCGGTGTTCACGGCCTCGTGCCAGGCGGGCAGGTCGTCGGGCACCCCGATCCGGTAGTCCTGCCGGACCACCGGCGCGAAGTGGGACACCGCGAGCAGGGGGGAGCCGTCGGCGTCGTACCGCAGGAAGGCGAACACGTTGTCCTCCGCCGCGTCCCCGGTCACCCACCGGAAACCGGACGGCTCGGTGTCGCCCCGCCACAGCGCCGGGGTGTTCCGGTAGACGGTGTTGAGGTCGCGCACCAGGTCGCGCACCCCGCGGTGGTCGGCCTCGGCACCGTACTGCGGGTCCAGCAGCCACCAGTCGGGGCCGTGCGCCTCCGACCACTCCGCTCCCTGCGCGAACTCCTGCCCCATGAAGAGCAGTTGCTTGCCGGGGTGGGCCCACATGAAGGCCAGGTAGGCGCGCAGGTTCGCGCGCTGCTGCCACCAGTCGCCTGGCATCTTCGACACCAGGGACCGCTTGCCGTGCACCACCTCGTCATGGGAGATCGGCAGCACGTAGTTCTCGCTGTAGGCGTACACCATCGAGAACGTCATCTCGCCGTGGTGGTACCGGCGATGGACCGGCTCATGGCTCATGTACTGCAGCGAGTCGTGCATCCAGCCCATGTTCCACTTCAGCCCGAACCCCAGCCCGCCGAAGCCGCTCGGGCCCTTGTGGTGGGTGGCCCGGGTGACGCCGTCCCACGCCGTGGACTCCTCCGCGATCGTCACGACCCCCGGCACCCTGCGGTACACGGTCGCGTTCATCTCCTGCAGGAACGCCACCGCGTCCAGGTTCTCCCGGCCGCCGTGCTCGTTCGGCGTCCACTGGCCCGGCTCCCGCGAGTAGTCCAGGTAGAGCATCGAGGCGACCGCGTCCACCCGCAGCCCGTCGATGTGGAACTCCTCGCACCAGTACAGGGCGTTGGCCACCAGGAAGTTGCGCACCTCGCGCCGGCCGAAGTCGAACTCCAGGGTGCCCCAGTCGGGGTGCGCGGCCCGCAGCGGATCCTCGTGCTCGTAGAGCGGCCGGCCGTCGAACTCCGCCAGCGCCCACTCGTCGCGCGGGAAGTGCGCGGGCACCCAGTCCATCAGTACCCCGATGCCGGCCCGGTGCAGGGCGTCGACCAGGTATCGGAAGTCGTCGGGGGTGCCGAGCCGGGCCGTGGGCGCGTAGAACCCGGTGACCTGGTAACCCCAGGAGCCGCCGAAGGGATGCTCGGCGACCGGCATCAGCTCGACGTGGGTGAAGTCGAGGTCCTTGACGTAGGCGGGGAGTTGCTCCGCCAGCTGACGGTAGGTCAGACCCGGTCGCCAGGATGGTAGATGGACCTCGTACACCGAGAACGGCGCCCGGTGCGCGGGCACCTCCGCCCGCCGCTCCAGCCACTCCGCGTCGCCCCACTCGTACGTGGAGGAGGTGATGACCGACGACGTCGCCGGCGGCACCTCGGTGCGGCGGGCCAGCGGGTCGGCGCGCAGGGTCCGGGAGCCGTCGGGGCGGGTGATCTCGAACTTGTACAGCTCGCCCTCGCCGATCCCCGGCACGAACAGCTCCCACACCCCCGTCGAGCCCAGCGACCGCATGGGAAAGCCGGTGCCGTCCCAGAAGTTGAAGGAGCCCGCCACCCGCACTCCGCGGGCGTTCGGCGCCCACACCGAGAAGCGGGTGCCGGTGACCCCTTGGTGCGTCATCGGGTGCGCGCCCAGCACCGTCCACAGCTCCTCGTGCCGGCCCTCGCCGATCAGATGCAGGTCGAGCTCGCCGAGCGTCGGCAGGAAGCGGTAGGCGTCCTCGGTCTCCTGGGTCGTCCCCTCGTACGACACCAGCAGCCGGTACGCCGGGACCTCCCGCAGCGGCAGCAGAGCCGAGAAGAACCCGTCACCGTCGTCGTGCAGTTCGACGGTCAGTCCCCCGGAGAGCACGGTCACCGCCAGGGCGTACGGCCGGAACGCCCGGAAGACGACCCCGCCGGGCACCGGATGCGCGCCGAGCACGGAGTGCGGGGCGTGGTGGGTGCCGTTCAGCAGCCGCTCCCGGTCGGCGGCGTCCACGGCGGGGGAGACGGCGATCTGTGTCGCCCGCTTCGTCGCCTTCTTCACCGCCTTCTTCACCGTCGTCTTCTCGGTCGCCGCCTTCTTGGCCGTGGCCTTCGCCGCCGCGGCGCTCTTCTTCGCCGGGGTCTTGTGCGCACTGTCCTTCTTCACGGCTGCCTTTTTCCGTGCGGGCGCCGGCGGCTCGGTGAGCCGCTGCTCGGCCGGCTGCTCCGGATGCGAACCGCTGGACTCGGGGCGGGGGGTCACTGGGCGAAGCCTCCTGGACGAAGGACGGATCGGATCGGATCGGGTCAGGTCAGGGAAGGTCGGCCGCGGCCAGCCGCCGCACCGCGGCCATCGGGACGGGGAGCCAGTCGGGGCGGTGCCGGGCCTCGTAGACCACCTCGTACACCGCCTTGTCGGTCTCGCACGCGCGCAGCAGCACCGGCTCCGTGCGCGGATCGCGGCCCGCGGTCTCCGCGTACCCGGAGCAGTACGCCGCCCGGCAGTGCTCGGCCCACTCCGGCTGCGGCGGGTCCACCGAACGCGCCGCATAGTCGAAGGAGCGCAGCATTCCGGCGACGTCGCGCACCGCCGGCTGCGGCATCCGCCGCTCGGCCAGCGGCCGGTCCGGCTCCCCCTCGAAGTCGATCAGCGACCACTCTCCCGCCGGGGAGCGCAGACACTGCCCGAGATGCAGATCGCCGTGCACCCGCTGGGCCGTCCAGGTGTGGCCCTCGGCGGCCAGGTCGTCCAGCGCCGTGTACGCGGAACGGAGCCCGTCCGCGTACGGCCGCAGCGTCGGCACCGCGTGCATCGCCGCGTCCAGCCGCGCCCTCATGCCGTCGACCATGGAGCGGAGCTGGGTGTGGCCGAGCGTGACCGTCGGCAGCGCGCGGGCCAGCGCGATGTGCACCTCGGCGGTGGCCCGCCCCAGGGCCCGCGCCTCGGCGACGAAGTCCTCGCCCTTGGCGAGCTCCCGCAGCGCCAGTTCCCAGCCGTCCGTCGCACCCTGCACATACGGCTGGAGCACCCCCAGGACGTACGGCTCGGCCGAGGGCGGCGCGCCGGGAGAGACGTCCGGGTCCGCGACCATCCAGGCCGTCGGCGGCGGCACCCGGGAGCAGCCCTCCCGGGCCAGCACCAGCGGCAGCTCCAGGTCGGGGTTGGTGCCGGGCACGATCCGGCGGAACAGCTTCAGAATGAACGTATCTCCGTAGACGACCGACGAGTTGGACTGCTCCGCGGTCATCAGGCGCGGTACCAGGCCGGGGCGGATCTCCTGGTGCGGGTCCCGCTCGAAGCGAAGCCCGCCGATCCGGGCCTGGGTGCGCAGGGCCTCCAGGAGCAGTTCGGCGGGCCGGGTGTCGTGCAGGGCCTCGTAGACCGTCCGTCCGGCCAGCGGGCCCCGGGTCATATGGCCGATCAGCGCGGGCGCCAGCCGGGGTGGCAGCGCCTCGCGCACGCCTATGAGCAGCTGGTAGCAGTTGCCGGGCCACTCATGGCCGCCGTGGCCGGGCTGGAGCGGCTGGTGGGCGCGCACCAGCAGGTGGTACAGGCCCAGCTTGGCGGTGGACGGCAGCAGTTCGGTGGCCGCGACCAGGTCGAACCCGGTGACTGGGCGGCCCTTGCCCGCGAACCAGCGCTGCCGCGGCAGCCACTCCCTCAGCAGTGGATCCAGTGACGCAAGGAGGCCGGGCGGTGTCGTGGCGGTGCGTGTGACGGCTTCCGACATGGCGTCGCGTCCTCTCCCCTCTTTCGGCGCGCCGCAGGGGGCGCCGCCGGTGGGCGGGGTGTTACTGATGCGTGCCCAGGGCGAGCCGGTGAAAACCGTCCCGCCCGGGTTCTACGCGGCGTCCTTGCGGAGCCGGAACCAGTAGAAGCCGTGCCCCCCGAGGGTCAGCAGATACGGCAGCTCGCCGACGGCCGGGAAACGCACCCCGCCGAACAGCTCGACCGGGTGCCGCCCCGCGAAAGCGCTGAGATCCAGCTCCGTGGGCTGTGCGAAGCGTGAGAAGTTGTTCACGCAGAGCACCAGATCGTCCTCGTTCTCCCCGTTCGGCGGGGCCTCGCGCAGGAAGGCGAGGACCGCGGGGTTGGAGGAGGGCAGCTCGGTGTAGGAGCCGAGGCCGAAGGCCGGGTTCTGTTTGCGGATCTCGATCATCCGCCGGGTCCAGTGCAGCAGGGACGACGGGGACGCCATGGACGCCTCGACGTTGGTCACCTGGTAGCCGTAGACCGGATCCATGATCGTCGGCAGGAAGAGCCGGCCCGGGTCGGAGGAGGAGAATCCGGCGTTGCGGTCCGGGGTCCACTGCATGGGCGTGCGCACCGCGTCGCGGTCACCGAGCCAGATGTTGTCGCCCATGCCGATCTCGTCGCCGTAGTAGATGATCGGCGACCCCGGCAGGGACAGCAGCAGCGCGTTGAACAGCTCGATCTGGTTGCGGTCGTTGTCCAACAGTGGGGCGAGCCTGCGCCGGATGCCGATGTTGGCGCGCATGCGGGGGTCCTTGGCGTACTCCGCCCACATGTAGTCGCGTTCCTCGTCGGTGACCATTTCCAGGGTCAGCTCGTCGTGGTTGCGCAGGAAGATGCCCCACTGGCATCCCGAGGGGATGGCCGGGGTCTTGGCGAGGATCTCGGAGACCGGGTAGCGGGACTCGCGCCGTACGGCCATGAAGATGCGGGGCATGACGGGGAAGTGGAAGGCCATGTGGCACTCGTCGCCGCCGGCGGCGTAGTCGCCGAAGTAGTCGACGACGTCCTCCGGCCACTGGTTGGCCTCCGCCAGCACCACCGTGTCCGGGTAGTGGGTGTCGATCTCCTTGCGGACCCGCTTCAGGAACGCGTGGGTCTTCGGGAGGTTCTCGCAGTTCGTCCCCTCCTGCTGGTACAGGTACGGCACCGCGTCCAGCCGGAAGCCGTCGATCCCCAGGTCCAGCCAGAACTTCAGCGCGGAGATCATCTCCTCCTGCACCGCCGGGTTGTCGTAGTTGAGGTCCGGCTGATGCGAGAAGAAGCGGTGCCAGTAGTACTGCTTGCGTACGGGGTCGTACGTCCAGTTGGACGCCTCGGTGTCGACGAAGATGATCCGCGCGTCCTGGAACTGCTTGTCGTCGTCGGCCCAGATGTAGTAGTCGCCGTACGGTCCGTCGGGATCGTTTCTCGACTCCTGGAACCACGGATGCTGGTCGCTGGTGTGGTTCATGACGAAGTCGATGATCACGCGCATGCCGCGCTGATGGGCCGAGTCGACGAAGTCGACGAAGTCGGCGAGGTCGCCGAACTCGGGCAGGACGGAGGTGTAGTCGGCGACGTCGTAGCCGCCGTCGCGCAGCGGCGACTTGAAGAAGGGCGGCAGCCATAAGCAGTCGACGCCCAGCCACTGCAAATAGTCCAGCTTGGCGGTCAGGCCCTTGAGGTCGCCGATGCCGTCACCGTTGCTGTCCTGGAAGGAGCGGACCAGGACCTCGTAGAAGACGGCTCGTTTGAACCAGTCGGGGTCCCGGTCCTTGGCGGGGGTGTCCTCGAAGGTGTCCGGAACGGGCTCGTTGACGATCATGTGGTGGGTGACCCTCCGATCTGCGGGGTGGACGGTCGCAGAACCCTGCCGTGCTCGTCGGGGAGCCCTTCCCCGGACCCCTGGCCGACGACGAGTACATGTGCCCCGCCCGGGCCGAGACGCACATAGTTGGCCCTGCCCCATGAGTAGGTCTCGCCGGTGAGCTCGTCGCGCACCGGTGCCGACTCATGCCAGTCCAGGCCGAGTTGCGGCATGTCCAACGAGACCGTGGCCTCCTGGGTGTGGTGGGGGTCGAGGTTGGCGACCACCAGAACGGTGTTCGAACCCTTCCGCTTCGAGTACGCGACGACCGCGTCCTGGTCCGCGTGGTGGAAGTGGAGGTCGCGCAGTTGCCGCAGGGCGGGATTGTCCCGGCGGATGGTGTTGAGCCGGGTGATGAGGGGGGTGAGGGTGCGGCCCTGGCGTTCGGCGGTGTCCCAGTCGCGGGGGCGGAGCTGGTACTTCTCGCTGTGGAGGTATTCCTCGCTGCCTTCGCGCAGGGGGGTGTTCTCGCACAGTTCGTAGCCGCTGTAGATGCCCCAGGAGGGGGAGAGGGTGGCGGCCAGGACGGCGCGGACCTCGAAGGCGGGGCGGCCGCCGTGCTGGAGGTAGGCGTGCAGGATGTCGGGGGTGTTGGTGAAGAAGTTGGGCCGCATGTAGGAGGCGGCGTCCCCGGTGAGTTCG